>JACNLB010000082.1 GCA_014381755.1 Fidelibacterota bacterium | reverse complement strand
AGATGTGCAGGGTGGTGCACCGGGTGGAAATCTTGGCACAGGCAACTACAACGGACGACCTGGATTTGTGGATGGATTTAATGGCGATTTCCATTTGCAGGACTGGTCACCGGTTATCGGTCAGGCCAGCGCAGCCACAGGCGTTTTGTATGATTCAGAAGGCAATGCCCGTTCCGATAGTATTCCGGATATGGGTGCTTACGAAAATATCCTTGATGCTGCCACAACATATACGCGACAGTATTGGTATGTGTCCACCACAGGATCGGATTCTGTAACAACTGATATGGGAACAACAACGAATCCGTTTAAAACAATTCAATTTGCCATGAATCATGGCATTTATGATGATGAAATTCATATTTCAACCGGAGCTTACAGTGAGTCTCTCAATAACTGGGGGAAAGATCTCCTGATTGTAGGCGGAGCTGTTCCAAGCGATGTAGCCATTGATGGATATTTTGAAATTAGTGGCGGGTCACCGGCTCTATATGATCTGCATCTGACCAATGTAAATGGTACAAGTGACGCACTTCAGATCAATAATGATGCAGTTGTAACTATGTATAATTTATTAATTACGAATTCCAATTATGCCGGTGTAACAGTCAATAATGATGCAATTGCAACAATGTATAATTTGACCATCTACGGCAATGCTACGGGAATTTATGAAAATTCTACGGGCACAGTTTCAGCCGTTAATTCTATTCTTTGGAATAATACAGCTGCTACATACGGCGCACCCACAATTACCTTTTCTGATGTTGAAGGTAGTTATACAGGAACAGGAAATATTAACTCTGATCCGATTTTTGTGGATGCAGCCAATGGTGACTTCAACCTACAGATTACCAGCCCCTGTATTGATGCAGGAGATTCTACATCAATATTTGACAGTGATAGTACTGTAACAGATATGGGCGCTTTTCCTCTGATTCGAGAATTTCTCGCCGGCACGTCCAATGGTAATGTAAATGTGACCAATGATGAATCAGCTGTTATAACGCAAAATTTTACCATTGTTGCAGGCGATACAATGACCGTCGAACCTGGAGCAACAGTTTATTTTGATCCCGGAGTTACCATGACCGTGGATGGAGTATTAGGCGCAAGCGGTGTTGCGGGAAATCCCGTTTCATTTGCAAGTACAGATCCCGATTCAACTTATGGCGGTGTCATTATCAATTCCGGTTCCGGTGGCGGAAGAGATCTTAATGACAGTTTTTATTATATGGTCATTCAGGATGTGGGAGATGCGTTTATACCACTGACAATCAATGGTGACGCCACGATAGAACACGTTACTATTGCCGGGAACGATAACAGTACATCTTTAGAAGTAAATAGCGGAACCGTGGATTTGAATTACTCTATTTTGGAAGGAAGTACATCCGGCAGCGGTACTATAAATGAAACAGGATCATTTACTGTCAGTACTGATCAGTTTGTCAGTTACAGTACAAATGATTTTACTTTATTAAGTTCAGCAGCAGCCATCGACGTTGATACAACCGAAAATTGGATTGACCCCGATTATACGTACGCTGACGCCGGTTGTTTTTATCATGATCAAACCGGTTATATATCAAGTTCAGTTGTGGTCCTTTATCCTGTTTTTGGTGATACAATTTCAGTGAGTCCGGACACAAGTTCAGCCGTTGGCTCCGGGCTTTCAGTAGAAGTACAGGTGTTTAATTCCATTGGCCATTATATGACGAATCCATCCATTCTCTGGGGCAATGCAGGTCAGCAGTTTGGAACGTATGCAAGTGACAATACCTATGGCGCTAACCTAAGTGGAAAAGTAACGAATACATATTTTACTACGACCACCACAAACGATTTGAATTCTCTTACCGTGGATGAAAATGGTGCTACCGCTCAAGGTGGATATTTCAAGATTGTCCCTGGTAGCCCCGATTCTGTTTGGGTAAACGAAGAAACGGATATGACCATGACGCAGTTAAGTTCGTTGGTATTTGAAGCCAATATATTTGATCAATTTGCAAACCTTGTTGCGGATAATGAAACAGTGGCATGGGACATCGTTCCCGTAGTAGGGAACGGAGATGGATTCACATTAGATAATTCTACCGCATCCACCCTAGGGGGAATAGTAAATGTTAATTTAAACACGGACCCAACAGGAAACAGTTTAGCTGTGGGCGATCAAGTGAAGGTTTCAGCAACATCCGGATCAGGGACACATGAAAGTGGTGTTGTCACCATTATCCCCGATGATATTTATAATCTTGAAATGCCTTCTGAACTGACGGATGCCCAAATTGATCTATCAGCCGACGTTGCCACGATTGAAATTGAAGCAGCGCTTATTGACACGTTTGATAATTCTTTGGAAGGTGTAGAAGTTAATTGGGAAGTCGTAACCGGTAATGGCACGGGTGAAAGTTTAAGTTCCTCATCTTCTTTCACAGATGTAAATGGTGTTGCAAACGTTACTCTGAATACGTCAACAGTTTCTGAAAGTGATTATACAGTCCATGGCTGGGTAACAGATGATGCACTTTTTGCCGTTATAATGGGAACCAGTCGAGGCGGTCAGAATTCTGTATCTGACAGCGGTATAATGCTCAATCAGAAATCCGGCAATACTAAAGCAGATTTAATGAATATTCGCGGTGCAAACACGCTGATTTCACTTCCCGTTCGTGTTGTGAATACAACCAATGAAACGACATCCAATCGAGATGATCGCTCCGTTTATGATCTGAACGACACCACAGCCGTTATCCATGTCGTCCCGGGTGTGACAAATTTGGTCAGCTTACCGCCGGATTCGGTAGATGTATTATTGGGGGACCAATTTCAAATTGTTGGGTTCGCTTATGATCAGTTTGGGAACGTAGTTGCCGAAGGAACACCCGTTGTATGGGAGATTGTACCGGCAAACAATTATGTAACTATTGTTAATTCAAATGCCAATATTACCGGAGGTCAGGCCACATGTGATATTCAAATAGAAATGAATGCACCTTGGGATTTTGATTTTGTTGTGAATTTGACATCAGAAGGAATCACCGGATATACCGGTACCCATAATATAGATGATGTAACGCCTCCGGACCCGATTTCAGATCTGGCTATCATCCCGGACGTGTGGACAAGTACCAATGATTTTACATTATCGTGGAGTAATCCCTACGATCACGCAGGTGTCTTTGGTGCACATGTGAGTATTGATGGGAATGGTGATGGGTTTACAGAAGAACAAAATATTACCTCTTTATCCGGTCTGACGCTGCCATCTAATGCACTTTCCACGTTTGATGTTTGGTTAGAAGACAATGCCGGTAATGACGACTCTGGAAACGCAGTATCGATTGTTGCCAAATGGGATGATACAAATCCAAACGCTTTTACAGTTACCTATCCACTTGATGGCTGGTATAACCAGCAATTCCTGGATTTTGAATGGAATGCTTCATCCGATGCAACCGCTGGTTTAAAATATTATGAAGTTACAATTAACTCAACAAATAATTACCAACAGCATCCGGATTCAACTCAAATCAGTATACCTGATGGTTTTGCTGAAGGTGCTCATCAATGGACAATGACTGTTTATGACAGCGCTGGAAACGCTACTGAAACCAGTAATCCGCAAACGATAAACATTGACTTTACGGACCCGGTTATTTCTCACAACCCTGTCTTGGAAGGGTCAGATAATTCACCTGCATCAATATCTGCATCGTTTGATGATCCCATGTCTGGAATTGACATTGCAGAATTGTATTACCGTAAAGGCGGCGAGTCTCAATGGCAAGCTCCGGTAGATATGAAAACGCTGAATACCTATGTGATCGCCAGTAGTTTCGTTACATCGGTTGGAGTAGAATATTATATCTATTCTCGTGATGTTGCCGGTAATGAAACGTATAAACCGGCTGAAGGTCATTATTCAATTTCCGTTACTATTCCCGGAGTTGGACTTTCCAGCACCGATCGCTGGCCAACGGGAATTCCCAATGGTTCGGCCGTATCCAGTTATCAGTTTATCTCATTCCCGGGGCAGGCTGCCAACGCGACTCCAACGGATATTCTGGTAGATGATTTACTGGCATATGATGATACAAAATGGCGTTTCTTTACATACTCTGGTGGTGGATGGAATGAATTTGCTACAATTAATACCATTGATCCCGGTGTAGGCTATTTTCTGATTGTGAAAGATGCGGGATTTAATATTACAACTGGTCAAACACGATCAGTCACAACAGATGATGATTTTACGATCAATTTCACTTCAGGCGAATGGGTCATGCTGGGGAATCCGTTTGATTTTAGTATTCCCTTGGAAAATGTATTGATCGATGACTCGACAAATCTAGCTGGCGATCCTAATTTCTATACGTATGATGGCGCCAACGGTTGGGTGTCTGCAAATAAACTTGAACCATGGAAAGGGTATGTATATAAATCAACAACAGCGAACCAGCTTTTTATTAAACCAAGCAAGAGCAGTAGCGGATTGAAAATTGTGAATCCGGAAATTGTTTTACAAGAAAACGAATGGCTCATTGACATAAGTGCCAGAAATGGACTGGGTGTTGATAAAATAAATACAGTTGGTATGCTGACAACGGCGAATGATGAATATGATGCATTGGATGCTTTCGAACCGCCCATGCTTCCCGGCGGCATTTCCCTGCGTATGGATAATCGCGATTGGGCGCAACATGGAGATACATATACAACAGATATCAGGACAGTAAAAGAAGAAGGTGAATTCTGGGATATGGAAATTGCTGCAGAAGATGACAGACATAATGTGTATATCCATTTTGAGGGATTAGCAGACATTCCTGCTGAATTCGATGTGTTTGCCATTGATGTTACGTTGGGAGTCGCCCAGGATCTCCGCTGGAATCCGATTTATCGTTATGCAGTTAGCAATCCGAAGGCAATCCACGATATTCGCTTTATTGCTGGGACGAAGGAATTTGTCAATGCCAATAATGCCGGTGTTGAACTCTATCCCGATCGCTTCAGTATTAGTCAGAATTACCCGAATCCATTCAATCCACAGACGTCTATCCTCATTACGTTGGAAGATATTGCTTCAGTGGATTTAATTATATACAATTTACTAGGTGAAGAAGTAATCCGAATTTCTGATAATCAACTATATCCTGCGGGGTATCACAATTTCATCTGGAAAGGTCTGAATCGTGTTGGTAAACGAGTCGCCAGTGGTGTATATTTTTACTCAACTAGGATTACGGATATGTCCGGTAACGTCATTTTAAACAAAACCAATAAAATGATTATGGTCAAATAAATTCGAGGTATCAACCAGCACCTAAAAAAGGCTCCAAATTGGAGCCTTTTTTATTTGGACCATTATATATTCAATCATCCAATCATTTTGAACCTCCCGGAATCGAAGTGCCGGGAGGCAATCATTCAATTAACCTATATGTTGCCTCCATCACAGGAATTGGTTTAGTTTGAGGTTATATTTTCACATCAACCATTTATCCATTAGATAGGGGTATCACCAATGAAAGTTAAATCCTGTATCATATTATTTAGTTTTATATTGATAGGTTTGTACGCACAAGAAGCAAAATCAATTTCGGATTCTAGAATGACCACAGCTGTTTTGGATTTTGAAGGACTGGGTATTACAACAATGGAATCCATTGCTCTCACCCAGCGTTTGGCCGGGGAAATGGTTAGTACAAAAGCATTTATTTTGGTGGATCGATCTCAAATGGAAGAAATACTACAAGAACAAGGCTTTCAGCAATCGGGTTGTTCATCTGCTGAATGTGCAGTGGAAATAGGGAATTTGTTGGGTGTACAGCAGATGGTTTCCGGTTCGTTTGGAAAAATAGGTGAAACGTATACTATCGAAACAAAGTTGTTTTCTGTTGAAACAAGCGAAACAATCCGAGCTGTGAATAAAACGTATAAAGGCGCTGTAGACGGATTGATTACACAAGTAGAATTAGTCGCATGGGATCTTGCCGGGTTAGAACCACCCGATGCTTTAAAAAAGAAAGCAGGTATTAAGACTGAAGAACCGAAAGTTGTTAAAAAAAGTGGTGGAAAAAAATGGTTATTATGGGGCGGACTGCTGACGCTTGCTGGAGCGGGAGCTGCCTATGCCATAAGTCAACAAGACGAAGGTGAAGTCCTTGAAGATTTGGGTGAACCACCGGGTCCTCCCTCATTACCTAGAGTATTGTTTGGAGGTGGGCGATGAAACATTTATCAATATTGTTAATATTGTCAATTTTTGCTAATGCTCAAGTTGACTATCAAACTGAAATTCAAACTATTTGGAACCAGAACTGTGTAAACTGCCACAATCAATCCAGCAGTAATTGGAATCAACATCTATTGGATTTATCCGATGGCGTTAGCCATGGGAATCTTATGGCAGTTTCTTCAAACTATTCTCCCGCAGATCGCGTTGTACCATATGACCCCAACCAATCAGTCTTGTATAATAAACTAGCCAATACGGGTACATATGGAGATGTTATGCCACCCGCTGGCCAGCTATCATCTTCACTAATAGATTTAGTTGAAACCTGGATTGATGAAGGTGCAGATTATGGAGGCGGCTCAAATGGTCGTATTGAAGGAACAATAACCTTGGATGAAGAATGGGTATTTAGCCAGGTTCGTATGAAAGTAACCTTACCTGGCGGTGGATTTCTGGAACAAAATTGGGGCGAAGATCCGCCATTTTCTAATTTGGTTTATTTTTTCGAAGATCCACAGATAACCGAAGGGGGTCCTTATGAGATAGAGGCGTACTTTGACGCCAATGATAATAATGCGTATGAAGGCGATGAACCTTATGTGATGGTGGATAACCTTTATGTGCCGGCCAGTCTGATTTTGTCAGATATTAACTTGACACTGGCCAGTGGCGGAACCGGAGGATTCTCATTTGACTTTGGAGCAACATCTGATGGCGCCGATGTTTCTAACTTTAATTTCCCATCCGGTAGTGAAATAACAGTCGAAATGTTTGTAAAACTCCACACGGCAGATACATTTTTTGATTTGTTTGATATTAACGATGGTGGTCAAAATGATTGGTTGTTGTTTACTTATGAAAATGGAAGATACCATTTTTCAATAGAAAATGTTGGATCTACTGAATGGATAACAAATCCTATTATTAATGAATGGCATCATGTAGCTGCTGAATATGATGGAAGTAATCTTCGCATTTATTTGGATGGCAATCTAATGTCATCATCTCCTTCCAGTGCCACTTTTTCATCCACAACTATCCCACTTTTGATTGGTGGACAAATGGACGGTCTGGGAGATGCAGTTCGTATTAGTACAATAGCCAGGTATGCAGGAAATAATTTTGATCCATGGTCAGATGCATTTACACCCGATTCTGATACACATTTATTGTGGCACTGTAATGAAGGCAGCGGCACCTTTCTAAATGATGAAAGCGGGAATGGATTTAACGGTAGTGGTTTTGGTACAGGAACTTGGAATGATGATGAACCCTGGGGCGATGCAGGTAATTTTACTATTGAACCTTTATCCCCTATTTGCGGCAGCAATGACAATCAAAATTGTGACGTTGCAAATGCCACAATGATGGGACCTATGGTGGATGGTGATCCGAATACATCTGCAGGTCTTGGCGGGAATCCGACTTTTTATTACGAGTTTGGTTTGGATAACGGAGAACAATATATAAATGTAATAAAAATAGAAAATGGATTTCCCACTTCCAGTGGCAATGACGATCCATGCTATTATATGGGAGAAGGAACAATAGAAGTGTGGGACAGCGCTAATCAAAACTGGGCGTGGATTGCTGATATAGACAATCCAAATCCGGATAAAACTAAAACATATTCGTTTCAGGAAATGTTTACCGATAAAATCAGAATCTCTATTACTCAAGTTGGGGGAAATCAAAATAGTAGCTGCCATGCTGAAATAACTGAAATTGAAACAGGAAAATACTCAGACAGTGGCACAGGACTTTGGTTTACTAATTATTCTTCTGATTATGTTGATTTGGAATGGGATCGTTGGCCCGATGCTGATGGTGAATTTTACAAATATGAGATTCGTAGAGAAACCTTTCCCGGTGTAGTAATTCCATCCTCGCCTATTATTTTAAGTGAAACAGATGTAAATGTATTAAGCTGGCGTGACGATGATATAACACCGGGTAATAACTATTACTATAAGTTGTGGATGTACGAGTCTGAAGGAGTCCATCGGTATGAATCAATAGAATTATTGTTTGTTCCGCCGGGGAGCGGTGATACGGGCAAAATTAATTGCGATATTCATGTAAATAGAGTCATTAATGGTGATATGTATATAGGACTTTACAATCCTGGAAATAGCCCGGACAGTGGAACACCGGATCAAGGTCCTGCACCTGTTTCTGTTAATCTTTCTGCGGATGAACACTATAATTATGAATTCACAGATTTGCCCGATGGTAATGGATATACAGTAGCCGTTTTCATTGATGCACAAGGTTCATCCAATTCCGGCCCGGATAATTGCGATGATGGAATGGATCTCATGGGAATGGTGGAAAATATTAATGTTACAGGTGGTAGCCAAGAGAATGCTGATGTGGAAATGGATGAATGCACCGCCGGTGGGACCGATTATCCCACCATTAGCAATATTACCGTCACGAATGGAGATGCGTATACCGGTGGATCAAGTGATGTGAATATTGCTGTTGGACTTGATGCTGTTTCCGGAATTAGCGAAGCGAAGCTAATCTATTACATAGGTGGAAATTATTCAAATCCGTCTGAGTCTTCTCTATCCTTTGAATCCGGAATATGGAGTGGGAGTATTCCGGCGATCGATGTAACCATGGAAGGCTTGATGGTTCAGTTTTATGCCAAGAGTAATGATGGTTATGAAACATGGTCAAATTGGTTTGAAGTCCCTGTTTTCTTCAATTCACATACTTTTAGTTCAATAGCTGCGGAACAATATACCATGGTTTCTTTTCCCGGAGATTTAGCGACTAATGGTGTAGAAAATGTAATGGAAAACAATTTGGGAAGTTCTGATCCTACTCAATGGAGAATTTTCAGTTATAATAACAGTAATGGAAGTTATTTAGAAAATACGGGTACTTTTGCTGCCGGGAATGCATTTTGGATTATTTCTAGGAATAGTGTAATTCTGATGGGTGGTAACGGTGAAGTAACTCCACTTGAAAATACATTTACATATACATTAGATCAGGGCTGGAACATGATTGGTAATCCATATGCATTTAATTTGGATATTTCTGATCAAGTAACAACAACAGGTGATGTAGAAATGACACTATATAGTTTTGATGGCAGTGGTTATGTAACTAAAACCAATATGCTACCTGGAGAAGGCTATTGGATTTGGTCTAATGAAGCAAGCGCATCACTGGAGTTTAATCATATTCCAGGAGGCGGTACACAGAAGCAAATGACTGGCGGTTGGGAGATTAACTTGTCTGCGGTCATTAACGGATTTCATGATTCTGAAAATAGACTGGGCACACACCCGCATGCTACCGATGAACGTGACGGAATGGATGCCCATGAACCACCCGTCATTGGTGATTATGTGCAATTGGCTTTTGACAAATCTGATTGGACAGATAAAGGAATCTATTCCAAAGATATCCGCAAAGAAGGCCAAACGAGCTATACATGGAATGTAGATGTTAAATCAAATATTGCAGGGCAGATCAGCCTTGAAGCGCTCAATACCAGTTATATTCCATTGGAGTTTGATGCGGTTCTTATCGATTTAGAAAACAAGATCCAGCATAACATTCGTTCAGGTGAAGCCTATAAATATGTGAGCATTGGTGATGAACAGGCTCATCAATTCCAGGTGATCATTGGCTTACCGATTAACGTATCAAAAAGCATTGATGACTTGGGTATATTACCAACAGAATTTTCTGTTAATCAAAATGTTCCTAATCCCTTTAATCCGGTTACGGCAATCAGGCTGCAGTTGGCGGAAGATGCTATTGTTTCCATGAAGGTGTTCAATATCCTTGGTGAAGAAGTAAGAACATTGACCAATAATGAATATTTTGAAAGCGGTTATCATCAGATTATCTGGAATGGGCGAAATAACTTAAATCGTCAGTTACCTTCAGGTCTTTATTTATATCAGACTGTCATGAAAAATGACAAAGGTAAACTACTGCACATAAACACAAAGAAAATGGTATTGGTGAAATAGGGTGGTGAGTGGTTTAGTGGTAACTGGTAACTGGTAACTGGTGAGTAGTAGAGTGGTAAATAAAGCATTGGGATTTGACAATTTTATTAAAATAAAATAGGAATTATTATGTGCAGAAAATTATTTAGACTAACAACCATCATCGTTTTATCCATGATCATTTTTATGGGGACTGCCCAATCCGCCGGGAAACAATTCGGTAAAATTTCCCTACCCCTTGGAAAGGTTGAAGTTCAATCCTCCGGAAGCGATTCATGGGAAAAAGCAAAACCCAATCGACCTGTTTTTGAAGGCGATATAATTCGCACTGCTGCAAAGTCACGAGCAGAGATAACTCTAAAAGGCGGAGGTAAAATAAGACTGGGTGAAAAAACGGAATTGGAATTGAATGAAGCTAACGTAAAACCAATGACAAAGAATTTTAAAGCGAAATTGAAAAGAGGAAATGTTTTTGTATCCGCCAAAGCAGCATTTGGAGAAAAGAAAAATATACAATTACGAACGCCCACTGCAGTAGCCGCTATACGCGGAACAAAATACCGTGCCAAAGCAGGCGAAGATGAAAGTGAAGTATTAGTGTATAACGGTAAAGTAGATGTAAATGCTGCCAAGAATGTGATTGATGAACGCAAAGATAAACGGAAATCTTTTGCCCCCGGAGCGCCCACCGGCAAACCCAAATTCACTCTGGGTCCCGTCACAGAAACCAAGGCGCCTACGCAAGTCTCCGGACCCTATGAAGTAACGTTGGAAGAATGGGTCACACTTGCGGAAGGTATGCAGATCAATGTCCGCAAAGATGGGAAATTTCATATGTTTGAATTTGACCAATCAAAAGACGGCGATCTTGAATTTGTACAGTGGAACAAGGAATTAGACGCTGCAGAAGAATAATATTCATGCATCAACATGTTGATGCAATCCATAAAAACAATTAATTATATATGAATGAATTATTAAAACGCCTTGGCATTGGCGCCCTTATCGGCCTTGTAGTGGGTTTTGTTATTAGTTTTGGAACCAATGCCGACGGATTTTTCCTTACAGATTTATTAGACGGTTACGAATACCAATCCTATGATGCCCGAATGCGATCTGGAGTTGCAGGTGTAGAAGAGGCATCCATTGATACTGTAGTAATAATTGACATTGAGCAGCAATCTACGTTACCCGTGGAAGAAGGTGGACTTGGTCGGTATTATAATTGGCCCCAAGCGTATCATGGTCAATTAATTGATGTGGTTACGTCCGGTGAGCCCGCAGCGCTTCTTTTTGATATTATTTTCGATCCGGAAAATACCTTTAATTTTGATTTGGTGAATGCTTTAAACAGTGACAATACTCCCAATGATGAATATTTAGCCGATGTAACCAATCAATTTCTCTTGAGCAACGATCCAACGCGGATGGTATATTCAACCTATGAAAGCCAAAAAACGTATCATGCTTTAGTCTTTGAGGAAGAAGATACGCTCATATTTATTTATAAAATGGATTCTGAACCTGAAGGGTATGATCGTCCGGACCATTTAATACAAATTCCTGATGACCAAGCAAAAAGACTGCCTAAAGCTGATCGCCTGGGAAATACATATCCGGATTTATTACAAGCATCAGTCCGGACTGGAAGTGCCAATTTTCCTCAAGACGATGATGGAATAATCAGAAGATCCCCGACAGCCATTTGGTTTGAAGGAGCCAACCATGTGTATCCATCTCTCACGATAGCAGGAGCAATGGATATTCTGGGCGTCCCAAATGATGGCCTGGATTATGACTTTGATCGTTTAATATTAACGATGCGAGATACATCAGGTGTGGTCGTGCGAGAAATACCCATCGATGAAAAAGGCCGTATGTATGTGAATTATTACGGTTATTATAAAACATTTTATTATTTGCCCTACATGTATTGTATGGATCCGGAAATGTTGGATCCGTCCTACTGGAAAGGGAAAGTAGCCATTGTTGGTGCTTCTTTACCGGGCCTAATGGATTTACGTAATACACCCGTGCAGGAGACGTTTGCCGGTGTTGAGATCCACGCCAATGTAATTCACAGCATTCTCCAAAATGAATTTGTTTCCACCACAAATGCCAATACTAATCTTTGGTCGATTATTATACTCTGTGTTTTGTTAGGTGTAGTCGTCAGTATTCCTTCGAAGCCATTATATACTCTTCCGGTTCCTTTGGTAGCTATTGTTGCTTGGATAATCTTCACATATAATGAATTTCTAACAGGATTAGTCATGTGGGAGATTGTCCGGCCGGCAATTTCCATGGGGAGTACTTATCTGGGAATATTCCTCTACAACTTTTTAATTGTTGAAAAAGATAAGCGATTTTTAAAAGATACATTTGGTGCATATATTTCCCCGGAATTGATTGATCAAATGTTTGATGCTAAAGAAGAACCATCTTTAGGCGGGGAAGAAGGATATCACACTGCATTTTTTACAGATATTCAAAGTTTTTCTGCTTTTTCAGAAAAACTTTCCGCATCAGATTTAGTAGAATTATTGAATGATTATTTAACAGAAATGACAGATATCCTTCTGGATAACAAGGGCACATTGGACAAATATATTGGTGATGCAATAGTGGCTTTTTATGGTGCCCCTGCTCCTGTGGATGACCATGAATATTGGGCATGTATTACAGCCATAAAAATGCAAGAAAGTTTAGATGAATTGAGGCAAAAATGGCAATCTCAAGGCGATCGTTGGCCCGAGATTGTACATCATATGCAAAACAGAATTGGAATTAATACGGGTCCAATGGTTACGGGAAACATGGGTTCCACCATGCGCATGAATTATACTATGATGGGCGACACAGTAAACTTGGCGGCTCGGTTGGAAGCATCCGCAAAGCAGTATGGTATTTATATTCAGGTGGCAGATGAAACGTATAAGGCATGTAAGGATAAATTTATTTGGCGCGATCTGGATTATGTAATTGTCATGGGAAAATCAGAACCGGCACAGGTATTTGAGCTAATTGCTGAAAAAGGAAAAATGCCACCAGGATATGATAAACTTCTTGATGCTTATCATAATGCATTGGCGTTTTATCGGAATCAAGAATGGGAAAAAGCCATTGATGCATTTAAAACGTCTGATGAATTGGAAGATATGTTTCCCGGCAGAAAAACCAATCCCAGTCGGATATATATTCCTCGCTGTGAGCATTATGCAGAAAATCCTCCAGGCGATGATTGGGATGGATCGTGGGCATTAACAAAAAAATGATGAAATTGGATTTCATTAAAACCCTTAATACGTAATAGATTCTTTTATGGGAATTCCTAGACCGGCCGTCCTTTTGTTGCAGGACGGCCGTTTTTTTAATGGAAAAAGTTTTGGAGCAGAGGGTGAAACAATTGGAGAGGTGTGCTTCAATACAGGTATGACCGGTTATCAGGAAATTCTGACTGATCCATCCTACTGTCGTCAAATCGTTACCATGACAACACCTCATGTGGGGAACTACGGTGTTAATCCGGATGATATTGAATCAAGTCGTATTCAAGTTTCCGGGTTTGTCATAAAGGAGGAAACAGAGATTCCTTCCAACTGGCGCTCAACGCAATCCCTAGGGGATTATTTAAAAGAACAAAAAATTGTAGGTATTCAGGGCATTGATACTCGGGCTCTCACCCGACATATCCGAGATCATGGCGCCATGAATGGCATTATTTCTACCATGGATTCTGATTTCGATAGTTTAAAGAAAAAATTGTCCAAAGCACCGGACATGACGGGGTTAGATTTAGCAAAAGAAGTCACGTGCAAGAATCAATATTCATGGTCGTCAATCAGCCTCTCCACGTTCAGCAGGCAATCAGTCAATCAGCCAATCAATTTTAATGTTGCAGCCATTGATTATGGAATTAAGCATAATATTCTTCGATTGTTAGAAACCCACGGTTGTGATATCACTATTTTCCCCGCAAATGTGACTTCCAAAGAAATAATGAACTTTAATCCGGATGGTGTGTTTTTAAGCAATGGGCCGGGCGATCCGGCAGCTGTAACATATGGAATCGAAACAGTGAAAGAACTTTTGGGGAAAATACCCATTTTTGGTATTTGTCTGGGGCATCAGATATTGGCATTGGCATTGGGAGCAAAGACATTCAAACTGAAGTTTGGCCACCGCGGGATTAATCATCCAGTAAAACATTTAGAGACTGGCGTTGTAGAAATCACCAGTCAGAATCATGGCTTTGCAGTTGATTTGGATTCATTACCTTCTAATGTTGAACCCACTCATGTGAATTTAAATGACAACACATCGGAAGGGATTCGTTGTAAAAATGTTCCGGCGTTTTCAGTCCAATATCATCCCGAATCCAGTCCTGGACCTCATGATAGTCGGTATCTGTTTGATGAGTTTATTGAAATAATGATTAGCCACAGAGGTTAATATGGTAGAGGTAAAATGTAGCATGGAAGATGTTAAAAATCGGACTTATCTATCTTCCATTTTCCATCTGCCATATCCCATCACTTCCTCTGGGTCTCTGTGGCAAAAATAAATGATACTTGAAACAAAAAATCTCTCTAAATCATTCGGCCCACGAAAAGCTGTGGACAATCTATCTTTAAAAATTCCTGAAGGGTCTGTCTTTGGATTTCTGGGTCCAAACGGCAGCGGGAAATCAACCACCATTCGCATGATGACAGATTTGATTTGTCCGGACGATGGAGAAGTTTTAATCAATGGACTATCAGTCCAAAATAATCATCATCAGGCTTTAGTAGGTGTAGGAGCATTTATTGAACGGGCTGATTTTTATAAACATCTATCCGCCAAAACCAATTTGGAAATGCTGGCGCGAATGGATGGAAAAGGATTTGACAATATTCCTATTGTCTTAGAGCGAGTAGGTTTGTTTGAACGGGCAAATGACAAAGTAAAACATTATTCTCAAGGCATGCGTCAACGATTGGGAATTGCACAAGCACTACTTGCCAAACCTGAATTACTCATTTTGGATGAACCGACCAATGGGCTTGATCCACAAGGGATGAAAGAAATCCGGGACTTGGTCAGGGAATTAAACAGTGAAGGAATTACTATTTTCATTTCATCTCACTTATTGGATGAAGTTCAAAAAATCTGTTCACATGTAGCCATTATCCATTTAGGGAAGTTTATTATATCCGGAAAAATGGAAGATCTATTAACTGAATCTGAATTGTTTACAACAGAGTTACGAGTGCATCCCATTGAAAAAGCTAAAACAATATTAGAATCTCAAGACTGGATTCATAATTGTGAGGAAAGAACAGGTTCGTTGTTTGTGAATGTACTGCAGGAAAAAATCCCTGAAATAACCACTTTACTCACCCAACACGAATGCAAAATCAAAGCGATTATTCCAAAAACGTCGTTGGAAGATTTCTATTTATCAAAAACAGGTAAAAATAATGGATAATTGGATTTATGGAATGCTGGATAAATCTTCGCTAATAAGAATTCAACAATCCAAAAATCCATTACTCCATTAATCCAGAGAAAAATGATAGGACTTATTCATAACGAACTTTTGAAAATTACAGGCCGATGGCGGAGTTATATTGGTTTTATTGGTATTGCTATTTTAATGCCCTTGATTCTCTGGGGATTCTCCTATGGCGGCGGAGAGATTCATGATGAATATGCGCAGGAATTGGGAGATAATTTCATCGTGGTAGGCTCCATTTTTAATGCATTTCTTGCTACCTATATTGTGATGAATGCTTTTTGGATTCACATGCCATTTTTGGTAGCATTAGCTGCGGGAGATGCGGTTGCGGCTGAAGGAGCGGCGGGTACTTTTCGCATTATTCTAACTCGTTCTACAAGTCGATTGAAAATATTATTTGCTAAATTATTTGCTACGTGGATTTATACTGCAGTACTCATTTTATTTTTAGCTTTTATGAGTTTGGGGATTGGAACATTGTGGCTGGGGAGTGGTGACTTGATCGTTTTTGATAAGGGGATTTTAATTTTAGATCAAAGTGAAGCATGGATTCGTATGGCTCTTTCATTTGGTTTGGCAATTTTAGTCATGTGTGTTGTTGCTACATTATGTTTTATGTTTTCGACAATGGTGAACAATGGAATCGGTCCCATTGTTGGCGCGATTTTTCTTATTGTAATTGGTTATATCATCATGGCCATTCCAATCGATATGTTTGAAAAAATGGAGCCCTATATTTTTGTCACATATTTCGATGTTTGGCAGCAAGCATTTAAGGACCCAATCCCGTGGGATCGCATCATAAAAAGTTTGAGTATTTTAGTACTTTATACAGCCGGTTTTATTGGAGTAAGTATTGCTGTATTTCTACAACGAGATATTAAATCATGATGAAATATTTAATATTTTTTACAGGATTTTTACTTGCTGGAACCCCCACGGTTGAATCCATTCAAGACAGCCTTATTATGCGTTTTAACCGTATAGAAGATTATTCCGTAAAAATCAAAATATCGGTTGAAATGACCGGCTTGCGTATGCCACGGAAAAAGATTAAACTTTATTACAAAGCACCTGATAAAATAAAAGTAAAATCCAGGGGGTTTGCCATTGTGCCCAAAACCGGTTTGGGCGGCTCTCCGGACAAATTTCTAAAGATGCTTGAATCCATACATGTAAAAGGTAGTGAATTGTTGAACGATAGAGATCATTGGCTCTTAACTGGATCGGTGATTCCGGATTCAATGGATATTCCAATTGATGATGTTGATTTTCCTGATATAACAATGAATCTGTGGGTGGATGCCAACTCGTGGGTGATTTCAAAAGCAGAAACAGTCATTGATTCTCAAAAAGTATTCCAATTGATATCCGAATATGATGAAGTGGATGGCATGTTTCTACCCATAAAAACAACACTATCACTAGGATTTAAAGGGATGGGTGAATGGTCCATGCGGGATCCCTTTGGTGGCCCCGCAGAAGATCGAAAAGATTTTAAAAAAGTAGCAAAGGAAGCTGGTATTGATCCAGAGAAAAAGGAATTTGCCGGGACGGTTGTCATGGAATTTTCAAAATACAAAGTAAACCAAGGGTTGGATGACTCCCTATTTGATGAGTAGCCACAGACACAGAGAACACAGAGAAAAAACAAATAAAGAATGGAATTAAAAGATTTATCAACAATTAAAATCTCTGCGTTCTCTGTGGCTCTGTGGCAAATAAAACGTGCCTAAACGAACTGACATAAAATCAATTTTAATTATCGGTGCCGGACCCATCGTCATTGGTCAAGCCTGTGAATTCGATTATTCCGGAACGCAGGCGACCCGTGCCTTGAAAGAAGAAGGATACCGCGTTATTTTGGTTAATTCCAACCCAGCCACAATTATGACAGATCCGGATTTAGCAGATGCCACTTATATCGAACCTATTACGGTGGAATATGTAACTGCTATAATTGAGAAAGAAAATCCCGATGCAATTCTACCAACAGTTGGTGGGCAAACAGCCTTGAATTTGGCTATGGATTTGCACAAAGAAGGCGTTCTGGAAAAATATAATGTAAAGCTCATTGGCGCCCAAGTGGATGCCATCGATAAAGCGGAAGACAGGGAACGATTCAAAGAAGCAATGGATGAGGTTGGGATTAATACAGCAAAAGGCGGATTTGTTCATTCATGGCAGGAAGCAGAATCTTTGATAAAAGAAATGCAGTTTCCTATCATTATTCGTCCATCATTTACCATGGGCGGAACCGGTGGTTCTGTTGCGTATAACAATGATGAATTTCAGGAGTTGGTGGAGAACGGACTCAATGCTAGTCCTATCACAGAAGTTCTTATGGAAGAATCACTTTTAGGATGGAAAGAATTTGAAATGGAAGTGGTTAGGGATAAAGCGGATAATGCTATTATTATCTGCTCCATCGAAAATATCGATCCAATGGGAATTCATACGGGCGATTCAGTAACGGTGGCTCCGGCCATGACCCTGACGGATAAAGAATACCAGCAGATGCGAAATTGGTCCATTCAATGTTTGCGGACCATTGGCGTGGAAACAGGCGGTTCCAATGTACAGTTTGCCGTGAATCCTGATGATGGACGTATGATCGTCATCGAAATGAATCCCAGAGTAAGTCGTTCATCAGCATTGGCATCCAAGGCAACGGGATTTCCCATCGCAAAGGTGGCGGCGAAATTAGCCGTGGGCTATACATTGGATGAACTCCCAAACGATATTACCGGAAAAACATTGGCGGCCTTTGAACCTACTATTGATTATATTGTAACAAAAGTTCCACGTTTTGATTTTGAAAAATTTCCGTCAGCTTCCGGTCATTTGGGGGTTCAAATGCAAAGCGTTGGAGAAGCTATGTCAATTGGTAGGACATTCCGTGAAAGTTTACAAAAAGCTTTTCGTTCTTTAGAAGTGGGACTGGATGGTCTTGAGCCAAAACCACCAGCCGATGGCGATCCGGACGTAAGCCGAGCACGTTCGTTGGACATGTCAACCTTACGATATGGATCAGCCTTTAGATTGCTGAAAGTCCGGCAGGCATTTTTAGAAGGGCAAACTATTGAAGATGTATTTTCTGTCACAAAAATTGATCCATGGTTTTTACATCAAATTAAAATATTGGCAGAAATATCCAATGATTTACCCCTCTTGGAATTAAAACAAAACGGTTTTTCCGATAATCAGATTGGAAGAATGTTGGGAAAAACTGAATTAGAAATTCGGAAGCAACGAAAAGAAGAAAATATTTTCCCAGCATATAAAGTAGTTGACACCTGTGCAGCAGAATTTGAAGCGCAGACACCCTATTGTTATTCAACGTATGACGAAGAGAACGAAATTGAACCTTTGAAGGGGAAAAAGGTGATGATACTTGGAGGAGGTCCCAATCGAATTGGACAAGGGATTGAATTTGATTATTGTTGTGTTCAAGCTGTATTTGGATTGAAAGATTTGGGTTATAAAACAATTATGGTGAATTGCAATCCCGAAACGGTTAGCACCGATTTTGATTTGGTGGATCGACTTTATTTTGAGCCGGTTACTTTTGAAGATGTGTTAAATATTGTA
This sequence comes from Fidelibacterota bacterium, assembly GCA_014381755.1. Lineage (GTDB taxonomy): Bacteria > Fidelibacterota > Marinisomatia > Marinisomatales > TCS55 > UBA2126. Next base: position 4,737 of record JACNLB010000082.1, on the reverse strand, counting down.
GATTTCGAAAAACCGGATGGTGTTGTGATTCAGTTCGGTGGACAGACACCCTTGAAGATTGCCAATGCCCTGGCCGAAGCTGGTGTTCCTATCATTGGCACATCTCCGGAAAGCATTGACCTTGCGGAAGACAGAGAAAAATTTGGTAGAATTTTAGATAAACTGACTGTAACCTGTCCAAAATATGGTACAGGGAGAACCTTGGATGAAGTGGTCGCTGTGGCAGAGAAAATAGGTTATCCTGTATTGGCTCGCCCCAGTTATGTTTTAGGAGGCAGGGCCATGGAAATTGTCTATTCCAAGGAGCAGTTGATTGATTACATCGCTCGATCTGCAGATGTAACAGAAGGCCACCCAATTTTAATCGATGAATTTTTGGAAGACGCTTTTGAGTTTGATGTGGATGCTCTCTGCGATGGTGAAACAGTTCATATCGGCGCCATTATGCAGCATATTGAAGAAGCGGGAATTCATTCCGGCGATTCAGCGTGTGTGTTACCACCATATCGGATTACCACCAAAGCCATGGAAGAAATTATTCGTATTACAAAAGCATTGGCTCTTGAACTAAATGTTATCGGGTTGATCAATCTTCAATTTGCTTATAAAGATGGGATTGTGTATGTATTGGAAGTGAATCCCCGGGCAAGTCGAACCGTTCCGTTTGTAAGTAAAGCAACAAATGTACCATTGGCGCGTCTTGCTGTAAAACTGGCAACGGGCAATAAACTAAAAGACATGGATTTGAAACCATGGGATAATATCAATCATATTGCTGTGAAGGAGGCGGTCCTGCCCTTTAACAAGTTTCCTGAAGAATCCATTTTCTTGAGTCCCGAAATGAAATCCACCGGTGAAGTGATGGGAATTTCAGACACGTTTGGCGGATCTTTTCGCCGGGCCACTATCAGCGCCGGCAGTCATTTCCCTGAATCCGGACGAGTATTTTTATCTGTAAACGATCAGGACAAAATGAACGCAATCCCCTTAGCCAGAGATCTCTATGAAATCGGGTTTGAGATTGTGGCCACATCAGGAACTGCCTTGGAACTCAATAGAAATGGGATTCCTGCTGAATCGATTTTCAAAGTTGGAGAAGGCAGACCTAATGTGGTAGATGGTATTAAAAATGGTGAAATCAATTTGGTCATAAATACACCCTTGGGCGCACAATCACGCTTTGATGAAGAAGCAATTGGACGCGCGTGCATTCAAAAAGGAATAATGGCAATTACAACTTTATCCGGTGCTGAAGCAGCTGTTCGTGCTATTCGGTCAAAACGAAAAATAATTGTAAAATCGATTCAGGAGTATCATTCTTGATTTGTCAATATTTTAAATCCTTCAAAATATCCAATTTTACCTTCACCAGAAATCTGTCCAGAACAAACATCTTTTAACACAGAAATCTTTCTAAAATCTTCCCGGTTTTCAATGTCACTCAAATGCACTTCTATTGTTGGAATATTGACAGCCGCAATGGCGTCCCGAATCGCATAAGCATAGTGTGTAAACGCGCCGGGATTAATAATAATGCCATCGATTGAATTCATGGCATCGTGGATTTTATCTATAATTTTACCTTCATGATTGGATTGGAACCAAATAATTTCATGGTTTGCAGCTTCGGTTTTTTTTGAAAGCCAAAATTCAATATCGGACAGTGTTTCATTACCGTAGATCTCCGGTTCCCGCTTCCCCAGCAGATTTAGATTTGGTCCGTTGATAATGAGAATCTTCATTGAATTTCCTTAAGAGAATTTAGTATCAAATCGTCTGAAACATCATTTGTTGTGCTTGCTGACCCCAAGCCATCCAAAATAACAAAATGCAGTTTCCCGGACATGTTTTTTTTATCGTTTTTTATAAAAGGAAGAATTTGATTTTGGTCGAATTTATTTAGCAACGGTAACGGAAGTTTTTCAATCGTCACTTTTAAATCTTGATAATCATTTTTTAATAAATTACCTAATTGATTTGAAATCCATCCGGCACAAATCATGCCATAAGACACCGCTTCTCCATGCCGTAATTTCCCGTAGCCGAAATGGGCCTCCAATGCGTGTCCGATGGTGTGACCAAAGTTTAGGATTCTTCGCAATCCTTCTTCATACTCATCTTTTGAAACAATATCAGCTTTAATTTCACAAGAACGATAAATTGCTTTTTCAAATGAAAATGATTCAAGATTATCCAATGCATGAGAGATTTCAGAGAAGAAAGCATTATCTTGAATCGCGCCATATTTTATGATTTCACCTAATCCTGAAATCACTTCTTCTCTTGGCAGAGACTCCAAAAGCGTTGGATCGACAAAAACAGATTTTGGCTGATAAATAGCCCCGACTAGATTTTTCCCTTCTGCAATGTTGATGCCAGTTTTCCCGCCGATGGATGAATCTACCATAGCTAGCAAGGATGTCGGAATTTGATAATAATCAATTCCGCGCATGAATGAAGCCGCGGCAAAGCCAGCAACATCGCCCACAACGCCGCCGCCCAAAGCCAAAATTGTAGTAGAGCGATCACAGTTCATTTCAATCATTTGACTGATTATACGGCTGAACTCATTCAGGCTTTTTGCCGCTTCACCGGTGGGGAGTGTTATATAATCACTGTTAAAACCATTATGTTTCAAATTCTCCATTAAATTAAACCCGAACAATTCCATAAGACGATGTTGTGAGATGATTATCCATTTTTGTCCGTGATTCTCCTCTGATAGAATTGAGGATATGCGATCCATCAATCCGGATTCAACGTGAATTTGGTAAGAGCGAGACCCAAGATTTACTTGTATAGTTTTCATTTAATACAATTGATCCAAAATAAGTTCAGTTATTTCTTTTGGTGTTCTGCCATCTACAGAAATAATTAGGTGTGCTGTTTGCTCATACAATATTTTTCTAGCCGACCAAATAATATCCAATTCTTTTTCTATTTGTTTATCAGCAAGCAGGGGCCGGTCATCAGCAGAATGCAATCTTTTTACCAATTCAGAAACGGATGATTTAAGAAATATGATTTCTCCAGATGATTTAAGTATATGCCTGTTTTTTTCATCTAAAATAATTCCACCACCGCAGGCAACTACACCTTCAACCCCTTTTGATTTTTCTAAAATATTTGATTCAAGTTCTCGAAAATGATTTTCCCCATTCTGCTCAAATATTTCAGCAACAGTTTTATGTGTTTTGTCTTCTATTATGGAATCTAGATCAACAAACTTTATTTTCAATCTTTCAGATAATAATTTCCCTACAGTGGACTTACCGGAACCCATCATACCGATTAAATATATTTTCATTAATACTTAGCAGATGCTGCCATATGTGCTTTGAGTTGGTCCATGGAATCACCACCGAATTTTTCCAACAATGCATCTGCCAGTACAAAACAAAGCATACTTTCAGCAATGACGGCTGCTGCTGGAACAGCACAAACGTCTGTTCGCTCTTTATGAGCATTCTTCGATTCTTTTGTTGCAATGTCAACTGACCGTAACGGTTTAATTAATGTGGGTATTGGTTTCATTGCCATTCGCAACACAATTGGCTGGACATTACTCATTCCGCCTTCAATACCACCAGCGTTATTTGAATAACGCATATATTTTTCTCCATCCCAGCCGATTTCGTCGTGGACTTCGCTGCCCAACTTTCCAGCGCCTGAAAAGCCGTTACCTATTTCAATTCCTTTAAATGCATTCACGCTCATCATCATAGCAGTAATACGAGAGTGCAATTTTTTATCCCATTGAGTGTGAGCGCCTAATCCATAGGGTAAACCTGTAGCAATGACTTCAAAAACACCACCTACAGAATCACCATCATTTTTGGCTTTATCAATTGCAGACATCATTTTTTCTTCCATTTCTTTATTTATACAGCGCACAGGCGATTTATCTGAGAGTTCGTTTAATTTTGCTGGAGATAAATTGTCTGGAATTGGAGATTCATCTTTTGCGTCATAAATCTGAATGACACGGCTACCCACTTCTACACCTGTTTCTAATAAAAGTTTTCGGCAAATGGAAGCAAGCCCAACACGCATAGTTGTTTCTCGTGCCGAAGATCGTTCAAGAACATTACGAATATCATCAAAATCATATTTTTGAACACCGGCTAAATCGGCATGTCCCGGACGGGGAAGGGTAATTTTTTTCACATGTTCTTCCACGGTTTCCACAGACATCTTTTTGGTCCAATTTTCCCAGTCTTTATTATGAATTAATAATGAAATGGGACTGCCCAGAGTTTTGCCGTGACGAACTCCGGACCATATTTCTGCAGTGTCCGTTTCAATTTTCATTCGTCCGCCTCGACCGTAACCCAATTGCCTTCGGGCCAGTTGAACGCCAATATAATCTTCTGATATTTCCAATCCTGCAGGCATGCCATCCAAGATACCAAGTAGGCCCTGCCCGTGGGATTCGCCAGCAGTAAGAAATGTAAGTTTTTTTAACATAGTCTAAATTTAATCATTCAATAATATTTTGTTACAAACAAATAAGAAATATTATTATATTGACCACCCGGTCAATTTATTATTATTCATTGATTAAATAACATGAAACCTTTCGAAAAATTACCTGAAGAAAAAAAGGCTCGAATTATGAATGCATCCATTTCTGAATTTGCTGAAAAGGATTACGAAACGGCATCCATGAATACAGTTGTGAATCAGGCGGGAATATCAAAAGGATCCTTATTCAATTACTTTAAAACAAAAAGCGTT
>JACNLB010000150.1:17819-24222 GCA_014381755.1 Fidelibacterota bacterium | reverse complement strand
TACTTCAATTTACTCATCAAAAACGCTCGGATAAAATTATCAAGGGCGCCATCCATGACAGCTGATATATTTCCTGTTTCTTCCTTGGTTCTGTGATCTTTCACCATATTATAAGGATGGAATACATAGGACCGTATCTGACTCCCCCAGCCGATATCCATTTTACTATCTTCCAATTCCTGATTGTCTTCTTTTTGTTTTTCCACTTCCAATTGATAGAGCCGGGCTTTTAACACTTTCATTGCCGATGCTTTATTTTTATGCTGGGAACGTTCATTCTGGCATTGCACAACAATTCCTGAAGGAATATGTGTAATTCGAATGGCGGAATCGGTTTTATTCACATGTTGTCCGCCGGCACCGCTAGCGCGGTACGTATCAATGCGTAAATCATTTTGATCCACTTCAATTTCAATCTCATCATCACTGGACGGATATACAAATACAGATACAAAGGATGTATGACGCCGGCTGTTAGAATCAAAAGGTGAAATGCGAACTAATCGATGAACACCTGCTTCTGCTTTTAACAAACCATAAGCAAAATCACCTTTAACTTCCATGGTTACATCTTTCAATCCTGCTTCATCGCCGGGCTGATAATCCATGATTTCTTTCTTGAACCCTTTTTGCTCAATCCAGCGGGTATACATGCGGTACAGCATTTCGGCCCAATCCTGGCTTTCGGTACCACCGGCACCAGGATGAATCGTAATAATGGCATCTTGTGTATCCTGTTCACCTCCAAGAATCATCTGCAATTCTACATCTTCGATGATTTTGGTATAGGACTTCAATTCATCGTTTACTTCTTCTAATTCAGCATCGCCGCTTTCGGCGAATTCCAATAAAACTTCCACGTCTCCATGGCGTGTTTCCAAATCAGACCAAAGGGTAAGTTCTTTTTCTATAAGGGATATTTTTTTGAGGATGACTTGTGCGGCTGCATTGTCATTCCAAAAATCCGGGGCTCCGGACTTTTGACGGAGTTTTTCTACTTCTTGTTCCCTGGATTCCAGGTCAAAGATGCCTCCGAAGTTCGTGGTGTTTGGCTTCTGCTGAAGCGTAGCGGTCTTTTAAGTCTATCAATTCCATGATTTAATTTAAGATGATTTTCAGTTTAAAATGCAAACGCAAGCCCAAACATAATAGCAATCCCGCCCAGCAATGCCAGCAATTGCAAAATAGACATTTTTACATCTGTATTATGATGTAATTCCGGGATGAGGTCTGATCCGGCAATATAAATAAATCCGCCAGCTGTCATGGGCAGGAAATAAAGCACAACTCCTTCCATGGACGCACCGAGCACCAAGGCCAACACCACTCCAATCACAGACGTCAACGCTGAAGCAAAATTGAATAAAAGTGCTTTTTTTACAGTGAGACCGCCATGGATCAAAATACCGAAATCACCAATTTCCTGGGGTATTTCATGAAGCAAAACCGCAACAGTCGTAGCCATTCCCAGCGGAATACTCACAGCATAGGAAACGCCAATCAAAATTCCATCAATAAAATTATGCATGGCATCACCAAATATATTCATGGGTACCACAGGATGAACATGATCTTCCGTTGTTTCGTGGTGGCAATGGCGCCAGCGAAAGAATTTCTCCAAAATAAAAAAAAGAATGATCCCTCCTAACACAGAACCGGAAACGGCCATTGGGTTTAGATCGGAAGCGAACGCTTCCGGAAGTAAGTGGATAAATGCTCCACCCAGAAGACTCCCTACAGCAAAGCTCACTAAAAAGAGTAAAATGCGGTTGAGTAAGTTTCGTGAAAGTGAGAGAGTCGCTGCTCCTACTAGGGAAACCAAACTGACCAGCAATACACTGCCCAAGGCATACAGCCACGTTTGGCCGGTGATGGTTGTCATGAATCAGTCGCCGGAAGAAATGAATAATTCGTCATTCAGAAAACGCCGCAGTTCCATCTCATCCATGCCAATATTTCTAAATCGACCATTTTCCGCCACAGAAATACGCTGATTTTCTTCTGAAACAACTATAGCGATGGCATCCGTCTCCTCCGTTATCCCCAGCGCTGCACGATGGCGCGTGCCCATGGCCGGATCCACCGTGGTACTTTCAGTCAAGGGTAAAATACAAGCTGCCGCTTCAATAATTTCATTTTGAATGATTACGGCGCCGTCATGAAGAGGTGATTTGGGATTAAAAATGGATACAAGTAGCGGCGCCGATACTTCTGCCTTGAGTTGCGTTCCCGCTTCTTTATAAGCCCGCATGCCCGTTTCCCGCTGAATGATGATGAGAGCGCCCCATTTTTTTTCAATCATTTGGTTGATGCCGTTCACCATTTCTTCGATGGATTTGGATGTGCCCATGCGGAAGATGGTTTGGAAAAATCGCGTCTGTCCCACATAAATGAGCAAGCGGCGTAATTCCGGCTGGAACAGGATCACAAACGCAACTACCCACACCGTCTGAAATTGATTAACCAACCATGATGATGCGCTGAAACCGATAGCATTGAATAAAAACGAAGCAATAAGCAAAATGATTAGCCCCACAAGCATTTGTCCTGCACGTGTTTCTCGGAAATATTGATAAATTTTAAAGAATAGCCAACTAACCAAAATCAAGTCAATAACATCAATGAGAGAAACAGTAAGAAAACCGATTTTGAATAGATCCATTACGCAAGTCCCCTAATATTATCTGCAATTGTTGCCACGCGTTTCATTTCCTTAACGTCATGAACCCGAACGATTTTAGCGCCGTTTAGAATGGAAGCTGTCACTGCCGCAGCGGTTCCTTCCACCCTTTCATCCACCGGCAGATCGAGTGTAAGTCCTATAAAGGATTTTCTGGATGGACCGGATAAAACCGGAAAGCCAAGGTTTGAAATTTGTTTTAATTCTCGCAGCAATTCAAAATTGTCCTGTAATCGTTTTCCGAATCCAATACCCGGATCGAGTATGATATTTTCATTTTTGATGCCATGTTCATGGCAAAACTCCACACGTTCCTGAAAATATGCAACAATTTCTTCCATTAGATTTTCATAGTCTGGATTTTGCTGCATATTCCTTGGTGTCCCTTTGATATGCATCATAATCACAGGAACATTTTCTTCTTTAACTACCTTTACCATTTTCTCATCAAACTGCAATCCGCTGATATCATTAACCATGTCCGCTCCTGTAGCCAATGCCTTTTCAGCTACATCCGCTTTATACGTATCGATAGAAATGCACACATTGGAAGTTGTTCTTATTCCTTCAATGATTGGAATGACTCGATCCAATTCATCTTCCATAGTAACCGGTTCTGCCCCTGGTCGAGTTGATTCTCCGCCAATGTCGATAATATCAGCACCGGACTTTACCATTTCATGGGCATGATTGATTGCAATCTCCTTATCCATGAATTGTCCCCCATCGCTGAATGAATCCGTGGTAACATTCAAGATTCCCATAATCAACGTTGACGTATTGAAGGTATGTATATTTTTCCAATTAGATGGTAGTGACATAAGTTTAGAAATCCTTAATTACCCTGTCACAGCGGGATCATTTAGGAATAAATAAATTGACTTATCCTTCGTCTGATTTAGATGGTGAATCTATTTTATTTTTTTCTGACTTCTCTGCAGATTCAGATTTTTTCACTTGGGGTTTTTTACGTTTTTTAGGACGTTTTTTTTTGGGAGGACCATTCTTGGAACGCGTTAGCTTTTTTCCATCCATAATGCGATTGATGTCTTTGCTATCCAACGTTTCGTATTTCAAGAGTCCGTCAGCCATTGTATGTAGAATTGCAACATTATCTTCTAATAGAGTAACAGCTGCTCGCTGTGCTTTACGAATGATGCGTACCACTTCTTCATCAATCATTCGAGCGGTAGACTCACTGAAATCACGGTGGCTCTGAATCTCACGACCGAGAAAAACTTCTTCATTTTTCTTCCCAAACGTCATGGGTCCAAGAACATCGCTCATACCCCATTCGCATACCATTTTTCTAGCAATAACAGTGGCTTTTTCAATGTCATCCCCTGCACCGGTCGTTAATTCATTAAAAATAAGTTGTTCTGCAGCACGACCGCCCAAGAGGATTGCCATCCTACCTTCAATATAATCTCGAGAATAGTTGTGTTTTTCATCAATGGGTATTTGTGCGGTTATACCAAGCGCTTGCCCCCGGGGAATAATGGTGACTTTATGAATCGGGTCGGCGCCGGGTGTCATGGTTGCAACGAGTGTATGTCCGGACTCGTGGTATGCTGTTACTTTTTTCTCTTCATCAGATAGAATAACACTCTTACGCTGGATACCCATCATAACCTTGTCTTTCGCATCTTCAAAATCTTCCATATCAACAGATTTCTTGCGCTTCCGTGCCGCTAATAGAGCTGCTTCATTTACCAAGTTTGCCAAATCAGCACCCACTAAACCGGGAGTACCGCGGGCTAATTCATCCAAGTTTATTTTACGTTTATTTAAAACAATCTTTTTGGTGTGGACCTTCAAAATTCCCAAGCGGCCTTTTATGTCCGGGACATCCACGACAATCTGGCGATCAAATCGTCCAGGGCGTAATAGGGCAGGATCGAGTACATCCGGTCTGTTTGTAGCTGCCAGGACAATCACCATTTGTTCCGAATCAAACCCATCCATTTCAACCAGCAATTGATTCAATGTTTGTTCACGTTCATCATGACCACCACCCAGACCGGCACCCCGCTGACGTCCAACGGCATCCAGTTCATCAATAAAAACAATGCAGGGTGTATTCTTTTTCCCTTGCTCGAAAAGGTCTCTAACACGAGATGCTCCCACACCCACAAACATCTCAACAAATTCCGCACCACTTAAGCTGTAGAAAGGAACACCTGCTTCTCCTGCGACTGCTCGTGCTAAGAGTGTTTTTCCCGTTCCGGGAGGTCCGATTAATAATGCACCTTTGGGAATTTTGGCGCCAAGCTTTTGAAAGCGTTTTGGCTTTTTAAGAAATTCGATGACTTCTTTCAATTCTTCTTTTGCTTCAACACAACCGGCTACATCATCGAATGTCACTTTTGGCATATCCGAAGTCCAAATCTTGGCCCGGCTCTTACCGAAATTGAAAATGCCACGCATTCCTCCACCACCTCCGCCTTGCATGCGACGTATGAAAAATATCCAAATCCCGATAAGTAATAACCACGGGAGCATATTGAGGAAATAACCCGTCCAGTCGATGGACTTTCCTTTAAAACTGTAATTAACACCGAAGGAATCCCATTCAGTCATGACATCCCTGTCAATAAAGGGTAAAATGACGTGAAACCGGGAAATGTTTTCTAAAACAGCAACTTCAGTTTGGATGGCTTGAGGTGTTGCAAATTGTCCGTAAAATATATTTTCTATAATATCCGCACGAGCTATCTGGCGTGTTTCCAGGTATTCTCGATATTGAAAATACTGGATTTCTATTGATTGTTCCTTGGAGGTAAGTAATCCAGACAGAAAAATAGCCACCATCAGAATCATCACCCATATTAGGGATGTTTTTCCGGCGCGTTTCCATTGAAATTCGTTATCCTTTTTATCTCCCTGTGACCCTTTAGGATCCTGTTGATTCTTTCGGGGTTTGGGTTTTTTTTGCCCATCTAAATTTGATGAGTTTTTCTTGAAATACATCTTATTCCTTTTCTATGCGATAAATTGCGGGTAAATGGCGCATTTTCTGATCATAATCCAACCCATATCCTACAACAAATTCTGGTGCAATTTCAAACCCTACTATGTCAATCGGAAAATCCAAATTTGCCACATCCGGTTTTAATAAAAATGTCACCAGTGTTAATGATTTCGGGACTGCTTCCAGCATGCGGTCTTTAATAAATTTAATCGTTAATCCTGAATCGATGATATCTTCTACTATTACCACATGCCGGCCTGTAATGTCTGCAGATATATCTTTAAGTAAACGAACGGTTCCAATCGATTGACTGCCTTTATAACTGGATAGTTTAATAAAATCCATTTCACAGTCAATATCCAACGCGCGGATCAGATCGGCCAAAAATATAAAACTTCCATTCAAAATACCGATCAAAATTGGAACTTCATCCTTAAATTTTTCAGACAAGTTCTTTGCAATCTCATGTACTCTTTTCTGAATATCTTTTTCAGAAATAACCGGGCTCAATTCATAACCATGGAAATGCATGATTACACTACATCCTGCCGAAATGAAAGTTCCGCAAATTGAGTTGTTTCAGGTGTGATTTTTACACTGTCACTTAAGCGCCTGCCGCACACCCAAAAAACTTCCTCATGGTTAGCCAATACATATTGAGAATTTTTTGTGAAACGATCCAATTTTATATCTGTTAAAAAATCGCTTACTTTTTTATGTCCCTCCATTCCCAGCGGTTGAAAATAATCCCC
>JACNLB010000150.1:7281-17364 GCA_014381755.1 Fidelibacterota bacterium | reverse complement strand
TGTTTTTCTACAACCCGTTTTGAGATCAATTTCATTGTATAGTCAATAATGTCTGAAATATCATTTATGTTGGATGACAAATCCTGAATAGCGGAGTTCAGATTTGGATTCTGATCTTTCAATTTTGGAATGACTTTATGGCGAAGATAATTACGTGGATGAGATAAATCTGTGTTCGTGCTATCCAGTCTGTAAGGAACATTGAATTTCTGTGCATATGCTTCGATGTCTGTTTTCGAAAAAGGTAATAATGGCCGAACAACACTTTCCATTTTTTCTCGAACACCTTTCAAGCCATCCAAACCTGTCCCTTCTACAATATGCATTAAGACAGTTTCAATCTGATCATCGCCATGATGACCTGTTAAAATAACATTCGCTATAATACTCTGCTGTAATTTAAAAAAATGCGAGTAGCGATTTGATCTAGCCCAGGCTTCAACGCTTTGATCTTTGGGTTTTGATTCAGGATCAAGGTCAGCTCTGTAAAAATCAATTTCATTTTCATCACAAAATGATTTAACCAAGTGGGCATCTTTTTCAGCATCGGGACGTAAATGATGCTGGACATGAATTGCAGATAGTTGCAATTTCTTTTCACGTCGTAATCCTGAAAGCAAATGGAGTAAAACCATGGAGTCCACTCCTCCAGAAACTGCGACCAATACATGAGTTCCGTTTCCAATCAAATTATGTGTAGAAATATGCTGTTTAAATTCAGTGTTGAAGGTCATTTGAACTCCTTAACAACATTGACTACTTGATCTGCGGATTGCATGATATAATAATGAATACACGGCACATTTGCTTCATACAGTTCTTTTGTTTGTTCAATAGCCCATTTTACACCAATATTTTTAATCTCTTTATTCGTTTTTGCATTATTCACTTTTTCAACAAGTTCATGAGGAATTTCTACATAAAATAATTCAGGAATAAGTCTTAAATGCTTTTCGGTTGTTAAAATTTTTAAACCGGGAATTATTGGAATTTTAATTCCAATTGCACGTGCTTTATCAACAAATTCAAAATAGGCTTTATTGTTATAAAACATCTGTGTAACAATATAATCAGCCCCTTTCATCACTTTTTCTTTTAAATATTTAATATCTGTATCTAGATCAACAACTTCAAAGTGTTTTTCAGGATATCCACCTACACCCACACAAAAATCAGTCGCACTTGCGTCCAGTAATTCATCGAGATATTTACCTCTATTCATTTTCTGAATTTGACTTACTAAATCAGATGCGTAATAATTAATCGTTTTCCCATTTGTTGTCATATTGCGTCTTAAATCATCTCCTCGAACAGCCAAAACATTATGAATCCCAAGATAATTTAATTCAATCAGTGCATCTTCAGTTTCTTCACGTGTAAATCCATTACAGAGAATGTGGGGAACAGTTTCTACATCGAATCTATTTTTTATTGCGGCGCTTAAACCGATAGTTCCTGGTCGCTTGCGTCTTACATGACGTTCAAATTTGCCCTTAGGTGTATCAATATACTCAACTTCTGCAGAGCGACTTGTCAAGTCAATAAAGGGTGGATCATAAGGCATTAATTCTTCCACCATGCTAAAAATTCTGTCAGCATTGCCGCCACGCAACGGAGGCATGATCTCATAACTGAATAATGGTTTGTCCGCTTTTTTCAGATAATCTGTGACTTTCATAACCTAGAATTTAGCTGTTTTTCTAAAGGAATTAAAAAGGGGTTTTCTTTACGTTCAATATTCATAGTTGTATCAGGACCATGACCGGAATGAATATTATAGTCCATTGGAACAATTTCCATCAATTTTATTAACGATTTTTCCAATGTTTTCCAATCACCACCCGGTAAATCAGTTCTGCCTACTGATCCCCTGAAAAGTGTATCCCCAACAAATACATGATCTTCAATAATTAACGTTGTTCCTCCCGGTGTATGACCCGGTGTAAAAAATAGTTTAAATGTTAAATTTCCAAATGTGAGTGACGATTCATCTGTAAACCAATAATCAACATCAGGCGTTTTACCCGTGTTTAAGTTAAATAATCGACACGTTTCTTCATAGGTATCCAGAATCGATGCTTCTTCTTTGTGTAAATAGAAAGGAATATCAAACATTTTTTTCAACGCTGTTACAGCTCCGATATGATCCATGTGAGCATGTGTATTAATAATGGCTTTTAGATGACAATCATGTTCATTGATCGTCGCAGCGATGGTATGGGGATCATCACCCGGATCAATGCAAACACCTTCTTGAGATTCAGCATCCAGAATTAAAAAGGAATTTTCCTGGAATGGTCCGGTGACAACCGTATGGACTTGAATGCTCAAATATCAGAATAAACGAGTTCCGACAGGCATTGAATTTTATCATCATAAGCATGTGGAAACAAAAATCGTTCTGCAGCTGCAATACTGCTCAATATTGAATTACCATCCTGTGGTGTAAAGCAAAAACCGGTAATTTCATGTTCATTTCGGACATTCAATGTTTGTTCAACCACAACCGTCTCATTCAAAATTCTACCATAATGACCATGATCCCGCCCGAATGAAAATACAGTACTGGTCATGTCTTTTTGTGTCATGGCTACTAGCGGATTAGCCTCTAATTTATCCATAGCTCCCTGCAAAGTGATTGGCTCTTTGACTTTCAAATTAAACCACAAAATGTGCATATATTGACTATTTGTCTTCATAGCAGACGAAAACAGATTCAAATCCAAATTTTTGGTATTAAATAGTCCTGCTGCATCCTCTGCGTGATGGGAGCCGTATTTTTCGGAATGATGGCCACCCACCTGAGGAGACGGAATAAACCCGCCCGGTTGACTTATATCATTTGCTCGTCGAATACAGACAAATTTTCCCTCGACCAGATTATCCAATTCACTTCCATTTAATGCCAATGTATTGGTAATACATGAAAGATTATGAGTATTACAGGACACGATCTGGACAAATTGATCATCTTCATTAAACACTTCGTCATTAATTCCTCTGGCATATTTTTTTCCAAATCCATCTTCACTGCCTTGAGCCATGAAACCAATAACATCATCCGAAAACTTCTGATAATAATTTTCCTTATTCTTGTGACCAATGCCTTTAGGTGTACAATCAATCACAACGGATGACCGTTTTATTGCATCTTCAGTTTCAAAATCAGGATCCATGCCCAAATCTTTGAAATCTTGCATACGATCAGGATTAACAGATAATCGAGCCCCACGACGTTGGAGGTCAAATACCTTTGATCTATCACCTTTTAAAGGTGTATTCTTATGGAACGTTATTTCGTCAATACCCAGTTTCGTTTTATAGTCAGTCAGTAAACCAATGAGCGGTTCACCAATAGTACCCGTTCCAACAACGTGAACGATTTTACGTTTCATGTTTATTATTCCTTAATTTTTGAAATATTATTTAATTTTTTTTCAATATTGAATTGATGTATAAACCAGGCAATTAATGAAATAAATACAATAAGATAAGCGGCAATACAGTAGCTTAAATAACTATACATTATTCGTCTTTAATTTATAATGAAAATTCAAAATTTTAACTCGAAATCGCAACATAAGAATGTATAATATCGTAAATGTGAACATTGAAAATAAGAAGACCCTTAATATACCATCAGGTTGTTGTCCCATTTCCGATTGGGGATGTAATTGAAATTGAGGTGCCCAAAATTTTACAGAATAAAAAATAAGCGGTACATCAAGAAATGCCAAAATACCTAATACTGCTGCATAGCGAGCTACTCTTTCGGGATGTCCACCAAATTTCCGTAACATAAAATAACCCATATAAATCAGAAACAGAATTAAGGTTGTCGTTAAGCGCGGCTCCCATATCCACGGTTTGCCCCAAATGGGTGTAGCCCATATGGGTCCCGTAATCAATACTAATGCAACAAATAATGTTCCGATCTCGGCAGCGGCTAAACCAACTCTATCCCAATAAGAGTCCTTTTTAATGAAAAACATAATTCCTGCAACCATGACGATGAAATAGGATAAAAAGCCCGACCAGGCGATGGGAACATGAATGTAAAATATTTTCTGTGCATAATGTTGTTCTGGAACCATGGGTGCAATAAAAAATATAGCATAAAGATTTACTACCATCAATATGATGGAAATGATGAATAAAATGCGCAAAAAACGCTCTTGGAAAAGAAATGACATTATTCTTCTGTTATATGGTCAAAAAATACATATCCCGCAAGGCCGAATATTACAACATAGGTTGCCATGATCAATACCCAAAATTGCCAATAGTTAAACATTAATTGGTGATACCATCCGGTGGTTGCTTTGACGCAAGCGATGAGTAAAGGTGTTATAAGAGGAAAAAGTAGAACAGGTAATAGGACAGCACTCATTTTTGCACGCATTGCCAACCCGGAAACAATAACACCCACGGCCACAATTCCCAAATTACCCAACAATACAATTCCAATTCCGGGTAAATATGACATGGGTTGTGATAATCCTAAAAATAAGAAAAAGGGTAAAACAACGAGTATCTCTATAATGGAAAGGAATAGGATTCCACTCATCCATTTTGCCAAAAAAAGTGTTCCCCTGTCAATAGGTGCAGACAATAAACTGGCAAAAGCATCAAAATCTTTTTCTTGTCCAAATAATCGATGCAACCCCAATGATGAACTTAATACAACTAATGACCAAAATAAACCCGGAGCCATTTCATGATTAATTTTTGGATTTCCGCTCAATGAGAATGAAAAAATCAATAAAACAGTAAGACCAAAAGCCAACATGGATAAAATGACCTCTTTATTTCGAAGTTCGACAAATAGTTCTTTTTTGAGAAGAGTTAGAAACATGTTAATTCATTAAAGAAGTGATTTTATCTTCACTCCCTGAAGAAGAATTCGGTTCATCCAAAACAATAGAATGCTTATCTAATACTATGACACGTGATGAGATTTTTAATACTCGACTAATATCATGATCGACAAAGATGATACTTCGCTGGCCATTTTGCCAAGATGCCATTTTATTGATCACAAATTTTTGGCCGGGGATATCCAGCCCATTAAAAGGTTCATCAATCAATAGTAATGACCAATCAATTAATTCTAAAAATGAGAGTTTTAATCTCTGCATCATTCCCTGGGAATACACTTTAACCGGTTCATCAATAGAATCTAATAAATCGAAATCCTGCAATACTGAATTAATTGAGTCGGGATTGGTTTCGCAACCATGTAACAAACAAAAATAATGTAGATTCTCACTGGCGGTTAATGATGGATATAAACCTGGAGCATGACCACAATAATAAAGTCCTTTTCTATGGACTGCTACACCTTCAAATAAGTTGTTTCCATTAAATACGGCTTGCCCTTTTTCCGGTGATGAAATTTTTGCTATAATACGCAACAATGTTGACTTACCTGCTCCATTTCTTCCGAGCAATGCCAACGTTTCCCCAGGAGATAATGAAAAAGATATGTCCTTTAAAACAGGTTTATAATGAAACGATTTAGATATATTAGAAACAGATAACAAAATAAAATAGCGATGTTTTATTTATTCAAAATAGTCAGTATTTCTGCCACTTCTTTTTTCAACTCATCACGAGTTTGGTCATAGTCATCATCTTGGATATTCCCTAATTGGTAATCCATATCCAGTTCCTTAATCTGTCTATACAGAATTTTTTTACGTTGTTTCAATGCATTTGAACTTTTTTCAGTATCCCTAATTTCCAATCCCGGTTCAAGAAATAATGGTTGGATGACAAATACGGCCATGACAAAAATAATTAAAAAGGTTACGACAACACTGATCATGATTTTTCCTTTCTCGGCGGCCACAAAGCAACAAGCGTTCCCAACACAAATAAATAGCTGCCGTACCAAACCCAGTTCACCAATGGATTAATCATAATTTTCAGATACGCCACTTCATTTTCCAAATCTATACTGTTGAAGATGGAATAAATATCCTGTTTCATTGTAGAATAAATGTCAAGTTCACTATGGGGCTGACGGCGGTCAGGATTGGGATTGCGATGAAAATAAATGCGTTTCTCCGGATGCAGTTTAACAATTGATTTACCTGATGACGCATCGGCAACAACCATATCGGCAATATAGGCATAATGATTGGGGCGTTCTTCTTCCCGAATATTATACAGCGTAAACGAATAACCACTTAAATGCTCGCTATCACCTTTTTTAAGTCCAAATTCTTTCTCACTATCAAATGAATGACCGGTAAATCCGATAAACATTAATACAATACCAACGTGGACGATATATCCGCCATAGCGACTGCGATTCTTTCGTATCAACCGCCAAAAAGCAATGAATGGGTTTTCTTTCTGTGTTGTCATCCGTGAACGGATTCCCCTGAAAAATTCAAAACCTATGGTTGTTAAAACAAATGCTGATAAGCTGAATGAAACCAGTACATACCCTCTGATTTTGAGAACATAAAATACTAATGCAGTGATTAATCCCATTACAATGGGTGTCGTAAAATTTCGGATAAAACTTTGATTTGATGTTCGGCGCCAAACCAATAAAGGTCCAACTCCCGTCAAAAGTAAAAGAATTAAACCAATGGGTATATTCACTTGGTTGAAAAATGGCGCACCAACTGTAATTTTTGTTCCTCGAACTGCCTCTGAAATAACCGGGAATATTGTTCCCCAGAACACAGCAAAACACATGACAATAAACACAACATTATTAAACAAAAATCCACTTTCTCTCGATGTAAATGATTCTATTCTTTTTTCTGATCGAAGAAATGTTTTTCGGTAATATAAAAGTGTAAATGAAACAATCATTATCAGAAAAACAAAGCTGAGAAAAATGGGCCCCAATGACGATGCTGTAAACGAATGAACAGAAGACATGACGCCGCTACGAGTTAAAAATGTACCAAAAATGCACAGCGTGAATGTGATAATAATCAGAGCCATGTTCCAAACTTTTAACATGTTCTTCTTTTCCTGGATGATAATGGAATGGAGCAAAGCTGTTCCTGTCAACCATGGCATAAACGATGCATTTTCAACGGGATCCCATGCCCAATAGCCACCCCAGCCCAATTCTTGGTATGCCCACCATCCGCCCAGGATGATTCCGATACTTAACATTAGCCAAACGAAAAGTAACCATTGCCTTACAGTGCGCATCCAGAGAGCATTCATATCCCTTTGGGCCATGGCTGCGATGGAAAATGCAAATGGAACAGTGAATCCCACATAACCTAAATACAACATTGGAGGATGAATAGCCATGGTTGCATTTTGTAGTAATGGATTTAACCCCAATCCATTTGCAACAACAAAATCTGCTTCAGTAGGCATAAAGGGATTTGCAACAAAATTGATTAAGATAAGAAAAAATAATTGAACTGTTGTCATAACAATCATTACCCAGGGCATAATTTTATGCTGTGATTGTTGGTTCTGGAAAATCGTAATAAGAGCATAAACGGATAGGGTAAATAACCAAAATAATAAAGAGCCTGACTGTCCAGCCCATAGAGCCGTTATTTTATAAATGAAGGGTGTTTCTAGACTCGTATAATGGGCAACATAATCCACATCAAAATTACTCGTTACGAGCAATTGAGTCAGAATCAACGTGGCCAATATACTTAATAGTGAAACGGTTAAGGCTGCTCGCTGTCCGGATAAAAATAACCGTCCATCTCCATTACGTAAATAGAAAAAGTGTAAAATGATGGAAACAAAAGCCAGGCCAAGAGCAAGGTTAATGGCCAATCCGCCAATGACAGGTATCATATGGAAACTTCGTCCAGGTTATAACTGTCTGCATCACGTAAATCACCTTCATACCGGGATGCGCATTTTGTTTGCAATATATCCGCTTCGAACAGTCCATTTACATACATGCCTTCAATAATGACTTCGGCGCCATCTTTGAATAAATCGGGTCGAGCACCTGTATAATGGACCGGAAGTACATAGTCACCTTCCTGCAGTTCAAACTGGCATGACATGTAATTGTTATTATCCAATTCAATCGACCCTTCCGCCACCAAACCGCCCAATCGAACGCGATCTGAATGATCATCATCGATCAATTCCTCTACAGATAGGAACGTCACCAACGCCTGCTCATCTGCAGGATTGGACGATGCCCACCATATCCAAAAAATGACGACGACGATTACGCCGGAAATTGCAAAATAAAATTTGTTTTTTGAGTTCATTAAAATACTGCTGCTTCCTGCCATTCCCCAAATTCAGCTTTTAAGGAAATAACAATTTCTCCCATGGTTGCATACGTTTTTGCTGCCGCAACAATGGGCTTCATTAAGTTCGTTCCATTTATACAGGCTTCCTGAATGTTTGAAAGTGCTTGCTGAACAGCATCTTCATCACGTTCAGAGCGCAATTTATTGAGCGCGTCCACCTGTCCTTGACCCACTTCTTCTCCTATTTCCAAAATGGGTATTTCAATTTCTTCATTATCCTTGACAAATTCATTTACGCCTACAACTATCCGTTGTTTCGAATCCACCTTACGTTGGTATTCAGACGCAGCATAAGCAATTTCCCGCTGGAAAAACCCCTTTTCGATAGCAGGAATAACACCACCCATTTCTTCAATAGTTTTAAAATATTTTTCAGCTTCTTTTTCCAGTTTATCTGTTAATTCCTCTATAAACCATGATCCACCCAGAGGATCCGCGACATTTGCAGCTCCTGTTTCAAAAGCAATTAATTGCTGGGTACGCAAGGCAATTTCTGCAGCTTTACGTGATGGTAATGCCAATGTTTCATCCATGGAATTTGTGTGTAATGACTGGGTTCCTCCTAATACAGCTGCCATAGCTTGAAACGAGGTTCTGGCGATGTTTATCTCGGGTTGTTGTGCCGTAAGAGAACATCCGGCTGTTTGAGTATGAAAACGCAATTTCCAAGATCGGGGATTTTTAGCCCCATACATTTCTTTCATGTGGCGTGCCCAAATACGACGTGCGGCGCGGTATTTTGCTATTTCTTCAAAAAAGTCCAAGTGGGAGTTAAAGAAAAAAGAAAGACGTGGAGCAAAATCATCAACGTCCAGCCCGGCTTTCATCCCGTATTCTACATATGTAAATCCATCTGCAAGGGTAAACGCCAATTCCTGGGCTGCAGTTGATCCTGCTTCGCGGATGTGGTAACCGCTGATTGAAATGGTATTGAATTTGGGTAAATGTTCCGTGCAAAATGTCATCATATCAGTAATTATCCGCATGGACGGTTCCGGTGGGAAAATCCATTCTTTTTGAGCAATGAATTCTTTTAAAATATCATTTTGTAATGTACCGCGAACATTTTCCAGAGGAACTCCCTGATTTTCTGCTACAGCAATATAAAAAGCCAATAAAATGATAGCGGGACCGTTAATCGTCTGTGAAACTGAAATATCACCCAGATTTATTCCGTCAAACAAACGCTCCATATCTTTGAGAGATGCAACACTAACTCCGCATTTTCCTACTTCCCCAGCAGCGTATGGATGATCAGGATCATAGCCCATTAGAGTAGGCATATCATAGGCTACAGAAAGCCCCGTTTGTCCATGACTCAATAAATAGTGATAGCGCTCGTTTGTATCTTCAGGTGATCCAAATCCGGAAAACTGGCGCATTGTCCAAAGCTTTCCCCTATACATATTGGCATGGATTCCCCGTGTATAAGGAAATTGTCCCGGGAAGCCCAGCTTTTCTATATAGCCATTCGTATTATCTTCAGGATAGTAAAGCTGTTCAACTTTTTCACCGCTTAACGTGTCAAAATTGTAATCTCTTGCACTTGCTTCAGCCGCTTCGTTTTGCCACGTCTTTTCAGCATCGTTGAATATGTCTAGTTGATTGCCCATAATGTGATTTATTTGAGTATAGAAATTACTGTATTAAACAGATAATTTTGTTAATTAATCCTAAATTGAACGATATTTAAAAACAATCAAAATGCATAATTTTCTTAAACTCACGAATAATTTTCGAAGTGAAATTCATTCAATTTTTCAAGATTACTTCAGTATTTCTTTACCTCCCCACGAGGCCCCTCCTCATA
>JACNLB010000150.1:0-7102 GCA_014381755.1 Fidelibacterota bacterium | reverse complement strand
GGTGTAAATATTTCGTTTCATCAAATAAAGATCTGTACAAAAAATTATTCTATTCATTCACTTCTTTACCCAATTGGTTTTGTGATTATTATCCATGTTCACAGAAGTATCGCTTTATTTAAATCAATATTTCTTTTTCAAATTAATGACTGTCAAAAGTCCTTCAATTATCATCCATCCAATCAGAATAATCAGAAATATGTTTAACCCGAAAAGAAATGAATTTGTTTCATAAAATTGTGCTGCTTTTAAAAATAGTGATGTTATTGTAATTAGCATAATAAACAACATCGGTATTAGTAAAGGTAGAATGGGTTTTTTCCTTTGCCAAAAATAAAGCGTTAGAACCATAAGTGTCAGTGCGGCAAGCATTTGATTACTAGCTCCAAAAATCGGCCACAATGCCCAGCCGGTTTTTTTAACAACACCTGTTGCAGGATCGTGAACATTCGTAAATACCAAGAGCATTGCAGGGATAATGGCAGCAAGAGTTGCCACAATTCTATTTTTTAAGATGGATATATCCAAGGCATCTCCCAATTCTGCTAATATAAATCGCTGTATTCGTGTCGCCGTATCCAATGTAGTTGCTGCAAATGAAATAACGAGAACAGCCATCAATGTTCTGGCTAATGCAGGAGAAATCCCTATAGATTCAATCAAGGCTCCGCCGCCCAAAACAAATGCCGCAGCTTTATTTCCGCTGGCGTGAGCCCAGGAATCATAATAAACAGCCCAGTTCAAGTCAGCGACTTGTCCAATGGCCGGAAGGCTGCATTGGGATACCAATGCAATACCGGCAACTGCAGCGATTGTAGATGCTAAAGCAAGCGTACCTTCACCAATCATACCCCCATAACCCACCATGCGCGCATCGGAAAGTTTATCCAGCTGTTTAGATGACGTTCCCGATGACACCAAACCATGGAATCCGCTGATTGCACCACAGGCGATTGTTACAAAAAGTAATGGAAACAAAGACGGTCCGTCAGTTACCGTGCGCAACATGGGAGCATCAATAACAGGTTGAGCAATAAAAATACCTAAATATATGAGTCCAAGCCCCACGATGAGTTGATGGCTGTTTATATAATCGCGTGGCTGGAGTAGAATCCACACCGGTAAGAAACTGGCAATTCCTGAATACAAAAACATTAAAACGACCCACACGTTTGTGGACTGGACTTTGTTTAAACCCATGGTTTCAAAACTGATAGGTGTCACTGTTCCTACCCAAACGAAAACATAGAGCAATCCCAAGGCAATGAGCGATGGCAGTAGTGCATCCATTCCTTTTTTATAGATAAGCCATCCCACACCTATGGCTATGATGATTTCAATATTAATTGGGATAACAGATGTGGGAATGGTAACAAATAAATCTGCAATCGCCATGGCAAAAACAGCCAGTACCAGCCAAACCAACAGGACAATAAAAATGAGAAATAAAACACGTACTCGGCCATTGATGATACGGGAGGATATATCAGCAATACTTTTACCCTTTTCCTTAACACTCATGACCAAGGCGCCAAAATCATGCACCGTTCCTATAAATACAGTTCCCAATACCACCCAAACTATGGCGGGCAACCAACCCCAATATGCAGCTACGCATGGTCCAATGATTGGAGCTGCACCGGCTATAGATGTAAAATGATGCCCAAAAAGAATGTGTTTTTTGGTGGGTAAGAAATCGATGTCATCACGGAATTCATGAGCAGGAGTTTTGATCTTTTCATCCAAACCATAGATTCGTTTACTTAACCAGGTTGAATAAAAACGATATCCCAGGAAGAAGACTAAAAAGCCAAAAAGAGTAAGGTGGACAGAATTCATTCGGTTAGATTGTGACAGATATATCGGTCATGAGCTTTGAAACGGTTTTAATTAATCCGTCCGTGTCCAAACCTAAATTCTGCAAAAGTACATTTCGAGGGCCATGCTCAACAAATGAATCCGGTAATCCAAGCCGCTTAATACTCCCTTTATATCCATGTTCTGACAACCATGAAATGACTCCTTCTCCAAAACCGCCCGTAATTACACCTTCTTCAATCGTGACGATGACTTTGAATTTTTTCAAAGCTGATATCAGATACGCTTCATCCATGGGTTTAATAAATTGACAATTGACTACTTCACACGAAATACCATTCGATTCCAATTTTTCTGCTGCTTTAACAGCATCATACACCATGGGACCCACAGCAAAAATCGCAGCATCTGATCCGTGTTTTTCTACTTCCCAGCAACCAATTGGAAGTAATTCAGCTTGGCCATTTTGATCAAACTCCACTGAACTTGCTTTCGGATAACGAATTGCAATGGGGCAATCGGTAATATCCAAAGCGGTATAAAGAAGATTACGAAAATCATTGCCATTTTTTGGAGATGCTATAACAATATCCTGGATACATCTTAAATATGCAATATCCAATGCGCCGTGATGAGTGGGGCCATCTTCCCCGGCTATTCCAGATCTATCCAAGCAGAAAATAACGGGTAAATGTTGAATAGAAGCATCATGAACAATGTGATCATATGCGCGCTGTAAAAATGTAGAATATATAGCACAAATGGGTCGCATTCCTTCTGAAGCAAGTCCGGAAGCAAATGTGACACCATGCCCTTCAGCTATTCCTACATCATAATATCGATCGGGGAATTCTTTTTTAAACGGTATTAATCCTGTTCCCTCGCCCATAGCAGCAGTAATACAGACCACTTCTTTATTATTCCTGGCGATTTCTCTGGAAATATGACCGAAAACAGACTGAAATGAAGGATTGTCTGATACAGGTTCAGGTTGTCCATTTGTACTGGGAGTGGGTGTGGCTTTAACACCGTGATACCCAACCGGATCTTTTTCTGCAACATCCATCCCTTTCCCTTTTTTGGTAACGATATGGAGTAATACGGGTGATTTTATATTCTTAATATTATTTAGCGTATGGACAAGTTCTTCTATATCATGCCCGTCAATCGGACCAAAATATCGAAAGCCCAATTCATCAAAAATAATACCGGGAACAATCATGCTTTTTAATCCTTCTTCAATTTTTTTAATAAATGTTCTGGTTATTTTTTTACCCAATGGCAGGCTGCCGGTAAGTTTCCAGATCTCATCCCTGACGCGATTATAAAGTGGATTCGTTATAATATGGGTTAAGTGTGTTCGAATTGCACCAACATTCGGACTAATTGACATATCATTATCATTCAAAATAACGAGTAATTGCTTACGTAAATGACCGGCATTGTTCAACCCTTCAAACGCTAAACCGCCCGTCATAGCACCATCGCCGATAACAGCGCTTACACGAAAATTATCCCCATGATGATCTCGTGCGGCGGCAATTCCCAATGCGGCAGAAATGGATGTTGAGGCATGACCGGCACCAAACACATCGTACTCACTTTCTGCACGTTTGAGGAATCCACTCAATCCTTTATATTGGCGGATCGTTGTTAATTCTTCAAATCTTCCCGTGAGAATTTTATGGGCATAACCTTGGTGTCCCACATCCCAAACGATTTTATCTTTTGGTGTGTTGTATACATGATGAAGCGCTACGGTCAATTCAACGACGCCTAGAGTCGGAGCTAAATGTCCTCCCGTTTTCGTAATGACATCAATGGTATATTTACGTATTTCATCGCATAATTGGTGCAATTGACCGGAATCATAATCGCGTATATCCGCCGGGGATTTTATGTTGGGCAATAATTCAAGCTGCATAAGATGATTCGCGTTGTTTTAAAGAACCTTTATTGCAAAAAGCCGCTTTATGAAAAAGAGTAATATTATTTAATTCCGGATGAAAGGATAGCGCAATGTGCTGCCCCTGTTTTACAGCACAGGGTTCATTGTTGAATTCAGCTAGGATTTCAACATTTTTGCCGATATTAGTGATTTTTGGAGCGCGAATAAATGTTGCTGCAATCGTTTTGGTATCACCATTTAGTCGTACGGGTAATTTATCTACAAATGAATGAACCTGTCTGCCATAGGCATTTCGATCCACGTCAATATCCATAATACCCAAAGGACTTACAAGATGATGATTAACGTTTTTACTCATCATGATCATCCCGGCGCATGTACCTAAAATCGGATGTTTCTCGGCAAATTTTTTGATCGGTTTATGAAAGTGACTTTTATTCATCAATTTTGTTAAAGTTGTGGATTCTCCGCCGGGGATGATTAAACCATCCACTTCATTTAATTCGTCCGAATAGCGAACAAACATAGACTCTAAACCTAAATCACTTATTATGTGACTATGTTTCTCCACATCACCTTGTAACGCTAATATTCCAATTTTCATTGCACAACCATTCACCAGTTACCCACCACCAATAACCAAATCACCACCCCCGTTCCTGTAGGCGTTCTTCTTCAGGAATTTTAGCAATATCAATCCCATCCATTGCTTTTTTCAATCCATGAGAGATATTAGCCAATTTATCAGGATCATCATAATAGGTTACTGCTTCAACTATGGCGTTAGCCCGTGAAGCCGGATCTTCACTCATAAAAATTCCGGAGCCCACAAAAACTGTTTCTGCTCCCAACTGCATCATCAACGAAGCATCTGCGGGAGTAGCAATTCCGCCGGCAGCAAAATTAGGTACCGGGAGTTTGCCAAGTTTAGCAACTTGCTGAACAAGACTAAAAGGCGCTCCTAATTCTTTCGCTTGTGCCATGAGTGCATCATTCCCCATTGTCGTCAATTCTTTGATCTGGCTTGTGACTTTACGCATATGACGAACGGCCTCAACAATATTTCCGCTACCCGCTTCACCTTTAGTCCTAATCATAGACGCACCTTCGCCAATCCGGCGTAGAGCTTCACCTAAGTCCCTGCATCCGCAAACAAATGGAACTTTAAAATCATGTTTCCAAACATGATTATGTTCATCGGCAGGTGTCAGCACTTCACTTTCATCAATAAAATCCACTTCCAGCGCTTCAAGAATTTGCGCTTCGGCAAAATGGCCGATTCGCACTTTTGCCATAACAGGAATGGACACTTCTTTTTGAATATCTTTGATCATTTCCGGATCACTCATACGGGAAATGCCACCTTCTTCCCTAATTAATGCAGGAATACGTTCCAGTGCCATGACAGCTACAGCGCCCGCATCTTCGGCGATGCGTGCTTGTTCGGGATTCATCACGTCCATGATGACGCCGCCTTTCAGCATTTCGGCTAAACCGACTTTCACTTCAAAATTTGATTTACTCATAGACTAATTCCTCTTCTAGGTTTTTGCTATAACTTTTAATTTTCTCTGTTACATCTTCTATAATATTGTCCGGAGTTGATGCTCCTGCAGTGATGCCCACAACATCAGAATCATTAAACCAATCCGGTTTCAAATCATTCGCGCAAGTAACTTGATACGAACGGTCATTTCTTTCTTCTGCTAATTGGGTTAACCGCTTTGAATTTGCACTTGTGAATGAACCAATGACAACCATCACATCACATTTTTCTGATAAATCTTTCAACTGCTGCTGATTTCGTTTCGTTGGAAAGCATATTGTATTTACGAACCGTAAATCGAATACTTTTATCATTAGAATATTAATAATATCTTGGACATTTTCAATGGTTTGAGTTGATTGACTCACAACACCCGCTTTCTTCATTTTTCGAAGTTGATTCGCTTCGTCCGGTGTGGCAACGATAATGGGCTCTTTCACCTGACTTGCGATTCCTATCACTTCATCGTGGCCATGATCACCCACGATAATAATCTGCCGACCTTCTTTTTCCAGTTTAATTACTTCATCATGAATTTCTTTAACCAAAGGACAGGTTGCATCAATTATATTCATATCTTTTTGCTGTGCATTTCCCCACACAGTTTTAGCAGTACCATGGGCACGAAACATAATGGGTTTTCCATCGGGG
Organism: Fidelibacterota bacterium; assembly: GCA_014381755.1. Classification (GTDB taxonomy): domain Bacteria; phylum Fidelibacterota; class Marinisomatia; order Marinisomatales; family TCS55; genus UBA2126. The sequence continues at coordinate 1,178 of JACNLB010000150.1, read as the reverse complement.
ACATCGGTTAATTTACGAACGACTTTTGCTCCCACATCATCCAGATCCTTTACAACATTCTCATTATGGACAATATGGCCCAACATATACACATCACCATTTTGATTAGCCGTTTCATAGGCGAGGTTTACGGCGTCCCGGACTCCAAAACAATAACCGGCATCTTTTGCAATAATGATTTTCATTTCGATTGTTTTTCCAATGATGCTTTCGTTTCAGTAACAACAAGAGGAATAATCGTGTCTTTATTTCCTTTCACAATTGCTCCTGCTGCAAATTTATGACCACCGCCGCCAAAATGTTTCGCCACATCATTGATGGCATATTTTCCTTTCGAACGAAAATTTAATCTACACGTGTCGCTGCCATTTTCAAAAATCATTACAGCTACTTCCACACCTTGGATCGACCGGACAAAATCTGTAAACCCATCCACGTCTTTTGAACTTGCATCGGCGGCATCTAGCATTTTTTGGTCAATCGAAAACCAGGCTAATTCGCCGCCGCTATCAAAGGTAATATTATCAATTACCCGCGCCAATAATCGCACACCGCCCTGGGGTTTTGTTTCATACACACGCTGATAAATCTTACTCGTTTCCACACCTGCTTTCAGGCACTCGATAGCAATTTCGTGACATTTTGCATTTGTATTTGAATACCTGAAGGATCCTGTATCTGTCATAATAGCTGTATATAAACCATCACACATATTTTTTGTTATGGGCTTTTTCCGAGCCATTTTCAGATAATCAAAGACCATCGAACCGGTGGCTGCCGCATGTGTGTCCACCACATTTAGAGTGAATGGATGATCATCCGGGTGTGGATGATGATCAATATTGATTGTTTTAATCTCATTTCTATCAATCGCATCTTTTATTTTGCGTACGCGTTTGAAATCACCCACATCAAATATAATAGCTAAATCACATTTTTCCAGCCATTCATCGTGTTTTTTAATATCGTATAATTCAAAAATTTTGTCTTGATTCAAAAAATCATATTCATCAGGAAGATCTGAACAATTGATTATTCTGCATTCCTTGCCTTCTTCTTGTAAATGATAATACAACGCTGATGCACTGCCCAGACCATCGCCATCCGGGTTTTCGTGCGTCGTCAGTAATATGCGTTCAGACGCAATTATCATTTCGTTAATCTGTTGCCATTCCATT
>JACNLB010000027.1 GCA_014381755.1 Fidelibacterota bacterium | reverse complement strand
AGCCTTCCTCAAAAAAGCACAAATTGATTATAAAACCTCTTTTGGTAAATTCAACTTTGGGTTAATCGGAATGAATACCTACGGTGTCCAGGAGAAAAACTGGGGGTATCGTTTTATTGAAAAATCTTCCATTGACAAAAATAAGTTTTCATCCTCAGCCGATATTGGAATTGGATTTTCAAAATCAATATTAGATAACCTCAATTTGAGTTTGCAAGTCGTAAACGGTGAAGGATATAAAAAACCGCAGAACGACAAATATCATAAAATCACTTTTAATACAACTTATGGAGAACGCAAACTCAACAAGAATGATGGCTATAATATAGGAGTGGTTTATACTACAGAAAGTACCGATAATGATCCTACCACTATGACCAGCGTATTTGGCGGGTTTTCAGGAATGGGAATTCGTATTGGTGCTGAATATGATTTGCAGAACAAGAGTGGGGTAAATTCCAATATTATTTCAGTTAGTGCTAATTATGCGATTAATGAAAACATAGATGTTTTTACTCGGTATGATATTTTTGATGAAGATTCATCCGTTGAGGAAGATGGTGAAAATTATCTCATTGCAGGTGTACTCATACATTGTGGAAGTGGTTTATCCGTAGCACCAAATATGCGAATGACATCTTTTGAAGATAATGCAAACGATTCGGAAACAGAATATAAAATTAATTTTCAATTCAAATTTTAATAATAAATAAAAATAAAAAAGGAAGAAAAAATGAAACAATTTATAATAACACTAATAACAATTACCTTTGCTACATTGTTGGTTAATTGCGGTGGAGACAGTGCAAAAACCAGTAGTGCCAATACTCTTTCTGGCACAGTAAAAATAGATGGTTCCAGTACCGTTTTCCCAATTACTGAAGCAGTAGCTGAGGAATTTGGTAAGCTATACCCAAAAGTTAGAGTAACGGTTGGAATATCTGGAACGGGAGGTGGATTTAAAAAATATAGTATTGGTGAAACAGATATCAATGATGCATCCCGCCCAATAAAGGATAAAGAAATCAAAAAAGCCAATGAAAATCAAATAGAATTTATAGAACTTCCTGTGGCTTATGATGGTTTGTCAGTAGTGGTCAATAAAAACAATTCGTGGTTAGATTATCTTACCGTAAATGAACTTCATAATATTTGGAAACCGGGCAGTCAGGTTCATTACTGGAATGATATTCGATCTAATTGGCCTCGCAAGGAAATCAAATTGTATGGACCGGGTACAGATTCCGGCACTTTTGATTATTTCACAGATGCCATCAATGGAAAGTCTCAATCTTGTAGATCTGATTTTACTAAAAGCGAGGATGATAATGTATTAGTCCAAGGCGTTGCCGGTGATACTTATGCACTTGGATTTTTTGGGTTTGCTTATTATAAGGAAAATACCGATAAGTTAAAAATTGTCCCCATTGATGACGGAAATGGTCCCATATCTCCCAGTATGGAATCCATCAACAACGGAACGTATTCTCCACTTTCCAGACCTATCTTTATTTATGTGAATCCGGAGTCTCTTAAGCGACCTGAAGTAGATAAATTTGTTGAATTTTACCTTGCCGAAACTTATAAACTTTCTGAGGAAGTGGGCTATGTTGGGTTACCTGAAAGTTTAACAAAAGACATACAGCAAAAATACAAAACCAGATCAACTGGGAAATGGTATTCACAGAAATAAGTAGGTGAGATTATTGTTTAGACAAATCAACTTAAAAGAGAAGGGGATTGAAATATTCCTTTCTCTTTCGGCGTTTGTTAGTATCCTAACAACTATGGGAATTATTACGATTCTTTTTGCCGAATCATTTCAATTTTTCAAGAATGTTTCGCCTGTTGAATTTTTCTTTGGTACACAATGGGAACCATTACTGGTTCCTAAATCTTTTGGAATTCTTCCCCTACTTAGCGGAACCTTAATAATTGTGGCTGGGTCTGCACTCATTTCTATACCATTTGGTGTTTTAACTGCAATTTATTTATCTCAGTTTGCATCTGAAAAAACTCGAAATATAATTAAACCCGTTCTTGAAATATTGGCAGGAATTCCAACCGTTGTATATGGATTTTTTGCTCTATCATTTATTACGCCCATTTTGAGATCAATATTACCTTTTACAGAAGTTTTTAATGCGGCGAGTGCATCAATAGTCGTTGGCATAATGATTCTTCCGATGGTTGCATCTTTATGCGATGATGCGCTCAGGTCAGTACCTCGTTCTCTCAAAGAAGGTGGGTACGCCTTAGGATCTACGGATTTTGAAGTTATCAAAGGGGTGCTTATTCCATCATCTTTTTCGGGAATAATGGCATCTTTTATTTTAGCTTTGTCCAGAGCATTTGGCGAAACAATGGCTGTTACTATTGCTGCAGGGGCTACGCCTAAATTAACAATTAATCCTCTAGAAAGTATTCAGACAATGACTTCATATATCGTGCAAGTCAGTCTTGGCGACACACCACAGGGAGGTATTGAATATCAAACCATTTTTGCTGTTGGCATTGTATTGTTTGGAGTAACACTTTTAATGAATATCTTTGCAAATTGGGTTATGAACCGATATAGAGAGGTATATGAATAATGAATGATATTCTTTCAAGAAGAAAATTGAAAGCTGAAATTTTCAGAATTATTGCCACTATCAGTACTTGGTCTTCCATTATTATATTAATCATTTTGCTTGGTAATATTGCTTGGGATGGATTAAGTAAAGTTAATTGGACTTTTCTCAACAATTTCCCCTCACGGTTTCCACATAAAGCCGGTATTAAAGCTGCTATCTGGGGATCAATTTGGATGTTGGCATTAGTTGCAATCATTGCTGTTCCAATTGGGGTTTCAGCAGCAATTTATTTAGAAGAGTACGCTAAGAAAAATAAACTCAGTCGATTCATTGAAATAAATATCGCTAATCTTGCCGGTGTTCCATCTATCATTTATGGAATACTTGGGTTAACTATTTTTGTGCGGTTTTTTCAGTTGGATAGAAGTCTTTTAGCTGGAAGCTTAACCATGTCTCTATTAATCCTCCCTGTGATAATTATGGCTGCTCGAGAAGCAATTAAAGCAGTTCCCAAAAGTATTAGATTAGGAGCATTTGCTGTTGGTGCAACACGCTGGCAAACGATACAATCACATGTTTTACCTGCGGCAACACCTGGGATTTTCACAGGTGTAATTTTGGCAATGTCTAGAGCAATTGGAGAAACAGCTCCACTCATTATGATTGGAGCACTAACCTATGTGGCATTTGTGCCAGAAAATATTAATGATCCCTTTACAACATTACCCATCCAAATTTATAACTGGGTGTCTCGCCCGCAAGTTGAATTTCATCATTTAGCTGCCGCAGGAATTATTGTGTTGCTAGTGGTACTATTAACAATGAATGCCGCAGCGATTCTAATTCGAAATCGTTCATTAAAAAAATATAAATGGTAATATGAATAATAAAATAATAATAGAAGCAAAAAACCTGACTCTGCGTTATGGAAAACATCCAGCCATTAGGGATTGTAATATCCAGATTTTAAAAAATAAGGTGACTGCAATTATTGGTCCCTCAGGTTGTGGGAAATCAACATTACTACGAACCTTTAATCGAATGAATGATTTTATCGATAATTTTAATATTGAGGGTGAAGTATTATTTGAAGGTAAAGTCATAAATCATTCTGATATGGATCCAGTTGAAATACGAAAACGGATAGGAATGGTATTTCAAAAACCCAATCCATTTCCTAAATCAATTTTTGATAATATCATTTGGGGTCCGAAAATTAATGGATTCATTGGAAACCAACAGGAATTGGTTGAAAACTGTTTAATTGATGCAGGATTATTTGACGAAGTGAAAGATAGACTTAATAGCTCTGCCATGGAATTATCAGGAGGACAACAACAACGCCTCTGCATTGCCAGAGCAATTGCTATGAAGCCTGAAGTAATTTTAATGGATGAACCTGCGTCAGCATTGGATCCAAAAGCAACCATGAAAATTGAAGAATTAATCAAAAAGTTAAAAAAATCATATACAATTATTATTGTTACTCATAATATGCAACAAGCAGCAAGGATATCAGATAATACAGCCTTTCTATATGAGGGAGAGTTAATAGAATATGGGAAAACAAATTCAATATTTACAAAACCGGATAAACAACAAACTGAAGATTATATTACTGGAAGATTTGGATAATTAGGAGAAAAAATGGCCATTTTACAAAAAGAAATTGACAAATTAAAGGAATCTATCCTATACGTAGGAACGCTAGTGGAAGAGAATTTTCTTGGTGCAATAGAGTCAATTAATAATAATGATATTGATTCAGCTCAAGAAGTTATTAAAAAGGATAAAGAAATAGATTTAAAAGAAATTGAAGTTGAAGAAGAGTGCCTAAAAATATTAGCACTTCATCAGCCGGTTGCAATTGATCTAAGATTTATAATTGCAGTTCTGAAAATAAATAATGATTTAGAAAGGATAGGCGATTTATCATGTAATATTGCCAAGCGGACAATTGCTTTGTCAAAACTACCATCAATTATAATTCCTAATGAAATCTTGGAAATGGCTAAAATTGTGCAACAAATGATAAAAGAAAGTCTAGACTCATTAGTTGAATTAGATATCACATTGGCTCAAAAAGTTTGTGCAGATGATGACAAAGTAGAT
>JACNLB010000028.1 GCA_014381755.1 Fidelibacterota bacterium | reverse complement strand
TGCCCCAGTTGTTTTCAGGTGGATTATTGTGATTCTGTTGCTGAAATATGGGATAAGGATGAACTGGAAAAAGAACGGAGGAAAGCAGGAAACATATAAATTACATTGATTATAACATTGTAATATTATAACATCGTAATATCATATTAGGGGATTAATTAATGAATACAGCAACAACGTTGCGTTTACCGGAAAAAGAACTTAAGGCGCTGCGCATGATTGCAGCATTGGAAGGTAAAACGATGAGTAAAATCATTCAAGATCTGGTGGAAGAGTATCTTGAAGATTATTTTGATATTCGTGAGGCAAAAGAAGCGCTGCAGGAAGAAGGTGAAATTCCATGGTCGGAAGTAAAAAAACAGTGGAGAATTGAGGATTAGGGATTGTGAAAAAATAACCTTTTCAAAATTGACGAAGGGATTTTGTTTATTTTCAAGGCTTAAAAGTTGCAAATAGCCACAGTTTATTTAATACTTTTATAACGAAGAAAATAGGCAAAATAGCAAGTCAAGATGTCTAGGTTATTATTTTACAGTCCCTTAGTGCCTTATTCAATTGTATTTAAACCTTCAGTTCTTAAAAAAAGTAAACGATTTCCAAAAAAAGTATTAAAACGTATTCGAGAAAAATTAGAATCGCTTTGTATAAATCCATATGCGAATGCAGTAAAAATTAGGGATCTTGAAAATGTTTGGAGGGTAAGAGTTGGAGATTATCGAATTTTATATCGAATTGAGAATGATAGAATGGTAATTTTGGTTATTCGAATTGACCATCGAAAACAGGTTTATAAGTAAAACCCAATTATGTCACGCATTATAGCACTCACAAACCAGAAAGGCGGCGTCGGAAAAACGACTTCAGCTGTGAATATTGCTGTCAGTCTTGCAGTGTCAGAAGAAAAAACATTGCTCATCGATTTGGATCCCCAGGCGAATGCCACCACAGGTGTTTCCAGCTTAATAAACGGCGAAGATGTTAACACAATTTATGATGTGTTGATTCGCGGGACTGCAATCAAAGATGCCATTATCAATACTCAATTCAGTCATTTAGACGTGATTACATCAAACAGCGATCTGGTGGGTGCGGAAGTTGAACTTGTAAGCCTCATGGCCAGAGAATTTCATTTGCAGAAGGCTTTGGAATCATTAAAACGGAAATACAAATTTATTTTAATCGATTGTCCCCCATCTTTAGGCTTGCTAACTGTGAATGCCCTGACAACTGCCCATTCGATTATAATACCCATTCAAGCTGAATATTATGCATTGGAAGGATTAGGCCAACTTTTGAATACCATCAGGCTTGTCCAGCGAAACTTGAATAAGAAACTTAAAATTGAAGGTGTTCTTCTCACTATGTTTGACAGCAGGTTGAATTTGTCAAAACAAGTAGCAGAAGAAATTAAAAGCTATTTCGGAGATAAATTGTTCAAGACAATCATTCATCGTAACGTCCGCCTCGGCGAAGCACCCAGTTTTGGCAAACCGGCGTTATTATATGATGCCAATTCTGTCGGAGCGAGAGATTATATGGATTTAGTAGAGGAGTTATTAGATAGTGGTAACTAAAAGATTGGGCAAAGGCTTGGAAGCGCTTATTCGTCCCTATGAAGAAACGCAAACAGCGGCAAGACCCGTAGGTGTAACTGACATTTTTTTATCCAAGATTAAAGCTAATCCGAACCAGCCCCGGAAAGACGGGTTGGATAAATCAAGCTTGGAAGACTTGGTTGCATCCATAAAAGAAAAAGGTGTCATTACACCCATTACCGTTCAGGAAGTGGATAAGGGATTTATGCTGGTGGCCGGAGAAAGACGCTGGCGGGCAGCCAAGCTCGCCGGACTGAAAAAGATTCCTGTATATATCATTAATGTAACAGATGATGCCGAATTAATGGAAATGGCTCTCATTGAAAATATCCAAAGAGAAAACTTGAATGCCATTGAAGAAGCAGAAGCATTTGACGTTTTGCAAAATGAATTTAATTTGAATCATAGTGCGATTGCTAAAGCAGTAGGAAAAAAACGGGTTACCATTTCTAATTCATTACGTTTGCTTAATCTCCCGGCGGAAATAAAAGCCAGTATTCGCAAAGGTGAAATAAGCGCTGGCCACGGCAGAGCGGTATTGGTCATGAAAACACACGCCACTCAAAAAAAATTATGGCAGCGGATCCTACATGAAAAATTGAGTGTACGGGCTGTGGAGGATATTGTAAAAGGAAAGACTGCTCCCAAATCAAAACCCAAGAAAAAGAAAATACGCAGATCAACAGCAGCTGTAAGGTCTCTGGAAAATGAGTTGATCACCCTGCTTGGGACCAAAGTTCGTATCAGCCATAAAGAGGGAGAAGGAGTAATTGAAATTGAATATTTTTCTGATGACGATTTTGAACGCGTCATGGATCTCTTACGAACTATAAAATAATTCCCGTTATGAAATCCAACCGATTTACAATTCATATTGTATCAGATAATGTGGACACTCAAAAACGGTTTTCCATTAGCCGATTCTGGTTGCGTACATTATTATTTTTCGTTGTTTTAACAATCATAAGTATAGGGGGAGTTTTAGTATACTATGTCCCTCATATTTATGAATTCCGTGAAAAAAATCAACAATTTGAAAAAATGGTATCTGAACGCACACATGTTATGGAGCTTTATCGTGATCTTAATCGCTTGGGTCAAATGGAAGAAATTATCCGCAGTAATTTGAGTATTGTAAACGATGAACATCAATCTTCAGCAGATGATAAAACGGACTCCTTTGTCATTTCTTACATTGAAAATATACCATCACAGGCACCTGTTGATGGATTTTTGACCCAACGAATGCTTGATAAATCTCATTTTTGGCAGAAGAATCACTATGGAATTGATATTGCTGTTCAAGAAGGGGAACCCGTTCTGGCTGCAGCGGGTGGAAGAGTGATATTCTCAGGCTGGACTTATGATTTGGGAAATCTAATTATCATCTATCATGGCGATGATTATTTTACACATTATGGTCATAACCAATTAAATCTCTTTGAAAATCATGGGATTGTAAAAAGAGGAGATGTTATTGCCTTGGCAGGTAGTACAGGTATATCTTCCGGTCCGCATTTGCACTTTGAAATTTGGAAAGACGGTAATGCGATTGATCCATTGGTGTTTTTCCCGGAATATAAGAAACGAGATTTAAGCGTTGAAGAAAATGACTAAAATAAATTTTCAGAACATGAATAGCATGGTGGGGCAGGATGCTGTCTTCCAAGGTGATATAAAACTGGAAGAAGGCATCATTGTTTATGGAACAGTCTACGGCAATATTCAAACACAAGGAGCTGTTCGTGTTTCAAGAACAGGTAAAGTACATGGTGATATTGTTAGCAGTGATATTCATATTGGTGGCAATGTAGAAGGGAATGTTGTTGTCGAAGACAGGGCTGTCCTAGGAGAATCGTCAGTATTGCATGGCAATTTGACTTATAAATCACTCATCATTGAAGAAGGTGCTCAATTTCAAGGCCAGTGTATTATTCTTGGAAATGAAAGAGATTATGATGACTCCCAAACGGATGGAAAAGGATCCTCTGAAATAGGCGATTCATCAATATATAATGAATGAAAACAAGGACGATTATTTAGCTCGTTCATTTCAATATTTACAAAAAATAATTAAAGAATCAGGCCCTGCTGCTTCAGCATCATATACACTTATTGGTGGTGTATTGATTATGGGTTTAACGGGGTATTTTCTGGATAATTGGCTTGGAACGAAACCGTGGTTGATGCTGATTGGTTTTTTAATAGGCCTTTTTACAGGATTTTATGAATTGGCTAAAACCGTCTGGCGTAAATAATATGTCTACTATTCAATTTTTAATATATTTAAGTGTTTTTTGTATAGGAACATGGGGGTTGATTGTTGGTGTATTAGACCAATTTGCTAAAGAAATTTTCCTGGGAATGATGGCACCATTAATTGTGGGTATCATTTCAATATTAGTTCTTTCGGCTATGCATAAAAAATCACCGGAGAGAGTAACAAATGTTTTGATAAAATCATTTGGTATAAAGATGATATTCTACGGGATGTATTTTATATACATTTTTACTTTTTACACTTTTAATCCAATGCCATTTATACTTAGTTTTGTAGGCTATTTTGTAACGCTTCACATTTGTGAAGCGTTGTTTTTAAGATCCATATTCAAGTAGGGAAAATTTAAATCATCAAATGAGTGCAGCTGCTGAGCAGAGCCACACCGCTGGCACAAGTGTATTGGACCAGGTTGGCGATAATATAATTCAACATGTTTCTAATAGTTCATTAGACCATCCACTAATTCATTTACCCCATATCTTTGGAATTGATATATCCGTTACCAAGCATGTATTTATGTTATGGGTTGTTGCAATCTTGGTTTCCTGCGCTGTGATTATTCCAGTAAGAAAATATTTGAAAAAAGATAAAGCAATTCCAAGCGGTTGGATGAATGCATTGGAAGCGGTTGTAAAATTTATTCGAGATTCAATTGTGCAGCCAAATGTGGGTGCAAAGTCTGTAGATATATGGGCTCCGATTATTTTGACATTTTTCTTTTTTATCTTATTTGCGAATGGAATCGGGCTTATACCAGTTTTTGATATTCTTGGATCGATTAACAGGTTTGTTTTCCAAGTACCTGCCTCTGATAGTCATAACGTTGTGAATTCATTACTCCACGGCGGCTCAACAGTTACAGCTAATTTTAATGTTACTGCAGGATTGGCAGT
>JACNLB010000030.1 GCA_014381755.1 Fidelibacterota bacterium | reverse complement strand
TTGTCTGTGAAGTTTTCGTTATGACAGGCTGCACACACATCTTCCATATTCTCCCGACGCGTATCTGCATGAATCGAAGCAGAAGCTAATCCCCATTTTGCATCCGTTTCATGAGAGAGTTTTGAGATTGGCGGTCTGTTATTCCATTTGATTCTCAACCCTACATTATGGGTTACAGCTTGGTTTGGCGTTGCGGACATATGGCAGGTTGCACAGGTCGGTGCAGAATAATAATCTTCGCCAACGACCCATTTTGAAGATTCCAAATTCATATTGTCGATATTCGCTCTGAAATTAATGCCGTGTTTAGATTCGTTATATATTTCTAATTGCGGATGGTCTGGACCCATGTGACATTTACCGCAATTTTCAGGATTCCGTGCTTGAGCAACCGAAAATTCGTGGCGTTGATGACATGCTGAACATGACCCTTCCGAGCCATCAGGATTTACTCTGCCGATTCCCGTATTGGGCCAAGTTGCCGCGTCAAGTTTTCCGTCTTCAAGCACTTTTACTTGCGAACCGTGACATTGCCAACATCCATTCACAGCTGCAGCTGAATTTCCATGAGGGAATCCGGGTGTGACAAAAGCACGATTTCCTTCCACCACTTCTGCCAAAACATTATCAAGAGAACCCATAATTCGTCCTGCTTTTGAGTGATGCGAATTCGCAAATTCTTCCACTTCATTTTCATGGCATCGGGCACAATCTTTGGGTGAAACAATAACAGAAATCAAATAGTCATTATGTTCAAATGCATCCACATCGCCTTCTTCCGCCTTATGACATTCGTAGCAACCCACATTTGCACCATAATGTTTACTTTTGCCCCATTGCTGATATAAACTGACATTATCTGTTTTATGACATTCCAAACATTCTGCCGATTCATCCGTCAGCGCATTTGGTAATACATCCTTGGCGATTCCGAACGAAACCAAAACAGAAAAAACCAAAATCAGATTTAAACTTTTTTTAATATTTTTCATTTTTTTGACCTTTATTTTAATTTAGAAATTGACAATTGTCATAAGATAAACAAAACTTGCATTTGCACCATCTTCTGCTTTCAATTTCCCCGGCATGAATAAGGAATAGCCACCCACTACTTTAACGTTCTTCGCAATCGGTTTGATAATGGTTACATCCAATTCATTACCAAATGAATCCGCACTTTGATCCGCACCAAACATATGGTAAGCCACTTTTACGGTATGTCCCGCAATTTTAAGTCCTGACAGTTTAACGTGAATATCAGACAATCCCATTCCACCTGTATGCACAGGAACATTCAAAAAATAATCCATGTATCCATAATATTTATGATTGGTGGCATAGAGTGTGTTGAAAGATTCATTTACATCAGCCGTGGTTGTATCGTCACCTGAAACAAAATCCATTCCAGCTGATAGGGTCATGCCAGCAATTTTATAGCCTGCATTCAATCCATACATCATTCCGCCATATTTCACATTATCCGATTCAGCACCATTTTGGATAGCGAATTCTAATTCGTAGCTCACGCCGGCAAAAGCACCTTTTCCGTATCCGCCAAATGTCATTCTGTCTCCATCCTGAATGGCAAACGCTTGGGTTTTATGCCCTTCCATCAAACTTAAATGAGCATAAGCACCACGAACATTAAAATCGTCATCGTCATTAACGGTTCCCGCTTCTACTTGCTTTAAATTAAAAAAGTCCACATTGGCAAAATCATTGGTATAATTAAAAACAACACCATCGAAACTTCTTCCGATATTATGCCAACCAACAGCACCCATGAGTCTTTGTGGACCATAAGCCGCTTCGAAGCGTCCTACTTTTGCACTTAATGGCATACCTAACAAATTCTTGAGTTTGAAGTAAGCTTGATGCACATCCAAAGCGTCAGCGGTTCCATCTTTCAACGTGCTTGTTTCCGTTCCGAATATTCTGGAATCCTGCAATTGAACAAACGTGCTATAATCTTCATTATCATAGGAAACGGCAAAGCGCGTCCGAAGATAGTTTTGATTATTAAATGATGTTGTATCTGTAAAATCCTTGTCCACCATTTCAAATCTCTGACGAACCTGACCTGAAAATTTCAGTGGGTTTCCTTCGGCCAAGAGCATTCCAAAAAGTGAAATGAATATGAGAGTGTTTTTTAACATGGGGTTGTACTCCTTTTTTGTTGATTAAGTATGTAGTTGCAAACTTTCTTGTAGATAAACATCATTTTCCGGTACAAGATTTTCTTTCGCAAAAGCCCTTATAAATATCCAAACTGTTAGAGATAATGCTCCGGCAAACATGGCGATTTCCATCAATCCAAAAACCGGCGATTCCAAATGGGGTGGGAAAATCATCATATATAAATCCACCCATCTTCCTACCAACACCAGCGATGCGGCTATGAGCAAACTTTTTTCGTTTCGTTTGGTTTTTCTAAATAATAATATGCTAAAAGGAATAAACCAATTCAGCAAAATATTCACCACAGTCAGCGAACCAAAAACGCCCACATGTCGTTTGATGTAATAAACCGTTTCTTCTGGGATATTGGCATACCAAATGAGCATATGCTGTGAAAACCAGATGTAAACCCAAAAGGTAACAAATCCGAAAAGATAGCGGGATAATTCATATAAATGGTCAATTTTAACAATCCCTTTCACGACACCCATTCGTCGTAGAAAAATGAGTGCGATGATGGTAAAGGCCAATCCGCTGGTAAACATTCCAGAAAAATTATACAATCCAAAAATGGTACTATACCAATGGGGCTCCAAAGACATTATCCAGTCAAAACTGGAAAAGATGAACATGATTCCACCAATATAAAGCCAAAATGCAGACCAGCCTGTTGCCGATTTTGTATGCTGTGGATTTCCATCTAAATCTATGGTGAGTGATTTTGAAATTATTTTCCGTCCAACCCAAATCCAAAAGACAAAGTAAACGGCCATGCGAATCATAAAACCCATGGGATTTAGCCAAGCAGATTTCCCGGAAAGAATCGGGTCATCAGCTACTACATCCGCATGAGACCATTCATAAATATCATGCATTCCAAAATACAACAAAACCATAACAACAAACCCAAATGGCAAAACCGAGAACATGGCTTCAGGTACGCGACGAATAACAACATCCCAACCGGAATTTGATACATAATGGATGGCAACCATCATCATACCGCAAAAACCGATACCAGTAAGAAAATATCCATTTAAAAGTAAATTGGACCAAGCGCGAGTGGGGTCGGTAAAAACACCAATTAGAAAGGTCAATACACCCAAGTCCATAAAAATTTTCAGCCACAACTTTTGGCGATTTGTTAATTGAATTTTATTTATTTCATTCATATTTTTGTTTCTATTCTACTTTATCTAAAACGTAAGGTTTTTCCATTATGTAATTACGTTTTAAATTATTATTATAATATTTTGGTTTATCATTCATCCAACATTCCAATAATCCATCAATCCAATTTTCACTCATTTCTCCATTGTCCTTAAATATTGAATTACTTTCCACCGGTCTTCTCTTTGCACTTGGGAACGATAAGATGCCATGTTTCCCTTCCCGTTTGAAATAATGAAATACAACTGTCCATCTTTCATATTTTTCACTTTATCTGATAATAAAGATGGCGGTGGCGGAACTCCCCGTTTTGTTACAGGACCGTCACCCAAACCGGTCATTCCGTGGCAGACCTGACAATAATTTCGATACATCCATTCACCACGAGCAATATGCTTATCCGAATTTTCAATGGGACTCTTCAACACATTTCCAGCTAATTCTTCCGTGAGTTCACCGTCGGAATATTCAGGAAGAAATCCACGAGCGATGGTTCCTACCACCGGCATTTGTAAGGTCTGCCCGTTGGGATAATTTGGATTTTCTGCAAACGCATCAAATGGAACTGAATGCACCATTTCCGGAATAAATTCCACATTCAATTCACGAGGATCATTGGTGAGACATTTTTGCAGTCCGAATAACAAAACCACCACAATTCCCAGTTTAATGATTGATTTCATATCCATTATTCCGATTCCAATTTTTCCTGCCATTCTACGGCACGGTGTTGGCTTGAAATAGCTTCGGCAGCTTCACTGTTAAACGAACTCAATTCTTCCGTAAGGACGAGAACGAATGAGTCATCGGTTACGTTCGGTGCATAAATTTTTGGCTTTCGTCCGGGTAAAACGCCGGTGCGCCAAAGTAACGTAAACACCGTTCCTAATCCTGCGAAAAGCACCGTCGTCTCAAAAGCAATGGGCATAAATCCGGGCATGGAATTCCATGGTTTTCCCCCGATATTGATGGGCCAATTCACAGCAGAAATCCAATATTGACCATATAAACCGATGGCTAATCCCAAGAGAGCAAAACCGAAACATATTTTTCCAAGTCTAGATGGCTTCAATCCCATGGCTTTATCCAATCCATGAACCGCATAAGGCGTAAAGGCATCCATTATGGTGAACCCCTTATCTTTAAACTCTTGCGTCGCTTCCACTAAATCATATTCATTATCGAAAGAAACGATAAAATATTTCTTCATTTTCCACCTCCGCTTCGTCCTTTAAACTGTAGGACATTCTTCACTTCTCCGATGGAAATAATAGGCATATATCGAATAAAAAGCATGAAGAGTGTAAAGAATAAACCGAAGCTTCCAATGAGTGTGGCAATTTCAACATAGGACGGTGTGTACATAGCCCATGCAGACGGTAGGAAATCTCGATGGAGTGATGTAACAATAATGACGAATCGCTCAAACCACATTCCGATATTTATAAAAATAGACAAGATGAAAACCATCA
>JACNLB010000109.1 GCA_014381755.1 Fidelibacterota bacterium | reverse complement strand
GTCTTTGAGTTTAATGAGTCTTTGAGTTTAATGAGTCCGTGAGTCTTTAAATTATTCATTATTTTCTTAAATAGATTTGAAAAGATAAAATCATTCGTGAAATTTCACCACATTCGTCATAAATATTTTGAAATAAATCTGTATTAATATACTCTTGGTCTAATGCTACATAAAAATGAGATTGAACTTCAGCACACGATGCATGAGAATAATTTAGAAAATTAGCAAATTCTTTATCGCTTCGACGCCCAAAACCTTCGGCAATATTCCCCATGATAGATACACCCGCATCGCGAATTTGAGTTCGAAGTTTAAAATCTTGGTTGAATTCCCCTTTTTTTGAAATGTCATAAATCACTTTTACAAGTTTCCTAGCCCGTTGCCACGCTTCAATATCTTCAAATTTTTCAATTTTACCCATATCTAACTCCTTTGTTCATTAGACTCATCGACTCCCGACTCAATGACTCTTGAATTCCAAACTTTCTCATCTTTTCACTTTTAATTATTTTCATTTCATGGCAATAGTAATTATTTAGTTTGTAAGGCTTCGGCGCCACTGACGATTTCCAACATTTCTGTCGTAATTGCAGCTTGGCGAGCCTTGTTGAATTCCAATGTTAAATTTTTAATCATGTCTTGAGCATTATCTGTGGCATTTTCCATAGCCAGCATGCGAGCCGCTTGCTCACTGGCATAGGATTCCAACAGGTATTTCCACATCTGAATATTTAAATGACGGGGAATTAAACTCTTTATAATTTTTTCTTTATTTGGTTCATACAACCGACCCAAAAACTGACCATTTTCTTTTTCAAATGTCAATGGCATTAGCATTTCACTTTTGATATTTTGCCTAGCCACATTTACAAATTCATTATAAACAACGTGAATTTCATCCACATGATGATTCGTAAAATGGCTAATGACACCTTCACCTATTTTAATTGCGTGACCATAACTTAACTCATTCCAGAAGTCCGCATGATTCTCAATTATAGAATAATCCCGTCTTTTAAAATGATCCTTCGCTTTCTTTCCGATGCAAAATAAATCCACATTTTCTTTTCCGATTGTATCGATTTCATTTTGAGCGGCTTTTAAAACATTTGTATTAAACGAACCGGCCATCCCTCGATCTGAAGTGACAACAACATATCCAACACGATTTACGTCACGAACATCCAATAATTCCAATAAGTCGCGATCCACATCGGGAAGGAGATGATTGATCACAGTAGAAAGACGATCTGCGTACGGTCTTGCTTCTTCCATGTGTTCTTGCGCCCTGCGCATTTTAGCAGCCGCAACCATTTTCATGGCTTTGGTCACTTTCTGAATGCTTTTAACGGATTTTATCCGATCGCGAATGTCTTTCAGATTAGCCATTAATTAAAACCTGGATTAATGGAAGATTGGTTGCAAGACTGAATGGATGAATGGTTCATTGTCACGGCACTTGCTTCTGCCACTTTTGTACATCTAACGTATAACATCAAACATCTAACCTTTACCATCTTCCATATTCCATCTTCCATATTCCATCTTCCATCTTCCATCTTCCATCTTCCATCTTTCATCTTCCATCTTCCATATTCCATCTTCCATATTCCATCTTCCATCTTCCATCTTCCATCTTCCATCTTTCATCTTCCATCTTCCATATTCCATCTTCCATATTCCATCTTCCATCTTCCATCTTCCATCTTCCATCTTACTCATGCAGTAAATCCGCCTTTATACGCTAAAATTGCTTCATCTAGTTTTGCAGCAACGTCATCACTGATTTTACCTTCAGCCACTATTGACTTTAATTCAGCAGCATTATTGGCTTCCAAATAATCAAAAAGTCCTTTTTCAAAATCTGAAACTTTGTCAACTTCAATTTCATCCAAATATCCTTTTGTACCTGCATAAATAATAGCAATCTGTTTTTCAACATCCATAGGTACATACTGGTTTTGTTTTAAAATTTCCACCATTCTCTCACCGCGGGTAAGCTGGGCTTGGGTTTCTTTATCCAGATCAGAACCAAATTTAGCAAACGCTTCAAGTTCGCGATATTGAGCCAGATCCAAACGAAGTGTTCCAGCCACACTTTTCATGGCTTTAATTTGGGCATTTCCACCCACACGGGAAACAGACAGGCCCACATCAATCGCCGGACGAACACCGGAATTGAACAGATTTGTTTCAAGGTAAATCTGACCATCCGTAATGGAGATAACGTTAGTAGGAATATATGCTGCTACATCACCTTCCTGCGTTTCAATGATTGGCAACGCCGTCAAAGAACCGCCACCCAATTCATCCGCAAGTTTAGATGAGCGCTCCAACAAACGGCTGTGGAGATAAAACACATCTCCGGGAAATGCTTCACGTCCGGGAGGTCGGCGCAGTACTAAAGACATTTGCCGATAGGAAACAGCCTGTTTCGATAGATCATCGTAAATGATTAAAGCATGTTTTCCATTATCACGAAAATGTTCTCCCATTGCACATCCGGAATAGGGAGCAATGTATTGCATCGGCGCCGGATCGGACGCATTGGCTGCTACAATTGTTGTGTATTCCATGGCGCCGTTTGATTCCAACTCCGCTGTAATAGTCGCTACCGTGGATGCCTTTTGGCCGATGGCAACATATATACAATAGACAGGATCGTCGGTCTTGTGTGTATATTTTTGATTAATAATCGTATCAACAGCAATGGCCGTTTTCCCCGTTTGACGATCACCAATGATCAATTCACGCTGACCTCGTCCAATGGGAATCATGGAGTCAATCGCTTTGATTCCCGTTTGCAAAGATTGTTTCACTGGTTGACGCTGCATCACACCCAATGCTTTACGCTCAATGGGTAAATAATCTTTGGAATCAATGGGACCTTTACCATCAAGCGGCTGACCAAGGGGATTTACAACCCTGCCTAACATACTTTTGCCAACAGGGACTTCTACGACCCGTTCAGTACGCTTGGCTAGATCGCCTTCTTTCACTTTGCTGCTGTCACCGAAAAGGACTAAACCAACATTATCATCTTCAAGATTCAGAGCCATTCCAAATACATCATTCGGTAACTCAACCAGCTCGGAACTCATAACATTTTCCAATCCGCTGACGCGAGCAACACCGTCACCGATTTCGATGACTTCACCCACTTCCGATACATCGATTGATGTATCAAATGCTGCAATCTGCTGTCTGAGTAATTCAGTTATATTTTCTGTTTTAATATCCATTTTTTTCCTTTGGTTCTAGGATTGCAATAATTCGCTTTGCAAACGATTTAATTTGCTTTGCAGAGTTGCATCCAAAAATGTGTTTTCAATTCTTAACTTGATACCACCCAAAAGCTGTTCATCAACTTCAATAGTCATATCCCCTTTCTTTTTCATTGCCATTTGTAAATTATGCTGTAAAGCTTCGACTTCTTCAGAGTCCAACTTATTGGCAACATAAGCCTGCACAGTAACAATCCCTTCTTTTTCTTTATACAACGCATTAAAAGCTTTTATGACCTGTCTGATAATTTTGACAGATTTTTCTTCTGTCATTAGACCCAGGAATTCAATGGCATTTGGATGGCAAACATTTGCAAGCACATCCCTGATAATAGTCGTTTTATTATCATGGGAAATTCGTTTTGATTGTAATAATGACCGGAACTGCGCGTCTTTTCTGATTAAAATATCTATTTGCTGCAGAGAAGATCGAACAGCTCCCGCTTCATCGCCGGACATTTCCAATAGGATTGTCGCAAGCTTTTTTGCGCGTTGGTTAAGCTTCATATTCCTTTACATGTGACATTGATTCATCAATGAGCGCTTTATTATCATCAGCACTCAAATTTTTCTTGATGAGTTTTTCTGCCACAGATAGTGATAAGTTGACGACTTCACCTTTTATTTCTGCAATCGCCTTTTCCTTTTCCACCAGGATCTGTTTTTCTGCATCAGTTACAATAGCCTTGGCTGTCTCTTTTGCATCATTGAGAGTATCTTCTTTCAACTTCGTAGCGGCGACTTTTCCTTGTGAAAGAATAGTCTGTGCTTCTCCGCGAGCTTTGTTGATGATTTCCTCTCCTTCTGCATTCAATCGAGCCAATTCATGTTGTGCCTTTTCTGCATCTTCCAAGGAAGATTTAATAAAATCTTCCCTTTCTTTTAGCATTTTCAACAACGGCTTCCATGCAAATTTTGCCAAGACAAACAAAAGCAGTAAAAATGTCAGAATGGTCCAGACAAACAGTCCCGGGTCTAACTGAACTAGGGGATTATTCATGAAATATCCTTTTCAGTGATTATTTCATCAAAACTATGAGCAAAACAAATACTTCGCCAAGAATTGCAACACCTTCGAGTAAGAACAATGGCAAATTCACTGCACCTGTAATTTTATCTGCAGCTTCAGGTTGACGAGCAATTCCTTCGGCGGCAGCAGCGGCCAAACGACCAATCCCTAGACCAGCGCCAATGACGATTGTACCTAAACCAAGGGCGGCTCCAATGATGTATAGAGTGTCCATTTTTATTTTCTCCTTATTTTGTTTTATTAATGATGAACATTGATTGCCATTCCGATAAATACGGCGGACAATAATGTGAACACATAAGCTTGAACTAATACGACTATTATTTCTAATCCATTAATGGCTACTGCCATGGGAACCGACACAAATGCCATTCCCACTCCTGCCAAAACACTTTGGAATACATCAGCAAAAATTGCCATGAAAGATAAAATGGCCAAAATGGCAATATGCCCACCTGTCATATTCGCTGCCAATCGCATCGTTAATGCGAAAGGCTTTACTAACAAACCGATAATTTCTATGGGAATTAAAATAATATAAACGGGCCATGCTAACCCGTGGGGGACTAAATTTTTCCAATGTGACAAAAAACCATGCGCTTTTGTACCGGCAATAATAATAGATATAAATGTAATGACTGCCAATCCTGCAGTAACATTAAAATTAGCTGTAACTGTTGAGCCGCCGTGGA
>JACNLB010000031.1 GCA_014381755.1 Fidelibacterota bacterium | reverse complement strand
TTGCCGTTACATCATCGTGTGTCGGCCCCAATCCGCCTGTAATGATAATAGTTTGAATATCACTCGAGACATTATTCAAAGCAGTATGTATTTCTTCCTTGGAATCACCAATCGTCTGGTGCCAAACAATATTTCCTCCCACTTGGAGAACATGATTCCCAATCCACGCTGCATTCGTATTAACCGTAAAGCCGGACAACAATTCATTGCCTATCGTAATGAGTGCAATATTCATACGAAATAAATGTAAAGATGCAAAATTCCACACGTGATGAGCCCGGCTGCAATATCATCCAACATGACGCCCCAACCGTTTGGGTATTGCTCCAATTGTCTAATGGGAAACGGTTTTGCAATGTCAAAAATTCTGAATAAAACAAATGATGCTACAGCAAAACCGATAGTGTGAGGTAATGCGATTAAGGCCAGCCATTGACCAGCGAGTTCATCGATGACGACTTCCGAGGGATCGTTTTTTCCAACAGATTTTATTACATCATTGGACGCAATAACTCCCGCAATAGAAACAATTAAAATAATCAGCGAAAAGTACAGAATCGAAATATCGATAAATAAATAATACCAAATCAATACTGCAAATATACTGCACCATGTTCCGGGAGCTAGGGGTAAATATCCGATCCGGAATACAGTTGCAATCCAGTTGGAAATAGAATTAGACAATCGTAATTCAGGAAAGAAATTGACGAATAACAGTCCTGTTTTCATAAATGTATGAAAACCCGGTATATGCAGTAAATACCGTTACGATTAATGTAAGGAAATAAATAAGATCATAATCACGTATAAACTGGATTAAATCCGACAGTGAATCAAATGGCACTTTTGAGAATCCAAGGTAAAATAGTATCGTAACGATAATGGCCAATTGAAAAGATGTTTTCGCTTTTGCAATATTACTGGTAACCATCTCAAAACCTTTATTGCTCATTACCACTCGTAAACCTGTAATAAATAAATCCCTAAATACAATGAGAGAAACCATCCAATAAGGAATCACTTCCAAAACTGCGAAGGAAATCAGTGCAGATAAAACAAGAATCTTGTCTGCTAAAGGATCTAAAAATTGACCCTGATCCGTAATTTGATCATGTTTCCGGGCATAATACCCATCAAGGGCATCTGTAATTGATGCGACAAGAAACACGCTAAGCGCCCACAGTTTTGCGTAGGGATGATCATAAAACAAAAATATAATGAATACAGGCGTTAAGGCAATACGGAGCAATGTTAATGAATTTGGAATATTTAATTTCATAATAAAACCCGTCCTTCGATGGCTCTGATTAATGTTGCTTCATCAACATATTCTAATGCTCCACCCACGGGAATTCCCCGCGCCAAGCGACTCGATTTAACACCTTTTTCTTTTAATAATTTTCCGATGTAGAGAGCAGTAGCTTCTCCTTCTACGCTGGGATTTGTTGCCAGTATAACTTCCATACCTTCTGTAACTCGACTCATTAGATTATCAATTGTTAAATCATCAGGGCCAACACCATCTAAGGGTGAAAGAACACCACCGAGAACGTGATATTTACCACGAAAAGTGTTCGTTTTTTCAAATGCATAAATGTCACTTGATTCTTCTACGATGCACAGTAAATCTTCCTGACGTTTTGAGTCAGAACAAATTGAGCACGGATCTTCTACTGTAATTCCACCACACATCGAGCAATTCAATATTTTTGATTTAACATCCATGACAGCTTCGGCTAATTGAACAGCATATTGATTATCAGATTTTAAAACATAAAATGCCATGCGTTGAGCTGTTTTTTTTCCAATACCCGGAAATCTGGCAAATGCTTCGATTAATTTTTCTACAGGTGGTGGTACAAATCCCATTACATTCCCGGAAGGTTTAAACCACCCAGCATATTACCAGTGACTGCATTCATGCGTGATTGCGAATCATCCTGTGCTTTTCGAAGTGCTTTATTCATAGTCGAAACAATGATATCTTCCAGTACATCCTTATCTTCTTCCATTGCATCATCGGATAATTTTACATCCAATATGTCCATTTTACCATTCAGTTTCACAGTGAATAAATCGCCGGTTGATTCTTCAATTATGACATCATTTAATTCTTCCTGCACATCCGCCATTTTGCTTTGCATTGCTTGAGCTTGCTTTAACATTTTACTCATATTACCTTTATTAAACATGGGTATTCCTTTATCTTAAAATTTCTCCGTCAAACACTTCTATAACTCGACTGACAACCGGATCTCCCTTTGTCGGAATGTTTGACGCTTCAGGTACTTCGTGTTTAATATCTTCCTGGATTTCTTCATTAAACAAAAATGTAATCCGAATAGTTTGCTTAAAAATGTCTTCAAAAGTAGATTCAATTAATTGGAGATTTCGTTCAAGTCGATCAAAGCTAAATCGGGGTTGATCCACGACAGCAACATTCAATTTTCTATTATTTAACTCCAAAGGCATGGTATGTTCCAACACCATGGCAATTGAGTTTTTTATAGTGCCTATTTTGGTAATCATTTGATGCCAGTTTGATTTGATATTTTCTAGATCTAGGCTTGGCTTTTCCTCAATCTGTTTTTCACTTTTAGATTTTTCTTTTTTTGTAGATTCTTGTTTTGGAGGTTCCATTTTTATGAGTTCTTTTTTAGGAATCTCTTTTTTTATGGGTTCTTTTTTTTCCTCAATTACTTTTTTATCCGTATTTTTTTCAGATGAAACCGTTGGAGGATTTGGTTTTTTCTTTTCAGGAACTGTGTATTGAACAGGTTTTTGTATAGGGTTAATTGGTTGAGAAGAATTAAGTATTTCCTCGATGGATACAGATTGATCTAATTCTAACATTTTGAGCAGATTCATTTCTAAAAGAATTTGCGGTTGAGCTGCCCGCCTCAATTCCGGTTCCAATTTGCTAAACACGTTTGAAAAACGCATTAAATCACGACGTTCCCAATTTTTCGCTTCAATTGCATATCGTTCTTGGAGTTCGGGATTCACATCAATTGATGATTCAGCTCCTTTTACCGTACTGACCAACAAATTGCGTAAATGCTGATTTAATCCATTCACCACATCTTCCAATGGTGTTCCTAATGAACGAATATTATTGAGGACTAAAACAAGATTTTCAGCATGTCTTTCCTTAATAGCTGTGGTTAAATCGAAGTATAAATCATAGGGAATGAGACCTAATACTTTTGTTATTTCCTCAAATTCAATTTTTTCTCCGGCAAAGGAAATAACTTGATCCAGAATGCTCAATGCATCGCGCATACTGCCGTCTGCTTTTAGGCTAATCGCTGATAAAGATTCCGTATCATATTTGATCTTTTCAGCATCTAAAATATATTTCATACGTTCCGAAATAATTGTGGAGCTAATGCGATTAAAATCAAATCGCTGACACCGTGAAATGATCGTTGCCGGCATTTTATGAATATCCGTCGTACACATGATGAACTTTCCATGGGGCGGTGGTTCTTCCAATGTCCGCAATAACGCATTAAATGCCTGATTGGTAAGCATGTGGACTTCATCAATAATGTATACCTTGAATTTTGCATTCATGGGTGGAAATTTGATGTTTTCACGAAGATTGCGCATTTCATCAATTCCACGATTCGAGGCACCATCAATTTCCAAAACATCCATGCTGCGGCTTTCTGTTATTTCATTGCACGTAGAACATGAGTTGCACGGCTCAAAATCAACCGGATTTTGACAATTCAATCCTTTGGCCATAAGCCGAGCCATTGTCGTTTTGCCTACTCCCCGGGGCCCGGTAAAAATATAACCTTGAGCAATACGATCTTTTGCAAACGCATTTTTCAGAGTTTGGGTCACGTGATCTTGGCCCACAACATCGCCGAATGTTTGCGGTCGCCATTTTAATGATAGTACTTGATATGTCATTTTATTTATCTGATTCGAAAATAAGATCTTGATTAATTGCAGATTTGAGAATTACGTCAAAGATAAAACGTAAATATGTAAAACGTAAATCGTAATCCTTTACATAATTACGTTTTAAATAATAATTTACCAACATATTTTTCTTATCTTCACTTATTTATGTACTTATGACAAATTTTTTGGATTTCTAATTCAAGTTAATATTGGTCGTGCACCATAGTTTGACCCACCTGAAAACAACATCAAATCAGCAGTTAACTCCATTCCAAGTATCCATCGGCACACGAACACGACACTTACCGCTGCTCCCTTCCGGGCCTGACGGAGTTTAGTGGGCACTCATTGCGATGGGTTGAAATTTCAACATCACTTACTGCTTCTCAGCAGTCCAGCATAAGCCGCACTATGGCTATTGATCCTGCTATAGCGGGTTGCAGGTTACAGGGCACCGCTACCTCCCCATCTAGCACGACCACATTTTCAAAAAACGTTTAAGTGGAGCCGAGGAGAATCCCTGCCCGTCCGGCAGGCGGGGAACTCCTGTCAATCCCGAAATAAATTATCAGAACGCTCACTTTTCAACTTACTTTCAATGTATCTTATGCAAGATAGTGGAGCCGATCGGGATTGAACCGACGGCCTCAGCATTGCGAACGCTGCGCTCTCCCAACTGAGCTACGGCCCCAATAATTAGCAATGAATTTAGTGGTGGATTATGACGTCAGGCAAACTGACAATGAGATATAATAGAGATAAATTGTTTGATGTGAAAAAGATTACTCTTTTTTCTTCTTCCTTTTGAAAAATCCAAATTTCTTTTTCTTCTTTGGATCTTCTTTTTGTGACTTTTCAGCTTTAGCAGCTTTTTTTGGTTCTTCCTTAACAGTTCCGGTTTTGGATTCTAATCGTTTCTCCCAGGCGCTCGTTTCTGCCGGTTCTTCATCGTCTTTTTCTATTGATGCCTCCGGTTGTTTTTCCTGCACTGATTCTTCGTTACGATGCTCCCATAAATTTTTAAGTTCTCCACGACGTTCTTCTGATTTGGCTTTCAAATTATCAATCATTTCACTTGCATCAGCATGGAAATCATTAACTGTTTTTTCCAA
>JACNLB010000032.1:1874-5131 GCA_014381755.1 Fidelibacterota bacterium | reverse complement strand
GTCCGGGCGAGATGATCGTTACGACAATTCGTACAACTGGAATTATGGAATCAGGACTCGCTGAAAAAATGGGTGTGATTGTTGATGGATTAGATGATCATATTAAAATAGCATTTTTACCCCAATTTACTGGAGTGGATATTCGAATTTCCGGTTCAGATAAAACTGCAGTTGAACAAAAGGTGAAAGAAATTAATGCTCACGTAGGCAAATATATTTACGGTCAGGATACTGAACGATTAGAGGATTTAGTAGGTAAAATGCTGAATGAAAAAGATCTAACGTTATCGACTGCAGAATCATGTACAGGCGGATTAGTTGGGCATCGCTTAACAAATGTCCCTGGGAGTTCCGATTATTTTCTTGGCGGAATTATTTCCTACAGCAATGATGTGAAAGAAAATACACTGGGCGTATCAGCAGAAACACTTGAAACTCATGGCGCTGTCAGTGCCGAAACAGCAGCTGAAATGGCTGAAAATGTACGCTTAAAATTGGGATCAGATTTAGGTTTGGCCATTACGGGAATTGCGGGACCCGGTGGAGGTACAGATGAAAAACCTGTCGGATTAACATTTATTTCCCTATCAGATGGAAAAGAAACACGCGTAAAGGAGTTTCGTTTTTTTGCTGACCGCTTACTGAACAAAAATGCCAGCAGCCAAGCGGCGTTGAATATGGTAAGGTTGTATTTTTTAAACGAACATTAGATTATCCTAATATAGTTATAATGAAAAATTCTAATAATTACGTTTTATGCTCGACACTGCTCAAAAATTTCTTTTCAATCGAATCTACACTATTGCATAGCTGGTTCACCCTATGGAATAAATTGCATGGAATACATTACTCATAATAAATACCGTATTCCACAGGGTGAATTAATGAGGCTAATACGTAATGATAAACCAAATGACTTTATGAGACATTTCAATGAGTGATCGATTGTTGCGTACATTTCTATCTATTCCTGTACCACCTGAAATTCATGCTTTAAGGGATAAACTGCAAGATTCTGTGAACTCACAAGGCGCTAACATCAGCTGGATTCGCAAAGGGAATATCCATTTAACAATGAAATTTATCGGCGATACACCGGAAGATGATGTAGATAAAATCAGTCATACTATTAAGGACATTATTATCTCTACACCGGCAATGAAGTTTGAAATAACCGGAACAGGCTGTTTTCCCAAAAAAACGCGACCAAGAATTTTGTGGCTGGGCATCAATGGTGATTTAACTCCATTGCAGCATTTAGTCAGAAATATAAATGATGCATTAGATCCGTTGGGATATCCGAAAGAAGAAAAAGATTATGTACCTCATTTAACATTAGCTCGAATTAAGTATCCCCAAAAAAATACACCTGATATTTCATCATTTCTCAATACCGAATATGAACCGATCAAACTGCAGATAAATAAAATTCACTTCATGCGCAGTGAACTCTTTTTTAAAGGTTCAGTATATACTATTTTAGACACCCATTATTTAACATAAAATCAACTTATAAGAGAGTATTATTTATGAGCGACAAACGTACCAAAGCACTTGAATTAGCCAAATCACAAATTGAAAAACAATATCGCGGAGAAGAACTTTTTATCCAATTGGAGAGTGATAAACTTCAAGTACGTGACAATGTTATTTCTACAGGATGTTTATCTTTGGATGTTGCCTTGGGAGTGGGCGGAATTCCAAAAGGTAGGATTATTGAAATTTATGGTCCTGAAGGATCGGGAAAAACAACATTAGCACTTCACATAGTTGCGGAAGCTCAAAAAGCCGGAGGCTACGTTGCATACATTGACATGGAACATGCTTTGGATACAGACTATATGAAAAAACTCGGCGTGAATACTGCTGAATTGATTGTATCACAGCCGTCTTTTGGTGAGCAGGCTCTTGATATGACGGACACGCTTATACGTAGTAATTCACTGGATTTGATCGTCATTGATTCTGTCGCAGCTCTTGTACCTAAAGCTGAATTAGACGGTGAAATGGGCGATCATTTTGTGGGACTTCATGCGCGACTCATGTCTCAAGCCATGCGCAAATTAACCGGTACAGTTAAAAAGACGGAAACGAGTATTATTTTTATCAATCAAATCAGGGAGAAGATCGGCGTAATGTTTGGTAATCCTGAGACAACTACAGGCGGCCGGGCTTTGAAATTTTATTCATCAATTCGTATGGAAATTCGGCGCGTTACTGCCGTAAAGGAAGGAACCGATTTTGTAGGTTCCAGAGTGAGAGTGAAGGTGGTAAAGAACAAAGTAGCGCCACCATTCAAATCCACTGAATTCGACATCATGTATGGCGAAGGAATTTCTTACATTGGTGATATTATTGATCTGGCTGTTGAGGGTGAAATTATCCAGAAAACCGGGGCATGGTACGCCTATAAAGATGAAAAAATCGGTCAAGGCCGTGAAAATGCAAAAGCGTTCCTTAAGGAAAATCCGGATAAACTGGAGAGTGTTGTTGCAGATGTAAAATCGTTTTTGGGTATGAATCCGGAAGAGAAAAAAGAAGCTGAAGCGTAAAATAACATCTATAAACAGTCGAGGGAAAAAGTATCCCATACGGTTAATCACATTTGATGATAAAAGCGTCTTCGAACTCTCCGAAGACGTTTTTATTTCTGCTAATCTTGAAGTGGGTACTTCAGTTGATGAACACTTTCTGGTAGAACTTGAAGATCAAGAAAATAGTCGCAAAGCGTTTCATAGTGCATTATCATTGTTGAATTATCGAATGCGCAGCACAGCGGAATTGCGCAAGCGATTGGCTGAAAAAGGATATAATACTGACATAATTGAAAGTGTCGTTCATAAACTCGAGGATAAGAAATTTTTGGATGATGAAACATTCGCCAAAGCATTTATTCATGATAAAATCAATTCTCGTTTACTCGGGCCTGTTGCCCTGCGTCGTGAATTAATTCCTCACAAATTAGATAGTGGATTAGTCGAAAAGCTAATTCAAAAATCGTATGAAGAAATGCCTGAAGAAGAATTGGTGGAACGGCTAATGGAAAAAAGAAGAGTAACCAAAGGACAGAAGCTGACACAAAAGGAGAGAAATAGACTCATAAATTATTTACAGCGTAGAGGACATACGTGGGGAGTGATTAATAATGTTCTTGGTGAATGGTTAGTTGGAGAGCGTTAACTAGCCTGAATTAGTTAAGCTAGTTATTGGTTGATTGAATGGATGATGCTAGGGTTGTTCATTCTTTTTCCCTAATC
>JACNLB010000032.1:0-1785 GCA_014381755.1 Fidelibacterota bacterium | reverse complement strand
TTGGGAACCTGTTTGCGTATAAAGAGAAAGAACAGGAGTTAACGACATGCTAAAAAGTATGAATAAATTTTCCATTAATGATCAAGCCATCATTTCTATATTGGGACGAAAACCGACAGGTTTTGAATTTGATCTCATAAAACACATTTATTATTCACAGTATTTGAATAATCCCATCCCGGGAATCAATAAAATCCTCGATAAGAGTAAAAGCGATTTGATGGTAGATGAATCAACGCAGTTGGTGGTGGGATTAGAAAGCAAAGGTTCCATTACTTCTTCTTCAGCGTTAAGACCCTGCACAGCATTTGGAACAAAGCCCTCTCTGAAATATCAGAGTAAACAATCTAAAATTTCATTTGGTATCGTTAAAAATACAGTTCAGCGAAATTCGTTTATTTCAGGGGAAGAAAATTTATTCTTTCTTCAAGACAGTAAAGAATTAAAATCGACGTGTAAGGAAATGTTGGGATTGGAATCTGTCATAATCAAACAGGTCGATCCTGCCTCATTGGGCAAAAGTTTAAACTCAATCTCAAAGAATAAATATGGATTGGATTTGCATCTATTTTCTGCATCCAAACTATCAATTCTATCTGATAAAACAACTCATGGGATTCTCATAGTTGCTGATCGAAAATTTTCAGGAAAAGTTAAAGGAATTTGCAAAAAGCATAAGCAATCCTGTTTGCATTTAGGAAACGTGAAATCGACACAATTTTTGTCTGTTTCAGTTCGTAATAAAACAAAGGCAAATTTACCTTTATCCGTCTTGAATATTTTAGAACCTCCCAAAACGTCCATTGTGCCGGCCATTCCGAAGGAAAATAAAATCGACAAACTGAAACATTTCAAAGAACTAAAAAATTATTCAACTCACGTTCTGGATGTATGGAAGATAGTAAAAAAACAGAAATGGTCTGTTTTTAAACCCCAAAAGGAAGCAATCGGGACTTTTTCATTTATACCCGGGAAAAATGATTTTGCAGTATGTATTCCGGACAATATTCATTTATTGAAAAAAGATCTTAAAACCGGCAGCCGTATTGCTGCATCAAATGCAGCCAGGCAATTAGTATGTAAGGGGTTTAAACCCATAGGAATTGCATTGATAATGCACGGTGGCAATATGCAGAAGAATGATCACGTTTGGCATATGCAGGAATTGTTTATGGGTGTGTCTGAAGCATGTCAGATTTTACGTACAGATATGTTTCGCCCAATAATAACGTGTGATAATAAAAAGCATCCAAGTTTGGAATTATGTGTCGTAGGAAAGCGATTTAATAATTCGCCTACGGTTAATGAATCATTCGTTAGTGAAAATGATTTCATTACCATGCTGGGCAGCCATCGCGGTGAATTGAACAGTAGTGTTTATCAGCAACAGATTCAAAAGCAGACTAGCGGTTCAATTCCGACTGTGGATTTACAAATGGAAGCCCGAGTTCAGGAGACGGTACTTCAAGGAATTCAGGTCGGATTGATTAAATCTGCAGTGAATATCTCTAATGGAGGGTTGGCTGTTTCATTGGTAAAGTCCCTGCAGCATGCAGAAAAGGGCATGGGTGCCCGTATTCATTTATCACGGAAATTGAGAGAAGATGAAATGCTTTTTGGAGAAACTCAAGGAATGGTTGTTGTTTCAATAGGTGAAAAAGACCTTATGGAATTTGAGCGAATTTGCATGACGATTGGTGTGCCATCCACAACCATTGGCAGGGTAACCAGCGATAATCAGTTAAAATTTAACGATGTCGTGAAGATTGATAGAAAAAAACTGGA
>JACNLB010000087.1:16079-26610 GCA_014381755.1 Fidelibacterota bacterium | reverse complement strand
GCATGGAATGTTTTTCCCACGCCGGATGCTCCTGCATCACCTGATTCTGCCAAACTCAAACAATTCTGGATAATTTTGTAGTTTGCGTTCCAGGGGCGGTTACCTAAAAATCCTCCGGGATCTATAGGTCCACGCATCAATTCACCTGTATAACGGGGATCAGCAGGTTCAAGATAATAGGCTTCTCTCCCAACGACCAAAAGGTCTCTGAGATAAACGCCAATATCTATGCGTAAACCGGCTTCTGCGCCTGTCACCAGCGATTGAACGGTAGCAGTTTCATCTGTAGGATTGTTGGGATCCGGAAAATCCAAATCCTCACATCCGCCCCAAAATAATACTGTTATTAAGGGAAGGATCTTTATCATTTTATTTGGTTTTAATTTCATTCTTTTATCCTCCTTGGATTAAATACCGACTGACAGGTTAAAATAGAAACTCTTCGACTGTGGGAATGGTGCCGTATCGACAGATCCTCCCACCGCTTCATTTCCGAACTGACTTACTTCAGGACTCAAACCTGTATAATCTGTGTCCATCCAAAGATTTCGACCAGAAATTCCTACTTGGAGATAAGAAACCCCGGCAGCGTCTGATAGACTTTTCGGAAGAGTGTAATTTAAATTTACTTCTCTCAACATGGTGTATGATGTCGATTCAACGTATGGCTGCGTCACTGCACCCAGGCCGCCTAATCGATCTCCACCATTTTCTTCATAATCTGCAGTTGTACCACCCAGATCGTAAATCAGGTTTGCCAGATTAATAGCAGCGCCGCCTTCTTTTTTATCGATGAGAAAAGAAAAATTAATGGAACCAAGTTTAAAACTATTGAAAAAGGAAACCTGATAATCCGGTGTTTCATTTCCAAGTTCAATATATTCTCCAGATGCATCAACTTCACTACCTACAATTGCTGTAGGAGACCATCCTTCTGCTATATGATACGTTCCCAGAAATGTAGCAAAACCGCCATAATTATAGGCATCAACATTCAGTTTTGTCACCTCAGAACTTGTGGAATAATAATTGGTTCTGAACGTCCAGTCCAATCCGCCTAAACTCATTAGTTGAGTTGGATTTAAGGTAACTGAAAGTTCTGTTCCTTTCGTGGTCATTTCTCCGCCATTTTCCCAACTGGAACTAAATCCGGATGAAGCGGGCATATCCACTTGTAAAATCAGATCTGTAATATCCTGCTGATACATGGTTGCTTCCACAATGGCAAATCCGCCCATAAGTGAAAAGTCCACACCAAATTCAGTTTCAGCAGTTCGTTCCGGTTTAATACCTGCATTCCCTTTAACAGAAGAAGTCAATAGACCATTAACACCTCCAATATTGGCAAGACCCATGGCAGAATATTTTGCACCGGGGCTGGGCATATTTCCTGTTTTACCCCAGGCAAATCGAACTTTTAGGTTATCGATCATTCCGGCAAATTCACCCAACTGGTACGAAGCTGCCATTTTGGGATACCATTCCATTTCTTCGGTATTCCCCATGGTACTTGAAACATCACCTCGAGCTCCAAAAGCAAGATAAATGTTATCACCTATAGCAACTTCTTCCTGGACAAATAATCCTCTGTCCTGCTGCTTCATTCTGCTGTGATAAGCTGCTTGAGCACTGGCTTGGTCCACGTTTTGTTGAGTAGGAACCATGCCTGTCGCGTGGACAAATACGCTGTTCCAATCTCGTGTTTCATATTGCTGACCGGCTGTTGTATTAAAAGACATACCGCTCATTTTCATTTTATGAACCAGGTTAAGAGATAAATTCGTATTTAAATTATCCGTTGTTGTAATGACAGATTGCCCCGCATCCGTTTTATCTTTTTCAATTTGCAGAAACGGTGGTGCAAAAACTGTATTTTCCTGATTATAAAAATCCGCACCGGCTACAGCCATAAATTTTAGGCTTTGGGTAGATTGTTGAAAAATGCTGTAATCAAACTGCATGGAACCCATGGCTCGATGAGTCAATTCATTATTCACAAAATATTCTGCTGTTTCTAAGGGATTGGAAGGGTTCATGGGGTGGGCTGGAAATACACCATCACCATCTGCATCACGAATATCGATAAAACTGGGTGTAAAACCAATGGAGAAACCATAGGTCAGGTTGGTGTTATCATTACCCGTGACACCGCGATCTGCGCTAGATCTGACAATGTTAGTTGCAACAGAAACCTTTGCTTTTTCGTTGAATCGGTGGTCCACATTTACACGACCGGAAATTTTCTGGTAACCGGTATTTTTTATGATACCGCCTTCATCCATGTATTGACCACCCAAATAAAACTGGGTTCTTTCATTTCCGCCAATAGCACTCAATGTATGTTCTGTGAGTTTTCCTGTTTCACCATATAGAATGCCTTCATAATCGAAATTATTATTTGCCCAGTTTCCATTAGCATCATTGCCTAATGAAGCAACACTAGCACCATATTGATCTTCTGCTTCCTGGTAAGTTTCAAAAACACGATGTCCCATTTTATTCAATAGTTCAGATGTTCCATAACGTGCTGAATAATTGAATTTGGTTTTACCGCCTTTACCGCGTTTCGTGTTAATGATAATAACACCATTGGATGCTTTCGCTCCGTAAATGGCAGCAGCACTGGCGCCTTTTAATACTTCAATGCTTTCCACATCATTGGGGTTAATATCACCGATTCGGTTGGTGGGCTGCCCTTGAGGGCGAGAGCTTCCGGCTCCGGTTGCTGCAGTGACAACATCAATACCGGATTGGTTGGCACTATTATTCACAATAACACCATCAATTACATATAAAGGTTGTGTTCCGCCTGTAAGTGTGGATGAACCGCGAAGATTCACATTAATTCCACCACCGGGAGCGCCGGTATTTCTGCGGATGTTTACACCTGCGAATTTTCCGCTTAAGGCACCATCCAATGTTTGAGTGGGTGCATTTATAAGTTCGTCTCCGGTAACAACGGCAACAGCGTTGGCTGCATTTCTGCGCTTAACTGTCGTTGCCAGTCCCGTTACGATAACTTCATCCTGCCTCAAAACGTCTGTTTCGAGAGCAACATCCAGCACATCACCACTCACAGTGATTTCTTGTGTTTTGTAACCAATATAAGCCACCATCAGTACATCTCCTGTAGCAGCATCTATTGAAAAAGATCCCCTGTCATCTGTGGTCGTTCCCACAAATGTACCTTTCACGAATACAGATGTACCTACGAGAGGTTCACCTGATTTAGCATCCGTTACTGTACCAGAAACAGCTGCAAAAGCTGTAGAGATAAGTAATGATGCTATTAGTATAGTTTTCAGGATACGCATTTTGTCTCCTTGGTTAGTTTGCATTAAAAAATCTATGTGAAGCTAAAGAAGAATACTGGATAAACTTATCCAAAAGGTACTATCCCTTACTCCACCTCCTTGATGAATTAGCAAGAACTTCACCCATACCTTCTAATAAATGCAAGAATTATTTTAAATCCATATTTTTGAGATGTATAATTAATAATTGTCAATATTTTGAATTTTATCTATTCAATTGTTTAAAACAAAAAATGCTAAATTACACGATTGATTTTAGAACCTTAAAAATACCATCTATGTTTAAAAATACACCCCCAGCAGACATGTTCATTGACCGCCACATCGGTCCGAATGGCGAAGAAATAAATGCAATGCTAAATATCCTTGGGCTTAAATCACTTGAGGAGCTTGTACAAAAAACTATTCCTGTAGAAATATTGAATAATGAGTCTCTGAATATTGACAATTCAGTCGATGAACTGAATACCATCAAATCTCTGCGTTCTATCGCTGATAAAAATAAAGTAACTAGATCGTATTTAGGCATGGGCTATACGGGTACAATTACGCCGCCCGTCATTTTACGGAATATCCTGGAAAACCCCGGTTGGTATACTCAATATACTCCTTACCAAGCTGAAATTAGCCAAGGTCGATTGGAAGCACTGTTGAATTTCCAGACCATGATATGTGATATGACCGGAATGGAGATTGCCAATGCCTCCCTGCTGGACGAAGCAACCGCTGCTGCAGAAGCCATGGCTATGATGGCTCGCTTGAGTCCTAAAAGAAACGTTTTATATGTATCGGTTGATTGCTATCCCCAAACAATAGATGTACTCAAAACTCGAGCTGAACCTATGGGGATTGAATTGGTCATTACTGATAATGAAAACGTTGAGTTTAATGGAGATACTTTGGGCGTTCTTATCCAATATCCTGCAGCCGATGGCCGTATTGCTGATTATTCTGAAATGTGCAATCGCGCCCATGAAAAGGGTGCATTCGTCGCTGTAGCAGCAGATATTTTAAGTTTGGCATTATTGAAACCGCCAGGGGAATGGGACGCAGATATTGTTATTGGCAGCGCACAGCGCTTTGGCGTACCCATGGGATATGGCGGTCCCCACGCTGCGTTTTTTGCCACTCATAAAAAATATGAGCGCAAAATCCCCGGCAGAATTATTGGTCTATCTCAAGATGTTCACGGCAATCCAGCCCTACGCATGGCACTGCAAACACGAGAACAACATATTCGCCGTGACCGAGCCACGTCTAATATATGCACAGCCCAGGTTTTACTGGCTATCATGTCCGGCATGTACGCTGTTTATCACGGTTCTCATGGAATTCGCCGCATTGCTGAACGTGTCAATTATTTGACTGCTTTACTCGCCGGTTCCTTGGAAAAAGCCGGTTTTGAACTGCTTCACGACTATTTCTTTGATACAATTCGATTTAAGGCTGACTCTCATTTTGCAGAAAAAACGATTAATGCTGGAATGTTATTTTGGAATTATGGCGATGGTACATTAGGAATTACAATAGATGAAACGTCAAGCATTGAAGACATTCAGGAGATTCTTAATATATTTAATGTCGAAGCGAAAGAACCAAGCAGTCAAACAATACAAAAAGAAATTATTCGTACGTCACCGTTTTTACAACATCCCGTATTTAATACACATCATTCTGAAACGGAAATGCTCCGTTATATATATAAGCTCCAGCAAAAAGACCTTTCTTTGGCTACAAGTATGATTCCGCTGGGTTCATGCACAATGAAATTGAATGCCACTACAGAAATGATGGGTATTACCTGGCCGGAGTTTGCAAACCTCCATCCCTTTGCACCCAAAGAACATACGCAAGGCTATAAAGAAATTATTGCAGAACTTGGGAGTTGGCTGTGTGAAATGACTGGATTCACGGGTTATTCATTCCAACCAAATTCAGGTGCCCAGGGTGAATATACCGGACTTAAAGTTATTTCAGCTTTCCATAAAGCCAATGACAATGAACATCGTAATGTATGCCTGATCCCCTCTTCTGCCCACGGCACCAATCCGGCCAGTGCTGTGATGAATGGCATGAAAGTGATTGTTGTAAAATGTGATGACGGCGGCAATATTGATATGGAAGATCTCAAAACAAAAGCTGAAGCACACAGTGATCAATTGGGGGCATTTATGGTCACCTATCCGTCCACCCACGGCGTTTTTGAAGCCCACATCAAGGACGTGTGCAAGGTTATTCACGATCATGGCGGGCAGGTCTATTTGGACGGCGCCAACTTGAACGCTCTGGTGGGATTATGTAAACCGGCAGATTTTGGCGCCGATGTGTGCCATATAAATTTGCATAAAACCTTCTGCATACCTCACGGCGGCGGCGGTCCCGGAATGGGACCCATTTTTACTCAAGATCATTTAACAAAATTTCTCCCCGACCACTCGATTATTAGTACGAGCGGCAAAGAAGGAATTAAAGCAGTTTCCGCTGCACCTTATGGAAGTGCAAGTATATTACCCATATCTTGGGCTTTTATAAAAATGCTGGGCGGAAATGGCTTGAAAAAAGCGACCCAGATGGCGATCCTTAATGCCAATTATATGGCCAAAATATTAAGCGAAGATTTTGTGATTTTATACACGGGACAAAATGGAATGGTGGGTCATGAATTTATTGTGGATATGCGCCCCTTTAGAAAATCAAGTGGAATAACCGATGAAGATGTGGCAAAGCGTTTGATGGATTATGGCTTCCACGCTCCGACCATGTCATTCCCTGTTCCCGGCACGCTCATGATTGAACCTACAGAAAGTGAGGCACAATCAGAATTGGATCGCTTTTGCCGGGCGCTGATCCAGATTAAAAAAGAGATTCTAGCCATCGAAAATGGGGACGCAGACAAGGAAGATAATGTTTTAAAAAATGCGCCCCACACGGCCCGCCATGTTACGTCTAATGATTGGTCACATCCCTATTCAAGAGAAGAGGCTGCGTATCCGGCGTCTTATACTAAAGATAATAAATTTTGGCCCGCTGTTGGGCGAGTGGATAATGCTTATGGCGATCGTAACCTAGTGTGTTCCTGTCCGCCGATTGAGGATTATGAAGATTAATAATTAGTTTCCAGAACTAATCAAGATACCTTTTCTTGTATATCATTTAATATAGTTCCCAACTGGTTCTTATCTTCAAAGATGTTAAATCCATCTGTCTCAACTATGAGAACGGGGATATCCTCTATATCGCTAATCCATTTATTATAAGCCACATTCAATGTATGTAAATATTCTGGATTGATGGATTTTTCATAATCCCGTGAGCGGCTTTTAATACGAGAAAGCAACGTATCTGTTGATGCTTTGAGATACACAATCAAATCCGGTTTGCGCAAATAAGATGCCATAATTGAGAATAAACCGCGGTAGTTGTCCCAATCTCTTGAATCCATAAATCCCATTTCATTGAGATTATTGGCAAAAATTTCTACATCTTCATAAATTGTGCGATCCTGGATTACACCTCCATTGGACATGCTCATGTCGTGGTGGGATTTAAACCGTTTGTGCAAAAAATAAACCTGTAGATTGAAGCTCCACCGAGACATATCTCCATAAAAATCACCTAGATATGGATTATCAGCCACCGATTCATAAAAAGGGGCCCAACCTAACTTTTTTGATACTATTTCTGTGAATGTGGTTTTTCCTACGCCTATATTTCCGGCTAATCCAACAAATGGATGATTTTTCAACGAGTAATTCCTTATTTTTGATTGATTTAAAGGTGTGATAATTTATATCGAATTAGAGAGAATTTTGGGGTGTAGATTTCCTGTTTTAATTAAATATTTACTCAACGTATTGAGTAATTTTACTCACTACGTTGAGTAAAATATAAAAGAGACTCCTATTTCGCTAACAATCTTTCTTGTTCTTCCATCAATTCCAAATATTCATGTTCCAACCTATTCATATTTTGGAGAGCTTGTTCAAGCATTTCATACTTGTCAGTATAGTCCGGGTTTTTAGTAATGGCTCGTTCCGTTTCAATCTCTTTTTCAATTGACTTAAATCGTTTCTCAATCCATGTTAGTCGATTTTGAATCTTTTTCCGCTCTTTATAATTAGCTTTTCCTTTTGACTCGCTTTTTATTTTTTTCTTTGGGGATTCAGTGGATTTTTCTTCCTGCTTTTTCCACTCGTAATATTCGTAATTCCCTTCAAACAATCGGATGCCGCCATTCCCAACTTCGCAGGTGAGATTAGTGACATTATTCAAAAAGTGGCGATCATGGGAAATACAAACTATGGATCCGGAAAATTGAATAAGCGCTCGTTCTACCACATTTCGTGTAACCATATCCAAATGATTTGTTGGCTCATCCAATAGCAGTAAATGGGATGGATTTACCAGCATTCTTGCTAAGGCTACCCGTGCTTTTTCACCACCGGAAAGTACCTTTACATATTTTTCAATTTCATCACCCGTAAATAAAAAACTACCAAGATAAGTTCTCATTTCATTTTCACTCCAACCGGGACTCACCTTTTGAATCGATTCAAACACCGTTTCATCCGGATTTAAAATCTCCAATTGATGTTGAGCATAGTAGGCACAGCTCACACGGTTCCCAATTCGGATGGCTCCTTTTGTTGCATTTTCTACTCCTGCCAGCATTTTTAGTAATGTGGATTTACCCGCGCCGTTATGTCCCACCAATCCGATCTTTTGTCCCCTCTCGATATTTAAGTCCATTTCATTGAATACTTCAATTTTTCCATAGTGTTTAGTCACATTTCGACAGGATGCCATATTTTGTGGTGGACGACTTGGTTGGGGCAATCTAAAATTCATGGCATGATTTTGTTCCGTGGGCGCTTCAACTTTATCCATTTTATCCAGCATTTTTATCCGGCTCTGGACTTGTGTTGCTTTTGTATTTTTTGACCGAAACCGTTCTATAAATCGTTCTGTATCTTTAATTTGTTTTTGCTGATTTCGATAGGCGTTCCGTTGCTGTTCCATGCGTAACGCTTTCTCTTCTGTATATTTTGTATAATTCCCGTGATACAGTGTGATCTTTTTAAGATCAATTTCAAGGATGTTATTTATAGACCGATCTAAAAAGGCTCTATCGTGACTGATCATTACCATACCGCCTTTCCAGTTTGCTAAAAAAGATTCCAGCCAAATGGTCGCTTCCAAATCTAAATGGTTTGTGGGTTCATCGAGAAAAAGGATATCCGGTTCCTGCAAAAGAATAGAAGCCAATGCCACTCGCATACGCCAGCCACCGCTGAATACATCCATAGGTTCGGTGAATTTATCATCGGAAAAGCCAAGTCCGCTCAAAATCTTTTTTGCTTTGTCTTCTAAATTCCAACCACCTAAAGCTTCAAAACGATGTTGGGCATCGCCCAATTTATCCACCAAGTCCATATTATCATGATCTTTGGCAATGGCTTCCGATAAGGCAAGGATCTTCCCTTCCAGATCACGTACTTCCGGGAAGGCAACTAGCACTTCTTCTAAAATGGATCGTCCAGTGCCAGCCACAATATCCTGTGCAAGATATCCGATGGTAATGGATTTATCAACTTGTACATTTCCTGAATCAGGCGAATCTTTACGCAACATAATTCGGAGTAATGTGGTTTTTCCGGAACCGTTAGGACCCACAAGTCCGATACGCATCCCACGTTTAA
Source organism: Fidelibacterota bacterium (assembly GCA_014381755.1). GTDB lineage: Bacteria > Fidelibacterota > Marinisomatia > Marinisomatales > TCS55 > UBA2126. Next base: position 17,597 of record JACNLB010000087.1, on the reverse strand, counting down.
TAGATACATTTACATTATTAAATAGGTCGCCATCCGGGAAGGATTTGGATAGGTTTTCTAAACGGATCATAGGAAAAGTAAAATGTAAATATTTAAATCGTAATTAAAGAAAAGCTCTGAATTACATAATTACGTTTTAAATAATTACAGTTGACCATCGACAACGTTGCCATGGTTTTCAATCAGTTTTACAGAATGAATAGTGTTTAAAAGATTTGTATTCCCATCAACTCGTACTTGAATATAATTATCCGTGTGTCCCAATATTTTTCCATTTTTCATACTTTCAAATAGTATCGGTCGATTCTTGTCAATGAATTGATCATGGTAAAATCGTCGTTTTTTATCGGATAAAATATGCACCATTTTACTTCTTTCTGCTCGTTTTTCTTTCGATACCACTTCCCCCATTTCAACAGCACCCGTATTGGGACGCTCCGAATAGGTAAATACGTGGAGATAGGAAATATCCAACTCATTCAGGAAATTGTAGGTATCCAGAAAATCATCATCCGTTTCACCGGGGAATCCCACAATCACATCTACGCCGATACACGTATCTGGATTCACCGATTTGATTTTGGTTATACGTTCTTCATATAAATCCCGTTTATATCTTCTGCGCATTGCGCTTAAAATTTTATCTGAACCGGATTGCAAAGGAATATGGAAATGGGGCATAAATTTTTCTGAATTGGCACAAAATTCAATTATCTCATTGGTAAGCAAATTCGGTTCAATAGATGATATTCGGATTCGGTCAATTCCATCCAACGGGTCTAATTGTTGAATTAAATCAAAAAATGTTTCATTCGACTCTTTTCCGAAATCACCAATATTCACACCGGTGAGAACAATTTCTCGCGCAGCAGTTTCTGCCACTTCTTTGGCAACTTTTAATGTATTGGTAATTGTATCACTTCGACTCTTACCCCGAGCAAGTGGGATGGTACAAAATGAACATGTGTAATCACAGCCATCTTGAATTTTTAAAAAGGACCGTGTTCGTTCCCCGGAAGAATAGGATGGTGCGAATGTGTGAACATGATCAATCTCGGATTGAATCACTTTTGTACCGCCATTCAGATCAAGAGCATCCAAATGATTTAATAAATTAAATTTTTCTTCAGCGCCTAGCACAATATCCACCCCATCAATGGAAGCAATATCATTTGGTTTGAGTTGAGCATAACATCCGATCACGGCAATTGACGATTTGGGATTATTGCGTTTTGCCTGCCGAATGAGTTTCCTTGATTCCTTATCCGCATTTTCCGTTACTGAACACGTATTCAATACATAAATATCCGCTGTGTCCCGGTAATCAACTTTCTCGAATCCATGGCGCAGAAAATCACGGGAGATGGTTGCCGTCTCGGAAAAATTTAATTTGCATCCCAATGTATGGAATGCCACGCGTTTGGTGGGTGTACTCATAATTAATTAGTGTTTATGTGTTTAAGTGCGGATGTGTCCATGTACCGTTCACACACGAATACGTTTTCACTTTAACACTTA
>JACNLB010000087.1:0-15527 GCA_014381755.1 Fidelibacterota bacterium | reverse complement strand
TCTAAAAAAGGTGTTCGGGCTTCTAATCCATTGGAACTGATACTCCGGTCTGAACGCAGCACATCAAAATAATGAATTTCCTTCACAAGCCTTTCGCTCTCTTTTTGGAGTTCTGCAGGAGTTGGGGCGTTCTTTAAATAAACATACCCGCAGCACACTTCATCGGCGCCATCTCCGTTGAAAATCACTTTACAATCTGAATTTTCAGAAATAAATTTGGAAACAAGGTAATTACCCACGCTGGCTCTGACCGTTGTAGTATCATATGATTCAATATTGTAAATCACCGTTTCAATCGCATCCAAAAACTCGTATTCAGATACTTCTACCTGGTGATGTTTTGTTCCCAAATAATTCGCAACAGTTTGAGCATATTCAAGATCGATGCTTCCCGGAAGTCCAATAGAAAATGTATTGAGCTTTGATCCATCATAATATTGATTCACTAAAGCAGAAATCAAACTTGAATCCAGTCCACCGGATAAAAGGCACCCAATTTCCCGTTCTGCCATGAGCCGTTTCTTAACTGCATCTGTTAATATGGAATGAATTTTATCGCAAATATCCTCTTCTGATTTCTTCTGGATTTGAATACCGTTATATTGGAAATATGAATTAAACTGATTTGGCTTTTCAGAATGCCACCAAGTCCCGGGAGGAAAGGGAGAAATTTCCTTGAAATATTTTATTAATGGTTTTGCTTCTGAAGCTATCATGATTTCATCACTATCACTACCTATAAATCCGGGGCGGACTCCCATGGGATCCCTGCCGGCGAAAAGTTGGTCAGTATTCTTATTAAAAATCACAAACATAAAAACACCATCCAATTCTTTGACTGTTTTTTCAATACCAAATTCTTTAAACATGAGTAAAATAATTTCACAATCCGAGCCGGTTACTAAATTGAAGCTATATTTTTCAGCCAAGTCTAGATAATTATAAATTTCGCCATTACAGATCAAAGTGAGTGAATCATCATCGGGATGCTTCATGGGTTGGTCGCCCATTTCAGTCGTACCCATAATCGCTAACCGATGAAATGCGAATAAAACGTCATCTCCAATTATTTCGTGATGAGTGTTTTCCGGCCCGCGATAACTAATTAAATTTATATCATTGGTCAATGATTCCCAGTTGTGTTTGCTACCTTTATACGAAAATATTCCGCACATAGTGTAATGATCCTTTCATTTTATTCAAAAAAAAACCCCCAAGTATTATTCTTGGGGGTTCATTATTAAAGCTTTACCTAATGGCTACAAAGCTTCGCCCCCACTCATATTATTATTGTTGTTAATAAAAGCTTTTAACTGATTCATTTTATAAGAAGGCTTCTGCCACAAGTTGTTTGATAAATCCATGATCAATAATAATTAATAAAACCTATACATTCAAATAGACAGATTATATTTCGTATTTATATTTCACGTTCTATTAATTATATCATCAATTTTATTTGCTGATCTAACGATAGCTCTTATCATTGCAGAACTGAAACCCTGGTGCTCCATTTCATTTAAACCGGATATAGTAATTCCCTTGGGTGTGGTTACTTTATCAATTTCAGATTCTGGATGCATTTCCGAATCAATTGTTAAAGAGGCTGCTCCGCGGGCTGTTTGGGCTGCAAGTAAAATTGCTTCTTCCGCGTGAAAGCCGATTTCTGTACCCCCTTGAGAAGCTGCCCTAACTGCCCGCAGAAAAAAGGCCAGTCCGGATCCGCACAGCGCAGTGGCCGGTGCAATCAATGATTCTTTCACAATGAGTGTTCGACCCAGTTTATCAAATATGTTTTTTACCAAATTTATTGATTCGTTTTGTTCATCTTTAGCAGCAAGACAGGTCATGGATTCACAAATTGAGACGGCTGTATTGGGCATGATCCTGACGATCGGAATTTGTTGGCCAACCACAGATTGAATTTTATCGATGGATACACCTGTTATGGTTGAAACAAGAATATGCTTATTGGGATGCAAGACTTCCTTTATTGAAAGAAAAAGTGTTTCAGCATCTTGAGGACCAACAGATACAATAATCAAATCCGATTCTTCTATTGCTGTTGAATTATCAGTGGTAATTTTGTAGCCGGAATCTGCAAAAAGTGATAATTCTTCAACATTACGCCTAGTCAGTGAAATGTCTGACGGATCATACTGCCCTGATTTAGTCAGGCCTGCAGCAAGTGCCTGCCCCAAATTTCCTGCACCAATAATGGCTATTTTTTTCATTTCTTTAAAACTCATTTTACATCCATTTTTTAGTGTTATGTGTTTTTATTAATAAGTAAAGTTACAGTTTATCTAGTAATGTAATACAAAAACCTAAATATTAAATTCCAATGCCTTGGATATAATACCGTTATATTGGAAATATGAATTAAACTGATTTGGCTTTTCAGAATGCCACCAAGTCCCGGGAGGAAAGGGAGAATTTTCCTTGTCTTTTTTGCATTGTAAATTTCCCTATTAGTTATTTTTAATGTAATGTCTAAATAAAGTCCCAATTGATTCAGTCAAATTTTTATTTTTTAAGAAATAGCGGATAATTTTCTTATCCGAGTCATTCAATATAGCATCGGGAATTTCAATCGCTTCCGATTTAACATGTCCAATAATGACAGAAATTGAAGCCCAATTTTTGCTTATATTGAAATGTTGATTAATATGCTTCAACATCTCAATTTTTTCTTCTAGATAGACATTATCCTCTAAAAGATATTGTGTTTCGTTTGCCTTGATAATGTCTTGAATTTCAGAAAAATCCACTTTTTCTTCAGTCTCTATTAAAACTAAATTTTCACGATGTGCTATGCACACGGTATTTTCTTCAGAATCACCGTGATAGATAATAGTTCCTTCAGAATTATTGAATGTATTCTTCGCAACGATTGGCGTTTGCGTTTTGAGTGATGCTTTCACTGCCAGCGGATGAATGACTTTACTTCCTTCTTTTGCCATCGTAAGAATGTGCTGAACTGAAATTTTACTCAAGAATTCGGCTTCATTTATTTGTCGTGGATCTGCATTTGCGATACCGTTGACATCCGAGTAAATCTCGACTTTTTCTGCATTTAATGCTGCGCCTAAAGTAACCGCACTCGTATCACTTCCACCGCGTCCAAGCGTTCGGACATCACCATCAGAGTTTGCTCCTTGAAATCCGGTCACCACCGGAATTTTACCTTCATCCAACGCATTTTGAATGCGTTTTGGATTAATGTCCAGAATGTCTGCTTCACCCGCATTATCATCAGTCAAGATTCCAGCTTGAGCACCGGTAAAAGCAATGCCTGGTAATTGATGTTGATTCATTAAATGTGAAAAATACGCAGCACTCAAAATTTCGCCACAACTCATGACCAAATCCAATTCAATGGGAGAAATAGGTTCGCCCACATCTTTAAGCAATTGAATAAGAGTGTCCGTGGCGTATGGATCGCCTTTTCGTCCCATGGCAGAAACAACAACGACCACTTTATTCCCATCATCAACATTTTGCTGAATGTGAATTAAGGCCGCAGAACGAGATTCATCATCGCGAACACTCGTTCCGCCAAATTTCATTACAATAATGTTATTTTTCACCGTATTAGGGTTTTACTAAATCTCGTTCAACCAATTCCTGTGCAATTTGGATTGTGTTTAATGCTGCACCTTTCCGCAAATTGTCTGATACGCACCACATATTCAGCGCATTGTCCGCAGAAAAATCACGACGAATTCTTCCCACGTAAACGGGGTCTTTCCCTGTCGCATTAATTGCTAATGGATACACGTTATTTTCAGGATCGTCTTCTAAAATAATACCGTCTGCATTATCCATTAACGTTTTGATTTCGTCAATTTCAAATGAATCTTCAGTTTCGATATTTAAACTTTCACTATGGCCATTGACAACGGGCATTCTTACGGTTGTTGTTGTCATTTTGATATTTGGATCAAGAATTTTCGCTGTTTCTTCAATCATTTTCATTTCTTCCTTGGTGTATCCATTCTCCATAAAATCGTCTATATGGGGCAATGCATTAAATGCAATTTGATGTGGATAAACATTTGCAGTCATTTCTTCATCATTTGCAAACGCCAACGTTTGATTTTTGAGTTCATCAATGGCTGCTTGACCCGAACCACTTACAGCTTGGTATGTGCTTACGACCACGCGTTTAATAGTATATTTTTCGTGAATGGGTTTCAAAACCACCAGCATTTGAATGGTTGAGCAATTTGGGCTCGCAATAATTCCATTGTGATTTTCCAAAGCATCTGGATTCACTTCCGGAATAACCAATGGATGATCAGGATTCATTCGAAATGCGGTTGAATTATCAATCACAACACAACCCCGTTTCACTGCTTCCGGTGATAATGTGAGAGATGCAGCGCCGCCTGCACTCATGATGGCAATATCAATTCCTTCAAATGCCTCGGGTTTAGACTCGATGACGGTGTGCTCCCTGTCTCGCCAAACAACAGTTTTTCCGGCATTTTCAGCTATGTCCATCAACACCAAATTCTCAATGGGCAAATTACTTGTTTCTAGTATATTTCTCATTTCCGTACCAACATTTCCCAATGCACCAACAATTGCAAACGTATAATTCATTTTTAATTCCTTTTCATTTTTTCATCAATTTTCAACAAATCCGTTAGAATGGAAAACCCTGTTTCGATTTTTCCCGCACCGGCACCAACAATGGTAATATCGCCCATGAGATCCGTGGAAAAGGTCAACGCATTTGTCGCCCCCATAATTCCGGCCAATGGATGTGTCATGGAAATCATTTCCGGCTTCACAGATGCACGAATACCCGAATTTGTTTTCTCGATTAAGCCGATAAGCTTCCAGCGGGCATTTTTCGATTTCGCTTCATCAATCATATCTGCAGTGATTTTCGTGATTCCTTCTCTTTCCACATCATTTGCAGATATGTTCCCGCCCATAAGAACATTTGCTAAAATGATCACTTTTGCCATGGCGTCGAATCCTTCCACATCGCCGGTGGGGTCTGCTTCCGCATAACCTAAATCTTGTGCTGTTTGTAATACTTCATCGTAAGACTTCCCCGCTTCCATTTCCGACAAAATGTAATTCGTTGTGCCATTCAAAATCCCTTTGATGGATGAAATGGAGCATCCTGCCAATGGGCCCTCCGCAAGATTAATCACGGGAGTACCGGACACCACTGTCCCTTCGATTTTAAATGCGACATTATTTTTTTCTGCCATTTCTTTTAATTCATTATACATTAATGCGCCGGGGCCTTTATTGCTTGTGACAATATTTTTACCGTATTCAAAAGCTGTTTTGCAATGAGTGATTGCCGGCTCTCCTGTTTTTACATCCGTATAAGCCAATTCGCAAATCGAATCCGCATTCGAATTTTTGATGGTAGTGATTGCATCCCAGCCTTTCTGGCAACCGTCGCAATCTTTGTTACAACTGTATTCTTCCAGTGATTTATTTGCCAGGACTAATTCCAAAAGCTGTTGAATGTCCAGCCCTTCGGAACAATAGACGGATCCTTTTAACGGGTCGGAAACGGCAACGATGTTACCTTCAAAATTGTAATTTGTTTTGAGTTCATTTTCTTTACTCAACAGGATTTCACATAGTCCTTGACCGACTGTACCAAAACCAATAAGTGCTATTTTATGTTTCATGTATAAGTTCCTTGATTAGATTAAATGGAGTCCAGCGCTTGATTTATATCACTGATAATATCATCTACATGCTCAATTCCAATGGAAAGCCGGACATAATTCGGCTGTATGGCGGCTAATTTTCTGCCGGTTTCCCCTTGTTGTTGATGGGTAGAAATTGCAGGAATGGTGGCAACTGTTTTAACTCTTCCTAGATCTGTTGCTCTCCAAATTAGATTCAATTTATCATAAAACTGTCGTGTATTGACAGGCGTAAATGGATCTTTCTCTTCGATTTCAAATGTCATCATATACCCAAATAGATTTTCAGCTTGGCCTGTATCATTTTCACTGTCCACCAGCGTTAGATATTTATTGGCAATTTCAGATTGGGTATGACTTTTTAAACCCGGATAATTTATACTTGTAACTTTCGGATGGGTTTCTAAAAATTCCGCAATATTTTGAGCAGAACGGCTCATTTGAGCGACTCGAGATCGTAGTGATCTCATATCATTCAATGTTAAAATGGCATTGAATGGACTTAAGGCAGGACCATTATCTCGATAGGGGAGTAGTTTCACCCAGGTACCAAAATCGGCTTTCATTTCTTCCGGACCTACGATACTTGGGAGGTCCATTTTTGCCGTCATGGTTCCTACAATCGCCCAACCGTTTGCTGCCATCACTTTGGATGCGGATTGTACCACAACGTCAGCTCCGAATTCGAGTGGACGTAACAGAGCAGGTGACGCGCATGTGGCATCGACAATGAGTGGTATGCCGAAACTGTGAGCTAATTCAGAAATCTTCTCAATATCGAATAAAGCAACCGCTGGATTTGATGGCATTTCACCATAGAGAAAGCGTGTTTCATTGTTGATGTTTTTTGCCCATTCATCCAAATCCATATTATCTGTAATCCATCGAACTTCAATACCTTTGTCTTCCATCTGTCGGATAGAAAACTGTTGGAATGTGCCGCCATAAACACGGGAAGTGCTTACAAAATTGGGCTGGGGGAGTGAATCATCTTTGACCAAAAAAGGTTCAATGGCTGTTCGGATGGCCGCCATGCCACTTCCACATGCGACGCAGCTTGCTTTATGACCACTGCCATATGACTCGAGTAAAGCGACCGTTTCTTCAAGGAAAAATGTGGAAGGATTCGCGATTCTTGAATAGGTCCAAGATGGCATTTGATATGCCAAGGCAACTTCCATTTCATCGAAATTATGAAATGCTTGAGCCGGGCTCATATATATGGGTTCCATTATGGAACCGTTATTTAAGTTCAATGCCTGTTGTAAATCGTAGAGTCCGTGGGTTGCGATTGTATCGAATCGCCAGTTTTTAGTCCGATCAATCCGTCGTTGACGATCGGATGCAATTCGCTTGCCTTCTTGAATCCATTTTTGCGTACCCTGTTCGTGGTCAATTTCCGTTGATAGCATTTTAACCCTCATTGATTGGAATTTTGGTTTCTTGTTTTAAAGTTGAAAGGACCACTAACGTCTTTAAATGCTGTATATCTTCTAATTCAGTTAGCTTATGTAGCATAAAGTTTTCGTAATCGGAAACGCTTTTGTTCACTACTTTCAAGAGAAAATCTGTATCTCCCGTAATATGGTGACATTCCAAAACTTCCTCCATTTTCGTGATGGATTCCATAAATCGTTGAACGGGCTTTTTGCCATGGCGAACGAGGGTTACCTCAACGTATGTAAAGCACTTGGCATTGACTTTTTCGGGATCGATGAGTGCAACATATTTTTGAATATATTCCTTTTCCTCCAGTTTTTTTACACGTTCCAACGTGGGAGGTGGAGACATATTGATTTTTTTTGCCAACTCCCGATTGGTAATTCGTCCATCATTTTGGAGTATTTCTAATATTCGTTTGTTTGTATTGTCGAGCAACATATTATAATAGTTCCGATATTATATAAATATACGATATAAAATACTGCAAATACTACATTCCACGGTATATAAATATTGTTTGAAATGATATTTGTTTTCCAAAATATATTCCAAGAATTTCCTGCCATGAAAATTGATTGGCCATTGATTAAAGGTCGATTTATTGGTCGGCTAAATCGTTTTAAAACCTTGGTAGCCGGATCCGAGAAATTTAATTTGCATCCCAACGTATGGAATGCCGCGTGGATGGTTGGTGTACTCATTTTCTTTCCATTTTTTAGTGTTAAGTGTTTTTTTAAAGTAAAGTTACAGTTTATCTTGTAATGTAATACATATACCTAAATATTAAATATTTGTAAACTTCACCTTAATTATGGACCTTGTATTTTTCTCCAATCTCTAGATTGGTGTAAAATCAGTCTGCATTTTTGTAGTAATTCTTCCATTAAATAAAAATAAATCTATGGCAAATAAATCAATAATAGTTAAAGCTCCGGCGACAGTCGCCAATGTTTCCTGTGGATTCGATTGTATAGGGTATGCTATTAATGAACCTGGCGATATTTTAACGATTGAGAAGCAAGATAATCCCGGGATAGTCATTTCTATTTCAGGATCAAAATCTGATTCAATTCCGGTTGTTCCTGAAAATAATACAGCCGGAAAAGCAATTTTATCTCTTCTTGATGCTTTGGGAAGTAAACAGGGATTTAAGATACATATTGAAAAAGGTATTCCGCCTGGAAGTGGAATTGGTTCCAGTGCCGCCAGTGCGGCGGCGGCAGTTGTGGGTGCAAATGAATTATTGGATAAACCCCTCAACAATGGTGAATTACTGGTTCATGGGATGGCAGGCGAAGCAGTGGCTTCCGGTGGATTTCACGGTGATAATATTGCTCCATCACTTTTCGGCGGTATCATTCTGATTCGCAGTTATGATCCTTTGGATATACTGAAACTGCCCGTACCGGAGGATCTTTTTAGCACAGCGGTTTTGCCTGATATGATAATTAACACCAAAGAAGCCAGACAAATGCTCCCAAAAAATGTCCCCCTGGAATCTGCGGTAGAACAGGCAGGGAACTTGGCAGGCTTTACATTGGGACTTCATGAATCGGATTTTGATTTATTGGGCCGCTCCATGGTGGATCTTTTCGCTGAACCGCACAGAGCTAAACTCATTCCCGGATACGAAAATGTACGCCAATCAGCAATGGATACCGGTGCGATAGGATGTGGAATTTCAGGTTCCGGTCCAGCTGTTTTTGCTTTATCAGATTCATTGGAAAAAGCAAAAAATATTGGTTTAGCTATGGTGAGTACATTTAAGAATTCAGGATTAACAAGCCAATCCTACTGCTCACCCATCCATACTCAACCGCCTGAAATATTGGGTTAACTTTTGCACTTTTACAGTACAAAAGATTCATCCAAGACTGTTGGGTTTAAAGATGCTTTATTCCAAGGTTTAGCCCCAGATGGCGGACTTTATATGCCTAAGTCAATTCCAGTTTTGAACACTGATTCTTTTAATTCCAATCTAACATATCCTGAATTGGCTGTTGGTATGATTCATCCATTCACAAAAGATGATATCTCCAAAAGCATATTGACTGATATGTGTGAATCGGCGTTTGATTTTTCTGTTCCAATAATTGAATTAAATGAAAATGATTCCGTTCTGGAACTATTCCATGGCCCTACGTTGGCATTCAAAGATTTTGCCGCCCGTTTTATGGCCAGAACTATATCATATTTCCTGGAAAATGAAAATCAGGAATTGACAATTCTTGTGGCAACTTCCGGTGATACTGGCAGCGCTGTCGCCAATGGCTTTTTTGGTATAGATGGAATTAAGGTGATTATTCTTTACCCGTCAAAACGAGTGAGCCCTATCCAGGAAAAACAGCTAACTACATTGGGTGGCAACATAACTGCCTTGGAAATTGATGGTACATTTGACGATTGTCAGCAAATGGTTAAAACTGCTTTTCGTGATAAAGATTTACTCAATCACCGTCTACTGAGTTCTGCCAATTCCATCAATGTTGCCCGATTGTTACCTCAATCCGTTTATTACGCATGGGCTTGGATTCAATGCGGGAAGAATGAAACAGTCGTTTTCAGCGTTCCCAGTGGAAATTTTGGTAATTTAACCGGCGGGTTATTGGCTAATAAAATGGGGATTCCAGTAGAAAAATTTATTGCTTCAACTAATGTCAACGATGTCTTCCCAAAATATTTAAGCAGCGGTAATGTTAACAATCAGGAAGCAGTTCAAACATTATCCAACGCCATGGATGTGGGTGTTCCCAGCAATCTGGAGCGGATTCAAAACCTGTTTTATGATGATGTCGATCAGATTAAAGTAGATATTTCCAGTTGGAGTTTTAATGATGAACAAACTAAAATAGCCTTAAGAAATATAATTGAAAATTACAATTATTTGGTTGATCCTCATACCGCTGTAGGTTTTCTTGGATTAGAAAAATATCGAGATAAAACTCATTCAACAACAAAGGGGATTATTCTATCTACAGCTCATCCGGGGAAATTTCACGATGTACTTGAACCTCTTGTTGGAGAGAAGATCGCACTACCGGAACAATTGAAATTTGCCATGATAAAAGAAAAAGCCGCACATTATATGTCTAACCGACATTCAGATTTGAAGGAATTTTTATTAACAACTTAATTTCTTAAAAAAATTAAAGGAGTCAAAATGAAATTCGACACAAAAGTTGTACAGGCAGCAATGATACCCGATCCCACAACGGGAGCCATCATACCGCCATTATACCAAACAGCTACTTACGTCTTGGAAGAAGTGGGTAAAGACAAGGGTTTTGATTATACACGTTCTGCTAATCCCACCCGCCAGGTAATGGAAAATCAACTGGCCGCCATTGACGGCGGAAAATATGGCGTTGCTTTTGCCAGTGGGATGGCCGCAGTGGATAGCTGCATGAAATTGTTGAAAGCGGGTGACCATGTGGTCTGTTCTGACGATGTTTATGGTGGCGTATCCCGGCACTTTAACCAGATTTTGGTTAATTATGATCTGCATTTCACTTATGTGGATTCATCCGAAGCAGCAAATGTTGAAAATGCCATTCAACCCAACACCAAACTGATCTGGGTGGAAACACCCACGAATCCGCTGCTAAAGATCACTGATCTTAAAGCTGTGGGCAAAATTGCCAAGAAACACGGTATCCTGTTTGGAGTGGATTCAACATTTGCTACTCCTGTGTTTTTACGCCCACTGGAATTTGGTGCAGATTTAGTCATGCACAGCACAACCAAATATTTGAGTGGACATAATCAGCTCATCGGTGGTGTGGTTATCACAAATCGCGAAGACTTGTTTGACGAACTCAAGTTTGTTCAAAAAACAATTGGCGCTGTCCCAAGTCCATTTGATTGCTGGCTTACAATGTTGGGTGTAAAAACTCTGGACTTGCGCATGAAAAAACATGCGGCAAATGCCCAGTCTGTAGCTGAATATCTGGAAGAACATCCAAAGGTTTCCACTGTCACATTTCCCGGGTTACCGTCCCATCCTATGCATGCAGTAGCTAAAGAACAAATGTCCGGGTTTAGCGGTATGATTTCATTCGAGTTAACCGGTGGAATTCCAGCGGGAAAAATAGTCATGAATTCTGTTCAATTAGCAAAGTTGGCGGAAAGTCTGGGTTCTGTGGAAACCATGATCACACATCCAGCCACCATGACCCATGTGGATGTTCCCAAAGAGGAACGAGAAGCCCGGGGTTTGACGGATGGCTTGGTAAGAATTTCGGTTGGAATAGAAAATCCAAATGATATAATTGATGATTTAAAACAAGCGTTGGAAAAAGCATAGATATATGCTTTCTACCAATTGATGGAATTGATTAATATTGTATTAAGTATATAGCACAACTATAAAGGTAACCAATATGAATAAAACAGCATTTATCGATCAGGTCGATGCACAAATAGAAAAACATCATTTATTGAATCATCCATTTTACAAAGCATGGAATGCCGGTGAGTTGGATGTTTCCGTTATCAGGGAATATGCGGGACAATACTTCAAACATGTATCTGCTTTCCCCCGATACTTATCTTCCATCCATACCAATTGCAACGATATACACATCAGACAGGTCCTGTTGGAAAACCTGATGGATGAAGAATTGGGTAATGAAAACCATCCTGAATTGTGGATGCGTTTTGCAGAAGGAATGGGAAATACCAGAGATAATGTTCAGCAAACCAAAGCTATAAAAGAAACGGAAGAACTGGTAAATACATTTATGAAGTTGTCTAAATCAGATCGTTATCATATTGGTCTTGCAGCTCTTTACTGCTATGAATCCATGCAACCTGAAATTTCAGAAACCAAAAAAGATGGACTTCGAAAATTTTACGGTATAGAAGATGAAAATACCCTGAAATTTTTTACGGTACACATGCATGCGGACAAATGGCATCGAGAAGTGATTCGTAAATTGATTGAAGAAATTAATGATTCTGATGAGAAGCAGGATGAAACCATGGCTGCAGTGCAAGAAGCTTTATATACACTGAATAATTTCTTGACTGGCATGGAAAAAACATATTGTTAACAAATCTTATATAATTGATTATATAAGGAGTTTTACAATAGAAGTCAAATCAAAAATAGATACTCTTCGTCAAGAGATTGATGAGTGTGATAATCAAATGCTTGACCTACTAGTAAAACGATTCGCCGTTTCCAAGGAAATCGGTTCTCTCAAAGCAGTCCATAACCTAAATGTCGAAGACCCAAATCGAGAAAGTGAAATTATCGATCGCCTTACAAATAAGCTCGAAGGGAAATTAGATCGAAATGATATTGATGCTATTTTTAGCCCTATTTACAAATTATCAAAAAAGCTACAGTCATAAAATAAAGGTTGGTAACGACTAACTCATCATATTAATATCTTTACTTATGGAAAACATAAACATGAATAATTTTTACAGCTTGTATTGGTTTTTTAGCCACGAAGGGGTTTTGTAGTCCCAGAGTTACCTGTATACGCTGACTGCTCTTAAACCCCGACAAAGATCGGGGTTTTTTTTTGGACTAAATAAATAATTTTGAAAACTAATACTCAATTTTAGAAAGGGAAATATGATTAAAATCGGAATCCAAGGTGGAAAAGGCAGCTTTTCTGAAGAAGCCGCTTATGAATTTGCTAAAAACCACGGACTCGATGATTTTTCAGTTGAATACTTAATTTCATCGGAAAGTGTTTTAGCTTCTGTAGAAAAGGAAACTGTAGATTACGGTGTCTTCGCAATGGAAAACGCTCAGGGAGGTGTTGTCATTGAGAGCATCGAAGCATTGGCAAAACATCGCTGTGAAATTGTTGAAATGTTTTACATACCCATAAGTCAAAACCTTTTAGGCCGTCATGGCGTACATGTGGGAGATGTAACAGAAATTCATTCCCATCAGCAGGCATTAAGACAATGCAAAGATTATTTAAGTGAACATTTTTGGACACGCCCTTTAATTGAAGAAGATGATACAGCTGAATCTGCTCGTCGCTTGGCTGAAGGAAAATTACCAGAAACCGCAGCAGTTATAGCAAATAAAAGTTGTGCAGACTTATATGAGTTGGCAATACTTCAAGAAGACATTCATGACTTAAAACACAATTTGACCTTGTTCCTCGGGGTAAAAAACCCGGAGAAAAAATGAACAGCATTGGTATCATCGGCTATGGCCGATTTGGAAAAGTGTTGGCAAATATTCTTCAAAAAGGATTTTCTGTAAAAGTATATGATCTTGAAACTGAAATTCCTACTCCCGGGATTGATTTTTGCAGTTTAGATGAAGTATTAATGGAATCCTCAATTTTTCTTGCCGTTCCAATAAGATCGTTTAAAGATGTTATTAAATCCATCACCCCTAAACTAAACACCGACACCACTATACTTGATGTTTGTTCTGTAAAAAAATATCCTGTTGAAATCATGGAAGAATATTTACCAGAAACAGTGGGAATTATCGCGACTCATCCCATGTTTGGACCTGATTCATTTTTGCATTCAAAACGATTAAATATAATGATGCATTCTACACGTGATATACAAAATGTGTATCCTTTTTGGAAAAGTTATTTTTCCGGACAAGATTTAAAAGTAATTGAAATGGATCCTGATACACATGATCGTTTAGCTTCACAAACTCAAGGTGTTACTCATTATTTAGGTAGGACACTAAGATCATATGGTATTAAGAAAACTCCAATTGATACACAGGGGTTTAGAGAGTTGCTGGACCTTGTTGACCAAACTTGTAATGATACGATGGAATTATTTTTAGATTTACAAAATTATAATCCTTATACTAAAGATATGATAAAAGAATTGGATGCAGCATTTAACGACATTTCAATTAAACTGGAAAATAAATAATAAATGAATAGAACATGGAAAATAAACTCTTGGCGTAATTTTTTATTAAAACACGGTCCTAATTACACCAATATTGAGCAACTCCTAGATGTGGAAAAAACATTGCAAGGATTTCCTCCGTTAGTTTTTGCAGGGGAAGTTCGTTCATTAACCCGGAATTTGGAAGCTGCGGCTGAAGGTCAAGCTTTCGTTCTACAGGGTGGTGACTGTGCAGAAAGTTTTGCTGAATTTCATGCCGATAATATTCGTGATACTTTCCGAGTAATTTTACAAATGGCAGTTGTACTTACTGCCGGGACAAATCTACCCATAGTAAAAATCGGCAGAATGGCGGGTCAATTTGCTAAACCAAGATCAAGTAATACAGAATCTCAAGGTGGATTAGAATTACCCAGTTATAAAGGTGATATTATAAATGATATTGAATTTAATGAAGCTAAACGACAGGCAGACCCTTCCAGAATGCTTAAGGCTTATTCTCAAGCAGCATCTACTTTAAACCTGCTAAGGGCATTTGCAGAAGGTGGCTACGCTGACCTAAAACATGTTCAATCCTGGAACATGGGTTTTGTTAAAAGCGGAACACAAGGTGAAAGATATGGCCATCTTGCAAACCAGATTCAAGAAAATTTGCAATTTATGGAAGCCCTTGGAATTCACTCGGGGAATACACCTCAATTGCGCAAAGTAGATTTTTTTACTAGTCACGAAGCATTGTTACTTCCATTTGAAGAAGCAATGACAAGAACAGATTCTACCACAGGTGAAATGTATGATACATCCGCTCATTTTGTTTGGATAGGAGATCGTACACGGTTTTTAGACAGTGCACATATAGAATTTTGCCGAGGAATTAAAAATCCTATTGGATTCAAGTGTGGTCCGACAATGAAACCTGATGAACTTATAGAACTTTTGGATGTCCTCAATCCAAATAACGATGCGGGTCGAATCACGATTATAACCAGATTTGGGAAAAATAAAATTTCCGATTCCTTACCAAAACTTATTCAAAAAATTCAACAAGAAGGGCGGTCAGTTGTTTGGTCTTGTGATCCCATGCACGGTAATACTATCAAAAGTAGTAGAGGTGTAAAAACACGCCCATTTAATCATATACTTGAGGAAGTGAAAGATAACATTCAAATACATCAAGCAGAAGGAACTCATGTTGGTGGCATTCATTTAGAAATGACAGGACAAAATGTGACTGAATGTACTGGCGGATTAGCTGATATTTCTGAGGCCGATTTAACCGATAGATATCGCACTCATTGTGACCCAAGACTCAATGCAAATCAAGCGATTGAATTAGCATTTTTGATTGCGGATGAATTAAAGAAAAATGGTCATTAATATGGACGTGTCCAAGATTTGGACATGTTTCTATTACGTGTCCATATAATACTAATATATGGACACGTTAAATATTTATGTGTAAATTAATACCATAACAGAGTAATAATATAATGTCATTTCATCCTAAAAAACCTTTTAATGAATTACCAATTTTACCGCCGA
>JACNLB010000074.1 GCA_014381755.1 Fidelibacterota bacterium | reverse complement strand
CAAATGGGAATTCATATTCTATATCCCAGGCTTCTTTCGCATAATGGGCTAATTCGCCATCGTCATGTTGATGAAATCGAATTTTATCTTTATTGATACCCAAGCTATCTGTATAAAATTGAAAGCGCTCTTTCTTCCATAGTTTCATTTCATCATCATCCGTTCCGGGTTTTACGAAATACTGCATTTCCATTTGTTCAAATTCACGGGTGCGGAAAATAAAATTTCTAGCCACAATCTCATTGCGGAAAGCTTTACCAATTTGGGCAATACCAAAGGGAATCTTTAATCTTTGTGAACCTTGAACCAATAAATAATTTACATAAATACCCTGGGCTGTCTCCGGGCGTAAGTAGGCAACAGAACCTTCATCTTCTACAGGACCCATCTGTGTTTTGAACATTAGATTAAATTGTCGGGGATCTGTCATTTTCCCGGTGGTACCGCATTTTGGACATTGGATGGTAGACCAATCTACAGAATCGGGATTGTCATCTGATAGTTCATCTGCCTTATAACGGGCTTTGCATTGTTTGCAGTCCACCAATGGATCATGAAATTCCGCAATATGACCGGACGCTTCCCAAATTTTCGGATGCATGAAGATTCCACTATCCAATCCAACAATATTTTCATGGAGTTGAGTCATGGAACGCCACCACAAGTGAGAAATATTATTTTTTAATTCTATGCCAAGTGGACCGTAGTCATACACTGCACCAAAGCCGCCATAGATTTCAGAACTTTGAAAAATAAAACCACGCCGTTTGCATAAGGATACTATTTTGTCCAGAGAATGCGTTTTATCTGTCATTAGTCCATTTCCTGCAATTCTTTTTCAATTTGATCATTAAAAGGAATAGATGAATCTCTGGTTTTATGTGTAGAATTTTCATCTTTATTTTTCGGTGTACGTAGATATAATCCAAATATAATCAATGCTGCGATAGCGATCATGACCGGCACAACCCATGCCATAATATTAAATCCCTGAGCGACAGGAATTGCGAGAATTCTTTCGCCATAGATGCCCACATAATGATCCAAAACTTGTTGGCGTGTTTGCCCTGCATTAACCATTGATTGTATCTCATTTTCCAATTGAGAATGACCATGATCATAGACAGTTCCACTCCAGCAGCAAGGAGCCATTAGACTTTGTTCTAAGTCAATAATTAAATCTTCATTGGTTGAAGATAGAACAAAAACAGATAGTATTAAGAATGTTAAAAGTTTCTTCATTTCTTTTTCCGCCGCTTACGTTTTTTTGCCGGTCCTTTAGCTCGCCGGTCATTAATTAAACTAACTGCCGTGTCTAGATCCACGTCATCCGGAGAAATATCTTTAGGCAGTGAAGCATTAAATTTACCATCAGAAACATATGGTCCGTAACGACCATCTTTAAGTGTAATTGCTTCTCCTGAATCGGGATGTTTTCCGAGTGTTTTTAATTCACTGCTGGGTTTATTGCGATTCTTGATGACGTCTACTGCTGCTTCCAATGTGACAATAAGTGGATCGTGGGGGTGAGGTAGTTTAACATTTTTATCACCCACTTTTAAATAAGGGCCATATCTTCCGAAATCAGCTCTAATTTCATCCCCTGTTTCTGGGTGTGTTCCCAGGAGTCGCGGCATGGAAAGCAATTTCGAGGCTAATTCAAGATCTACATCTTCTTTTTCTGTGCCTCTAGGGAGGGATTTTCGTGTTTTGGAATCACCCAATTGAACGTAAGGGCCATAGGGTCCTTCTTTTAAATAAATAGATTGTCCCGATTCATTATCAACACCTAGGAGTTGTGTCTGTGAAGCATCTTTCGCCAATATTTCCATGGCTTTTTGGACTGAAATATCTCCTAAAGAAAATTCTGTTGGTATATTTCGTCGTTCTTCACCTTGTTCCAAATAAGGTCCATAATTCCCAACTCTTATTACAATTTCTTCCACGCTGCCATTGGCGATTAATACGGTACATGCTTTACGTATATCGATTTCATCCTCCAGCATTTTTTCCAAACCTGGTTTTTCATCGTTACCAAAATAAAAACTATTCATGAATGGAAGCGGATCAGAATCTCCCCTGGATATGGAATCCAATTCATCTTCCATTTTAGACGTGAATTGGGAATCCACAAGTGAAGAGAAATGATTCTCCAATAATTGCGTAACTGCAACCGCAAGAAACGAAGGTACGAGAGAACCTTTTTTATTGTGGATATATTCTTTTTCTTGGATACGCCCAATAATGCTGGCCCAAGTTGACGGGCGGCCAATACCCTGTTTTTCCATTTCCTTAATGACAGATGCTTCCGTAAACCTTGCCGGCGGTTTTGTATTGTGTTCTTCCGGAGTAAGATTTTTACATCCCAAGCGCTGACCTTCTTTCATTTCCGGCAAGAATCGTTCGCGGTCGGCTAATTTGCCATCCGGGTTATCACTGCCTTCAACGTATGCGCGCATATAACCGGGAAATAGAATTACCCGGCCGCGAGCGCGGAAAACTGTATTTTGATTTTCAATATCGACTGTAGTACGCTTAAGCTTTGCCGGTTTCATTTGGCTGGCGACGGTCCTCTTCCAAATCAAATCATACAATTTACCTTCGTCACTGCCTGCCTTAGCACTGACTGTTTTTACATCGTTGAAAGTAACACCGGCAGGTCGGATAGCTTCGTGAGCTTCCTGCGCATTCTTGACTTTGCTTTTATACATGATCGGTTTATCGGGTAAAAATTCATCACCATAACGATCTTTTATAACTTTACGGGCACCGGTCAACGCTTCTTGTGAAAGTTGAATAGAATCTGTACGCATATACGTAATAAATCCTGCTTCATACAAGCGTTGGGCCATGCGCATGGTTTTCCGAGCAGAAAAGCGAATTTTGCGCGACGCTTCCTGCTGAAGCGTGCTAGTAGTAAAAGGGGCATATGGATTGGATGTTTGTGGTTTCTCTTCCACACTTCTTACAATCCAAGGGCCATTTTGTAACTCTTCAGATAAGGCTGTTGCTTGAGATGAAGAAAGTAATAACACATTATCTTTTTTCAACTCGCCTGTATTACTATCGAAATCTTTACTCGCCGCTAGTCGTTTTCCATCTAAGGTGATCATATCTGCATTAAACCCTTCTAATGCATCATTTTCTAATTCAGCTTTTAAATCATAAAAAGTCGCAGATTTGAATATTGCCCGTAAACGTTCACGATCAACGATCATTTTTAACGCCGCAGATTGTACGCGTCCCGCAGAAAGAGATCCTTTTACAAAACTCATCGTTTTTTGCAGAGTGCTCCACAACAATCGAGATAGTTTATACCCAACGAGTCGGTCAATCACACGGCGGGTATATTGAGCATTGACAAGAAATGTGTCAATTTCATGACGATTTTCCATACCTTCTATGATACCTTCTTTGGTAATCTCAGTGAATTGAACTCTGGAAACAGATTCATTTACAATTTCTTCCGCTATATGTGCGGCAATGGCTTCGCCCTCTCGATCAGGATCAGTGGCCAGGATAACTTCCGGAGCTTTAGTCGATTTTTTCTTAATCGTTTTGATGATATCTTCTTTGCCCTCCATGGCAACAAATGTGGCGGCGAATTCGTTATCCACATCCACAGCTAATTCTTTGCGGGGTAGATCTTTAATATGCCCGACACAGGCAAAAACTTCATACTCATTGCTTAAGTATTTTTCAATTGTCCGTGCTTTAGCCGGGGATTCAACGATTATAAGTGGTTTGTTCATAAAATAATTCCGAGGTTATTTGTTGTTTTTCGTGCGCGTGTTATAATGTATAATAAATTTCAGAAAAGTCAAACTGTGAAATGTTTAACCAGATCACTTTCTGCAATTTCTTCCTGTTTTCCTGTCGTGAGGTCTTTTATTTGAAGCGTTTGATTATTTATTTCTTCTTCACCCATAATTACAACTTTACCTGCGCCCATTTTATTGGCATCTCGTAATTGAGCTTTTAAACTACGTCGCAATGTATCCAAAGTTACGGCAAATCCTAACTCGCGTATTTCATTTGCTATCTGCAACGCTTTTCCACTGGCAGATTCAACCAGGTTAATCACATAAACTAAATTTCCCTTAACACTTTTTCCATAGGAATCCATGGACATTAATATGCGTTCCATTCCTGCGGCAAAGCCGATGGCAGGCGTTGGTTTGCCTCCCAATGTTTCAACGAGCTTATCATAACGTCCTCCACCGCAAACAGCATCTTGAGCTCCCAAATTGCTGGATATAAATTCAAATGTAGTTCGAGTATAATAATCCAATCCCCGCACCATTCGCGAGTCTAATTCGAAAGGTATATCCAAACTGCTCAACAAATCTTGAACGTGTGAAAAATGTTTCTGATCGTCTTCCGACCAAAAATCAGAAATGGATGGAGCGCCCGCTAGAAGTTTATGCTCCTCGGGGTTTTTTGTATCCAAGATTCTTAAGGGGTTGGTTTCTAATCGCTTTTGGCTGGTTTCAGACAACTGATCTTTGAGTGGATTGAAATAATCTTGCAAAGCTTTTTTGTAATAACTGCGGCATTCACCTGAACCAAGGCTGTTCAATTTTAAGGTAACGTCTTTTAGGCCTAATTCAGAAAAAATTGTATGGCCAACTGCAATAATTTCAGCATCTTGTTCAGGATATTCAGAACCAAACGCTTCAATTCCAAATTGGTGAAATTGCCGTTGTCGGCCTTTTTGAGGTCGTTCCCTTCGAAACAAGGGTCCCATATAATACAATCGTTGTAATGGTGATTTTCTTCCCAAACTGTGCTGAATATATGCACGGACTACGGGAGCCGTTAGTTCTGGGCGTAAAGTTAAGGAACCGCCGGAGCGATCTTCCCACGTGTACATTTCTTTTGATACAATATCCGTATCTTCACCGACACTTCTGGAGAATAAACGTGTATCTTCAAAAATGGGCGTTCGGATTTCACTATAGCCAAACCGGGCTGCAACATCGTGAATAATGCGTTCCAATTCCTGCCAGCGAGTGCTATCTTCAGGGAGGATATCGTGTGTGCCTTTGATCGTTTGGAATGCCATGAATTTATTCTGAAAAATTATCTATGAGATTCTCTGCTTGCTCTTTTTTATCTTCTGGCACCAGCAATTTAACCACAGCCCCGGGTACATTTGTTGGACTTATGCTAAATGCTGAAGCAAAAAAATCTGATTTCAAAAAGTAAGGAATATTGTTTTTTGATAATATTTCACCGGCCATTTCTCCATAGATTTTTCCGGAAAATTGAGCAATTTTAATCCATGTAATTTCTTCTAAAGGTTTGTCAAATGGGTGTGTATCAACGAGAGACACATTGCAGTCGGTACAAATCTCAATATTGGGTTTATATTCTGCTTGGCACTCGGGACAGTACTTAAAATCCGTTTTTTCCATCTCTGAATTTGCGATGATTTTGTTAGAGAATGAAAAAAGAATTAACCTAAATAATTCAAAAGAAAAAAGTACTCACTAAATTGAGTATCATTAATAATTACGGAAAAAGGAATCATTGCACAATATGTAATTATGTAAAACGTAAATATTTAATTAGGAGAACATTACGTTTTACATATTTACGTTTTATCGTTATAAGTAATCCAAATATTAAATTGACTCCTTCACACAATTACAAAGCAGGTGCATAAGGTTAGTAAGGTACGATACGATTAAATCCGCCTCGGGATTCAATTTGTAAAATACAGGGGCAGAAATCGAGATATGGGTGCCCCAATGAGCAAAAGGTGGTTTTCTAGTATGTTTGTAGGATAGAAAAAGGCGTCTCACGCCATTTTCTTTGACGCAAAGAAAACGGCGACAAAAGAGGCCTGACGTTTATTTGCGTTAAGAAACGAGGACAGTTTTACGTTAAAAAAGAAAAACTGTTTGAAGTCTGTATTTTATCATAGCAGATAAAATAAATATAGGTATACGCAGACGAGTTTTTTTCTTTTAGTAAAACTGGCTGAAGTTTTAGCAAATATAGTCCAGCCTTGATCTTTTTGGTTCTTTTTCTATCAAGAGAAAAAGAATAGAGAAGGTATTATTAACGATAGGTTAAACTATATACACTTAATCTATAACTTTTTCTGTTGTTCCAATGAGCAAAAGGTGGTTTTCTAGTATGTTTGTAGGATAGAAAAAGGCGTCTCACGCCATTTTCTTTGACGCAAAGAAAACGGCTACAAAAGAAACAGTCGCTGTTGAAAATTTTATCAATCATCGCCAATGTTTCGGGAATGATTTAAACTCGCCCCGATCCGCCAACCGGCGAGCGAGACTCAAACCCGCCTACGCTAAAGCTACGGTCGCGACAAACAGAAAATCATTCTAATCCTCAACATTGTCTTGATTTTGATAATTAAATTTTCAAAGGCGACAAAAGAGGCCTGACGTTTATTTGCGTTAAGAAACGAGGACAGTTTTACGTTAAAAAAGAAAAACTGTTTGAAGTCTGTATTTTATCATAGCAGATAAAATAAATATAGGTATACGCAGACGAGTTTTTTTCTTTTAGTAAAACTGGCTGAAGTTTTAGCAAATATAGTCCAGCCTTGATCTTTTTGGTTCTTTTTCTATCAAGAGAAAAAGAATAGAGAAGGTATTATTAACGACAGGTTAAACTATATACACTTGCCTAATACTTTTTTGGGTATCCCATTGCAGAAAATAGGAAAAAAGAATTAATACGGCACGATTCGATTAAATCCGCCTCGGGATTCAATTTGTAAATCTTTCAATGTAGGCGATTTTACATTTATGCGCAGATAAAATCCGTTTGCATATCCGCTCGGTGTCCAATCCAACGCCAATTCCCAACAGTGTAGGTCACGATAAATGGTAAAGCGGTGACTGATGAGATCATTTTCCATCAAGTCAAAACGTGCCGAATATCCCACTCGCCATTTTTGGGTTACATTAAAAGTGGAATTGGTATTTAACCAGAATGTTTCATTAGACAGTGAAGGATTACTTTTCTGCAACGAATAGCCTAAACTGAATCGTGTACTCCAAAGTTTACCTTTTGAGCCATTGCTGTTTTTTGCTAAAGGAGAAACAGTTGCCAGGCTATCTTGAAGATCCGTTGTATCTGCTGTTTCACTTTTTATACCCATTCGCTGACCGGATAGTTGAAAACCGGTTGATAAGTCCACACGGGTTAAGCGAGGAAAAGGCAAACCCTTTTCAGTTCGTCTGATTTCATTAACACGTTGGTTCAATTTGTTGTCATATTCATAAAAATCATGGGTCATTCGTAAATCAACGCTTGACTGACCCACCTTTGAACGGATGGTAGAAGATAGATTCTTTAGACGGAATTCATCTGCGACAAAATTATAGCTCGTTCCCATTCTCCAGGAAAACAGGTTGATAATTTTTTCCTTATCACCTTCTTTGATTTTAGCCTGAAAATTATTGTTTACACTAAAATTCATTGATTGGGATTCGTTCCGTGATGTTCCGCCGGCCATGGTACCGCTGAAGCGATCGTGGTAAAGTGCATTCCCTGATGTATCCTCGAATGTTTCGAAATACCCCAAGTCAGAACCAAATACCGGTTGCGAAAAATCCGGCTTGAATGAATATCCAATTGATGGAGAAACCACGTGACGCACTGCAATCAAATTTCCGATATTGAATGGAAACAGCCCATAGATTTGCGTATTAATAGATGCTCCAAAACTTCCCGTAGTTCGAGTGGCAAAACCGGGGATTTCTGTCGTTAGAATAGTGTTTGTTGTACTGTCCAACCTTCCTGAAAATGTTCTGTTAACCCAATCTGATTTAAAGCTGGCGTTAGGATTAAACGTAATATAGCGAAAGATTTTTGTAGGTGAATTAAGTGATAATGAATGGCGCATAACATTATCACTGAAATTTTGCTTTTCATCATTCCAATAGTAAACACTCGTCGTATCATCAATAATCGTTTCGTCTGATTCATAGTATAAACGTTCTTTGTTAGTCAATGATGAATTATAATTCCACGTAATATTATTATACCATTTTGGATCTCTGCCCTTGCTTGGAAAGAAGTTGCGCTGGCCAAGATTAAAATTCATGGAGGGTAATGTAGATGTTGTAATATTTGTTTGCATACCATCATAGGTTGGTTTTGAGTAAAAAACGGATGATGAGTCAATGCGATCATCTGCCATCAAATTTGTTGTGGAAGATAAATTCATGCTCATGGACGCCTGGATAGACGGCCAGCGTTTGGAATATGTGGCATTAGAAATCGTTTGCTGTAGGTCCATACGCTCTTGAGGATCTGATGTATATTTACGGCTGAATTCACCACTGCTGGAATAATTAGCATTCACATTGAAATTTTGGTTGTGCCGCAATTGTTGGGTGTGCTGCCAGCGAACCTGATAACTTGTACTGCGGTCCGTACCAATGTCTGTAATATTATCTGTTGCTGAAAGTAACTGTCTGCTTTTTAAATTTAATGATCCATCAAATTTGTATCTGACTTTATATCCATTATCTAAATTGAATACAAAACCTTGGCGATCGCCAAAACTCATGGTAAACTTTGATCCCCAATATTTACTGGGTGCCCAGAAATACCCAAAATTATTAATGTACTGACCGCGGACACTATTTTCACCATAACCGGGCATAATCCAGCCGGAATGGCGTCCGCCGCTCTTGTGAGGAAAAATACCGAAAGGTAATGCTATAATGGGAATTCGACTGATATATAGTACAATAGGCCGAGCAATGACTTTGTCTTGATTTATGATCTTCATGTTGGTGCTTTCAAAATGAAAATGGGGAGTTTCCAGGTCACAGGTGGTATAAGAACTATTCTCGATATAATATATTCTTTTGTCATTATTGCGGATTTCATTCCCAGTATAATAACCATCATCTGCTTTGGATCGTCCTTCCTTAATCCGTCCTTTTCGTGATTTCAAATTATAGACCAAAGTATCGCCCACCATGGGATCCCGGCCCCGTTCAACAATAGTGGGTTTTTTATATTCCACAGTTGAATCTGCCGGAGGTGTGGGAAATGCCTTGAGCAAATTTCCGTTCCAATCCACATTAATATATCCGGATGTCAAATCCACATCGGTGTATTTGATATTTGCATCACCCGTTAAATCTGTTTTTTCTGTTTGCATATCGTATAGAATTTCATCAGATGTATAGGTAATCGGTGCATCCATATCCTTGTTAGATGAATCGGGAGTAAATACACCGCGAGATCCGCCTGAAACATGGATATTATCCAATTGGACTTCCGCACTGTCTGCGGACTTGAAGGACATAACAATCGTATCACCGGAAGCCAGATTATTACCTTGATACAGTGAATCTTCAAAAATATGGTACAGTGTTGTAGCCATGCCTTCCAGACGTACAGAATCCAAACTGCCATCCATGAAATATCCTTTTAGAGCGGAACCGGTCATATCATCATCGAAGGAGACGGATAACCGTTTTATGATGGTTGAATCGAGTTCATTTAATTCGACTTCGCGAAAACCGGAAGCTGTATTGACGATGTGCGCTTTAGCAGGGATATAAACATAATCGAGAACATTTTCTGCGTAGTTCATTTGGATTTCGCTGCCTTCCAGAATACGGCCTTCCTCTTCCAATTTTGGTTTGATGCGCAACCATGTTTTGTCATGACTCACATCATAAATAGCTAATCCACACGTAGCTACACGTCCATCTTCTACGATGGTTACATTCTGTTCAGCTGTGTAAGAAACAGCATCTTCACTTTCGTCTTTGGCATATCGTAAATGGTGGGCAGTAATGGTTTGACTTTCCTGAATCATTTTTGAATTGCCATTCGCAATTCCACTGTCCAATTCTGAATAATAGATAACAGTATCGGCAGTCAAATCATAATCTTCATCCCAAATGTGAACATTATTATAACAGGTGAAAATATCATTTGGTGAATCAAAATGGACGGAATCAGCCCTTAGGTTTTGGCCTTCTTTATCCATAATCACATGTCCGATTAATAGACCTTGTTCGGTGCGTTCAACGTATCGTGCATTGTCACAACGGATGGTCATTTCTCCTTTGGTAAAAATAACATTTCCTGTTAAGAATTGCGTGGACTGGCCGTTTACATTTTTATTTTCTAGGAGATCGGCCTGCTGCAGACGCAAACGATTATCTTGAGCGAAAAGACAAGTGAAGGGAATAAGAAAAATACTTGTTTGACGTAATAATGATTTCATCAGGTTAGTAAATACCTTCCTAAATAAGGAAACATACTTTGATATTATTATTACACTTCATGATTCTACCGTTTTAACAGACCGCATTTTTGCCCCGAAATAAATTGAGATTGTAATCCTTGTCTGTGTCTATGCACTATCAACACAGTTGACCCACTCCATACCACTCATCAGTTACCACTCTACCACTCACTTATATCGTTTCGGCCAGCATTTTTTTAATCGTTTAGAAATAAATTCTTCATAACCTAAATGAGTTGGTTTATAAAAAGTTTCCTGTACATTTTCCGGGAAATAGTTTTCATCAATAAAATGGTCTGAATGGCTGTGAGGGTATTTATAATCCTTGCCGTAATCTAAATCTTTCATAAGTCCGGTGGGGGCATTTCGCAGATGCAAAGGCACTCCCGGTGTCCCATCCTCTTTCAATTTCTTCATGGCATTATTTATAGCCCAATAAGACGCGTTGGATTTCGGAGCGCTTGCCAAGTATATCGTAACTTGGGATAAAATTAGAGCAGCTTCCGGCATGCCGATCATGTGCACTGCTTGGAATCCGGATGTGGCGATTGTTAATCCTTGCGGGTCAGCATTGCCGATATCTTCAGATGCTAATATTACCAATCGACGTGCAACAAATTCAGGTTTTTCTCCGCCTTCCAGCATGACGGCCAGCCAATACACAGCCGCATCGGGATCGCTGCCTCGCACAGATTTTATAAATGCGCTGATAGTGTCATAATGGTAATCACCTGTTTTGTCATAGAGTTGCGTTTTGCTTTGCAGAGCTTCCTGCAAAATGTCATCTGTAATGTTACCGGCTTCATTTATTAAACTAATCGCCACTTCCAGTGTATTGAGCAATTTCCGTGCATCTCCGCCGGCAGAATGAACAAGCTTTTCTTTTACATCATTTTCTATTGCAACATTGTTTTTTGCCAGAAGGATGTCCATATCAAATGCCCTGTTTAAGACAGTTCTTAAATGATCATCTGATAAGGGTTTTAGCGTTAACGTTCTGCAGCGGGAAAGGAGGGGACTGATCACTTCAAACGATGGATTTTCCGTTGTAGCGCCAATGAGCGTTAGTATTCCTTCTTCAACGGCGTGGAGTAATGCATCCTGCTGGGATTTGCTGAAGCGATGAATTTCATCAATAAAAAGAATGGTTGATTTACCGATTTCCAGATTTGTTTTACCTTTTGAAATTATAGTCCGCAAATCCTTCACGCCACTGGAGACTGCGGAAAGTTCATGAAAAACAGCTTCGGTTGATTTAGCTATAATCCGAGCCAATGTTGTTTTACCCGATCCCGGCGGACCCCAAAAAATCATGGAGAATGGTTTTTTCTGTTGGAGTGTTTTAGCAATAATGCGGTCTTTATCTACCAAATGGTTTTGTCCGATAAATTCATCAATTGTGGCTGGCCGAATACGATCAGCCAGTGGCGGAAGGTGATTAGATGAAAACATATTTTCTGTTTTTGCCATAGTCTGCTGTAAACTCCAGCGGAAATTACGCTTAAAAAATGCTTATATACACAAAACGACTTTTAATACTTATAGGCTGCTATATAATTATGTCAGGCTGTCAAAATGAAAGGACTATCATGAAAAATGGACTAATAATAGAAACGCTTGCTGAAGGGGACGGTGCGGTTGCTGAACAGCATAGTATTGTCACTGTGAATTATACTGGTACACTGGAAAACGGAAATGTGTTTGATTCTTCACTTAAACCGGGAAGAGAGCCTTTTCGCTTTACGCTGGGAGCGGGTCAGGTTATTTCTGGTTGGGATCAAGGTGTATTGGGAATGAAAATTGGCGAAAAGCGGAAATTGACTATCCCGCCTGAATTAGGGTATGGCAATCAAGATATGGGGGTAATTCCACCGAATTCTGTTCTTATTTTTGAAGTGGATTTAATCAGTGTAGAATAGGTACACTCCCATCTGTGTAGCAGCAGTAATTACTTCAAATAGGCAACCATAGGCAATTTATTGAACGATGTAATAAGAAATAATTATCGATCTATATACAATTTGCCCTATCAATATACGATAAAGGCAAAAGTATTGTTTGGACGGAAGATCATGCGTTACAAGCAATGGGAAATGGATCAGATTACCGACTTCATTCATTCGAACGTTAACGGTGGTCATATATTAGACATGGGGAGTTCCACCGGTCATATGGTAGAAATATTATCCAATCGTTTTGGACATGACCGTATTCATGGTGCCGACATTCATCTTGATTCTGTTGAGCGAAACAGAGCACTATTTCAACAAAATAAATTTCATCATATCCGTAACGGGTTCTATAAGGAGAATAAAGGGAAATTCAATGCTGTAACACTGATGCACGTTTTGGAACATGTGGATAATCCGGTTCATTTGCTTAAAGATGTTAAATCCCTTTTGTCGGATGACGGGATTTTAGCATTAAGTGTTCCTATGGAACGAATTCGAGGCGATGCAGCTGTTTTTGAAAATATACTAAATTGGGGTCGGGGAAAATTTATAAATGTACACGTTCGAAAATATGGCTACAACCGGCTATGTGATGACGTAAAAAAAGCTGGTTTAAATATTATTTCTCACCGCTATATCCATGGTTTTTTACCCGAAGCTAATCGAAAACGATTCGCAAATTATAGTTTAATTCTTTATACGAAAAAACATTAAATAAACATCATATATAAATTTAATATAGATTAAATTTGATCTATATATGGTTATTATTTTAAGGAGACAATTATGAAAATCAGTGAAGATATCAAGCCTATTAGTTATTTTAAAAAACATACAAATGATGTTTTAGAACAACTTCAATCCACGGGCAGACCGGTAATTATAACGCAAAATGGTTTACCGGCAGCCATATTAGAAGATGTAAAAACATATGAAAATCGTCACGATATGCAAGGGCTTTTGGAACTTGTACAAAAAGGAATTACTGAAATTAAATCAGGCAAAACTCATTCACATACTGATGTTATTAAAGCAGCCCGAAAACGGTTAAAATAGACTGTAATGATCAACATAATCTGGGCGGATTCAGCCAGGCATGATCTATTAGATCTGGTTGAATATTTATCTGATAAAAATCCAAAGTCAGCTAAAGAGTTTGTTGAATCAATAGAAAAAATGAGAAGAAATATTTCTAAATATCCTGAAATAGGATATGCTCT
Source organism: Fidelibacterota bacterium (assembly GCA_014381755.1). GTDB lineage: Bacteria > Fidelibacterota > Marinisomatia > Marinisomatales > TCS55 > UBA2126. Next base: position 13,527 of record JACNLB010000074.1, on the reverse strand, counting down.
TGATTCAATCTTACCTGTACGTCAGGTACTTGTAGATCCGGCTCGAATGTTATATATAAAGAAAGAGAATGCTATTTTTATTATTGCCTGTATTCATCAATCAATGGATTGGCAAACATTATTAATAAATAGAAAAATTCGGGAATTGTAAAAATAGCTTTGAAGTGTTTACTTCTGATAATTGTGAGAAACAAAACTATTCAATTTCTTTTACGCACCTGAAACCGGTTTGAGAATAGGGTTCATCAAATAACATTCCAATCCGCTGGTAAGCCGGCCATGGTGGGGACCAGAAACTTCCGCCGCGAACGATACGTAATTCATACCAGGAATAATCCGCCCAAATTGGAGATGCTCCGGAATCGGGATATTGTGGATAAAAATCGCCAATCCATTCATAGACATTTCCGCCCATATCGTATAAACCCAATTCGTTTGGTTTTTTACTCCCCACATAGAATGAATACCCAACTGAATTTGTTTCATGGCGAACGTATTCATTGATGCGATGTTTGAAATTTGTTCCGTAGTACAAAATATCCTTTCCACCGTCACGGGCTGCATATTCCCATTCTGCTTCAGTGGGCAAACGGGCTCCATAACATTCACAAAAGGTTTTTGCCTCTTCCCAGGTGACCATGGCAACAGCTCGATCTTCCCGACCAAAACCCTCATCATCCGGTTTAGGGACATTTTTCAATTCAGCGTAAATGTCATATTGCGCATAGGTGATTTCGTATGTATTCATATAAAAGGAGGGAAGAGATACTTCATGTAATGGAAGAGCGTCCTTATTGGATTGATTGGCAAAATCACCCATCATGAATGTACCGCCGGGGATGAGGGTCCATTTTAATTCTGGGAGTTTGGATTGGATGTAAATAGAATTGTAGTACATGCAGCCACTGGACAATAAGTAAGTCAAAAGAAAGATTAATTTTTTTCTAATTTGATTTTCCTCCAAGAAAATTTCCAGTGGGTATGGCATGAATATTTTTATCAAAAGGAATCACTTTTTCGCCTGAATAGAAAATCACACCACGGTGAAATGCATCAGCATGAAAAGTTTGCAAATCCATGATTCCACGAGAATCTTGAATATTGATTGTTGAACTGCGTTTAACTTCAATAGCCACTATTTTACCTTGAGCATCTTCCATGACAATATCAACTTCAACGCCATTTGATGTCCTGTAATAATAAAAATTAATCTTGTGAGCAGACCAGGAACTCATTTTCATTAATTCCAGCAAAACATAGTTTTCCAAAATATATCCTATGATGTGGGGAGGATATTTTCCAAATGATACATCAAGAAGATGAGCTAATAAACCGGTATCATTAAAATATACTTTTGGTGTTTTAATGAGTCGTTTTCCCATATTGGTAGACCAAGCGGGTAATGAGCAAATTATAAAAACCGATTCAAGTAAAGAGACATATCGTTTTATTGTTTTTTGTTCTATACCCGTTTTTCGAGACAAATTTGCCAAATTAAATAGCTGACCTGACTGATTTGCCAAAAGACGGAGTAATTTCGGTAATTCTGCTAACCCCACAATATTGGATATATCTCGCACATCTCGTTGAATGATGGTATTTAAATAATCATTAAACCAATCCGAACGGCGAGCTTGATTTTTTATTCCAACGACTTCAGGAAAACCACCCAGAAAGACTGCTTTTTCAATTTTATCCAAAGAAACAGATGAATTCATTTCGTTTATCGGTTCATTTGAAAATAGATGATCAACTAAATTAAGTTTGTTTTTCTTTATTTCTCCCGCAGATAAGGGGAGCAGTGGAAGAATAGACATTCTGCCTACAAGTGCATCCGATAATTTTGGGAGCGTCATCAAATGAGAAGAACCCGTAAGTAAAAATCGCCCAGGGCTTCTATCTGAATCGACTGCAGCTTTAATGGATAAAAATAAATTGGGTGCCCGTTGAATTTCATCCAAAATTACGGGGCCATTTAAACCGGATATAAATCCAACGGGATCTGATTGTATCGCTGATAAAACATTCATATCATCCAACGTATAATATTCTGCCTGATGTTTATTTTTTGCCAGCCATTGAACGAGGGTGGATTTTCCAACTTGGCGTGGGCCATTCAAAAATACCACTGGGCGAGATTGCAATGTGTCTATTAATTTTTCCGTGATAAATCTGTATATCATGCTAATATTCCTATTAATATCATGATAATCTACAATATTATATCATAATTACATAATAATAATTGAGATACGATTCACTGGAAAACCTTCGATAGATTGAAGTATTTCTCCGCAATTGAACGCTTTAATAAACTGCTTATTATTGTTTTTAATTAATCTTCAATAAATCTATAATCGCACCCACATATCAACCAAAACCACTTTCCCAAGATATTCATCAATGGAATGTTCATTCCCATCAAAATCTTGATATGATAAAACAGCCTTTTTTCCGTTACTTTCATTCAATCGCTCATTTGCCTTTTTCATAGAGGGCTCAAATTTTACAAGAGCTTTTACAATAGCTTTTTCAAATAAGCTTTGTCCGAATACAAATGAAGATAAAAGTGCAATTAATATGAGTTTATTCATTCGATAGCCATATTTTCAACTTTAAACATTTTGATTTCTTTTTGTCAGCCACAATCCCAAAAACGGATCCGTTGGGTTTAATTCATCACTTAATAGGGATTCCATTTTCAACTCTTTGATGAGTTGTGATTTATACGAGCTGTTTATGTCAATGTTTTTGATCTGTGTTTTTCCCTGGCAAAATTGTTTATAGATGCTGCCTTTATATCTCTTGCGATTTATCTGCTGCCATGTCGTTTCAAAAAATGCATTATTATCATTTAAAATTTTCTTCAGTGCATTATCCACATCAGTGACCCTAATCGTTTTATTTTTTTCCAGGAGAGACGAAATAAAAGATTCCTGCATCAGTTTAATCATATAAAAAGGGTGAAATTTGGTAATATCATAAATACTTTCGATTACCTTTTTATTGAAGCCCCTGCCGTCAATTCTAACTGATTTAAGAAATTTTTCTGCTTCATTTTTGTCGAGAAAACCAATTTTCATCAAACTGGCAAAATTGAAAAAAGCATTTTCTTTTTTTAAAAATATAGTGTTGATCACAGATGTTTGAGAGCCTGCAAACAGATAAACAATGTTTTCATGGGTCTGCATATATGAACGAATTTTTTTGATGAAATTCTGGTCAAATTTTTCTATATCTCCGAATTCATCAAAAAATACAAGCATCTTTTTCTTATGTAACTTTGCGAATGTATTCGCGAAATTAAATGTTTTCTCAATAAACTTATTTTCATCATTCTCTCTAAATATCTCATATCCTATCTTAATGCCCTCAATTTCATAAGACAGCGAAAATTTATCAATGAACGATAAAACAGATTGCTTCACTTCGTTTAAAAAATTAGCAATTCCAACCGACTTATAAATAGCATTTAAATATCTTTCGCACAACTCCTTTATATTTGTTGCTTGAAAAATATCAACTTTTACAATGAGATATTCATTTTTTAACTCGTCCAGAACCTTATTTGCCAAGGTTGTTTTGCCATATCTTCTCGGAGCCATAATTACCGTATGTTGAGAAAAATTGATATAAGATTTTAATATTTCAATCTCTTTTTCTCGTCCAACAACGAGAGAGCTTAAACCGCCTGCATTTAATTTCATGTTTCTTCCTTTTTTGGTATTTAGTTACTTAACTAAATAGCTCCATAACTAAAAATATTATTAATCTATATTGCTAAACCACGTATTAACTAAACATAATATTTAGTGGAATAACTTAACATCGAAAAGTATTAGTTGTCAATAATGTTTTTTCCATACTTCAATTTCGAAGTGACTCAATCACTTCCCTTATTTTTTTTTTAAATCTTTCTCTGCCCCAAATCCTGAACGCCCAAATACGACTTACTGCTTCTGTAAATATGCCAACCACTCATCCCTATTCTCAAAATCTTCCCCATACAGTTTTTTCAAAATCTCCACGGTCTCATTTTCAAAATAATCCGATTTTAAATAATGCGTTAATAGTCTTTCACTGTGTTGAATGATAAATTTTGTTTCTTTCCGTGTTCGATAAATATCATTCATCAGAAAATCCATCACATTCAAGAAGTGTTCAATATTAGTGCCGTTCAATAATGGAATTAAATGCTCTTCATGATCAAATAAATTCAAATTTGAAACCGGATATTTATTTATTGTTTTTAATATCTTTCCTGCAAAATCGCTGATATAAACATCTCTTCCACGAAGGAGATGAAACAGTAAATCATAGGCTTCCGGGTTGTGATTAAAATTCGCCAATACACAAATAGCCGGAAGCCGGTTCTGATAATTCGCGTCATTGAGAATTATCTGTTTTGCTTTTTTGAAATCTGACTTTTTATTGTGTTTTTCCAAACCGCTCCAAAATTCTCCGAAATGAGTCGTGTCAATTTCCATACCAAACTTTTTCAATGTTTCCGAAAATTCGTCCATAAAATCCATAATACTTTCAAAATCACGATTCAGGTAATCACCATAAGCAGCTAATGCCAGTTGAAATCCCATTGGGTGTTTTTGAGAATATTCATTGATCCAATTCCATTCTTCATTTAACGGGAGTGTGTCTTTTGGCGAATCGGTAAACTGTATCAAATCCGAATATTGATGTTCTACCAAAGAAACCATGACAAGCATTTTGCCGTCCTTAAAATCTGAAGTTGCAGTGGCAGACGGAAAGCCAACGTCATCTAATACAGAATTACAATAGATTTGGTTTAATTCCGCTCCATCAGCATATTTTTTCATGGAGTCAGACACCATTTCGATTGTCCATTTTTCCAGCCCGATAAATTCAATAGTAGCTGTTTCTATTTCAATGACGTTTTGCGAAAAAATCAGATTACTTAACAGAAATGATAGAATTATATATTTTTTCATAACATTTTCACCTTTGCGAAAGTTTGGAACTTCCGCAAAGATAATTTTTTTCATATTTTCCTCAATAAATCGTCAAAATCTTTTTCCGAAAGTTTAATGCTGTTTTATGTTGGGATAAAAATTCATAACCCAATAAACCGTCTAATTTGGTCTCACCATTTTTATACAAATGTTCGGTGGATGAAAAAACAGTTTTCATATTATTATAGGAATTTCCACCGATGACAGTTTTGTCAATAAATCCAATTTGTGTTTCTATTTCTTCTCCACTGATTCCGATAAGTGTATCCAATTTAATATGAGTAATATTTTTAGCAAGTGAATCAAACAAAGGTTTATCCATCAAATTGAATTCGGCTCCTGTGTCTAACCCAAATGTGTATGTTTTCCCGTTAATTGACCCTTCAAATATCGGAGTATGGCCTTCCATCTTAAATGGTATTTCCACACCGGGATTTTCTCTTTGGACTTGTGCAATCGTATAACCGTCTTCATCTAATTTGAACAACATCAAGCGCATATTCTCGTAATCAAACATGGTTTCAAAATGTTCCAATTCACGATAGGAAATCAGTCCTATAATTTTTATATCCAACTCATTTTCTAAATGACTTAAATCGTGAAATACGGCGTCAAAATCCCGCATTTCATAATCGTTCCACTTAAAATGCTTCATATTTTGAATAGACGTTGAAGTCATCCGTCGCCCCGTAACGCCTTTACCGCCCATACTGTTTACCGAATCAATATGAGAAAAATGATGTTTATTTAAAATCATCACCGGCGCACCGCTATCCAGAATAAAATTTCCTTTTTGTCCGTCAATCTCTGCTGAAACGATTATCAAATTATGATGTAATTCAAACTCACTCTGCATGAATATGGGAACCGTCAAATTTGATTGTTCAATTTCTTCCGTATGTTCCGTATGAGCGCTGAACAGATTTATTTCTACAAATTCGCCGACTTCATCAAATACTAAAAGATGGGACATTTCTTTTTCTTTCCGAACAAACAAAACGGAAACAAAAACCTCATTTCCTTTATGTTCAATGGATTTGATTGTAAAATTTAGCGTATGATGCGGATATGTATCTACAACCTGTTTCAACACATCTATTGCCATAGCTTGGGGAATTCCCGGGACTCTGAAATTGTCAGAAACCAACGGATTCAATTTTGTAAAATCATTCTCATTTATGGATTCCACAAGAATGGAAATTTCTTTTGTAAAATCTTTACTTTGTTTTGTTTCCATTTTTTCTCCATGTTGGCTGTTTACGTGTGCACAGGAAATGAAAAATGCTCCCATGATGAAAAATGTTAAATAGGTTTGCCGATTTCTGTCAGTCAGGGTTTCAATCACGCTGGGAATTATATCGTTTTTTAATACTGCGACAATAATGGTGTAAAAATTCATCTTATAAAGATGACCTTTCATCTTAACGGGTTATTCATTTCACTCGAATCCGTGTTTTCAAAATTCTTGGTTTAGTATTACTCAAATCCCTGAAATATAATTGTTTCGAATCTCGACCTATTGGCATATCCGGCAATTGAATTTCACCGTAGTATTTCTCCAAATCTCGGGAATAAACCTGACACCAATACTTATCGCCATCTTCCATGACTTCTCGATATAAAACACAGGAATAGTTTCCATGTTGAAATAAATCAATCGTTCGAGAATTACGCATCATCCAATCTTGAAATGATTCTCCTTCTTTGTCAAAATCCCAATATCCGAAATTAGGTTTATTTTCTAAATCACCAAATTTATAGTGTTTACCTTGGACACCTTTATTGCCGGCAAATTCCAAATCAAGATTCAATTCTCTTACAAACGGGGATGTTGCCACAATATAAAACAGACTGCTGTCCACAACGACGGATTTAGAAAAAGTCCAAAACATTCCGCCTCCATCATACCCGGGACCAATTGAACCCCCAAGTGTCAAGAAATCTGTTTCGGGGTATTTAAACTTACCAAAAAGCATTTGCTTTTTACCGACCCATCCATGTCCGGAAACAATCAATAGACTATCTGAAAGTAGATGAATATTATGACCATAAGGTGAATATTTTTGACTTTCTCTAAAATCCCAATACCATTGATTATCTATTTTTCCATTTTCTTCAAAAATGAGAAAACCAACATCGAGCCTAAAATCTTCATTGTTAGAAAAATATTCTCCAATAATTTTATTATCCATAAATAAATGCAATTCACCCATGTGATGGTAAAATATATCGGGGTTTGTATCAAAAATCTTTTTCCCTTTTTTATTAAACCCTACAATTTCTTTCCCGTTTCCTTTCCAGATATACACATTTCCATTATCTAAAAATGAAATGGATGTATGGTTTTGATTTAAAAGTTCCGGCTCATCAATTTTCCAAATTCCTTCTTTTTTTAATAATATCTTTCCGTTGTCAGAAGTAGAAAGTGTCCCAAGAGAAACGCAGCCTGAAAACACAAGTATAAATATTATTAAGAATGGTTTTTTCATAGTTTTTTAAACAGCTTCAGTCAATAAATACTATTGAAACGATTAAAACGTTTACAAACGGATAAAACTGAATTTATGTTCAATCTTCGTTCAACAAACGTTCAAACGTGTCGTAAGATAATAATTGCATGTCAGCTAAAGAACCCACAAAGGGCTTCACATCGCTTTGAACGAATTCCCAATCCACATGTTGTAATTTTTCAAGGAATAATTTCTTCCAGTTTGCCGCAGAAAACGGAGGTCCGGAATAACCGGATTGACCAAGACAATTATTTAAATAAATAAAGTTTGGTTGAATTTCAGTCCAACGAGACAAATAAAACAGCAAGTCAAAATAATCTCTGCCTTTGGTGTATTGTCTCTGAAAAACAGCATGACATTTCCCGGCGAAAAATGATTCTTTGTCATGATGAAGAACCGAAAAAGGGAAATAAGTATTTACCATAGTTTTATCTGTAGAAAACCCCCATGGCGGATGGGTATCAACATCTACTTTGATACGAATATTTTCTGCCGGCAAGGGCGATAAATTTGCTTCAAATAATAATCCCGAAAATTTAATCAATGCGCTTTGGACTGTTTTTGTTGTGTTCATTTTGACTGTTGTGATGTATCCGTTTAGTTTTAGTTCTCTAATGATTTTTAGAATGGACTTCTCAAAATCAAATTGCGTTTCAGGATTTAGAACATGAAAATCAAGGTCTTCAGAAAATCGCCCTAAACTGTGAATAATTCGCAAAGCAGTTCCGCCATGGAAAACCAAATCCCGGTTCATGTTAAGTTCAAACATTTTCCGTAAAATCACATGCTGTAAATATTCACGCAATTCGTTCTTTGCCTCACGGATATCCGTTTTACTTTTTGCAATGGCAACCGCTTGGTCTTTCATAATTCACTCCGGATTTTTGAAAACACTTGGATTGCGTTACTTACTTTTTTGCTATTCATCTTCATTCCCAACTTCTGCAATGTTTTCACATTAATTTTCCCTGTATTTTGAAACCGCATTTCAATAATTCGGGCTTTATTCCATTCTCCTTTTCCAAAATAAAAGAGGTCAATCAAGGCTTTTTCCGGAGTAGCACATAAAAAGGATTCATCATCAGAAAGTTGAACTTTATCATAACCGAAAAACCGTTCTTGTTTAATATGATGATAGGAAAAATGTCCAAACTCATTTTGCCATGCGTTTGTTTGGCGGGGTGTAATTCCTTGAATGGATACCACGCGCTCGGGAATCATTCCATAATATTCAAGAGCGGTTTCCAAACTGACGTAAGACGGACCAACCAATTCATTAGAAATGGCGTAAGGTGAAATTGTGTTTTTTCTGTACAATTCCGGCAATACATATTTCCCTTTCTTCAAGCGGATTAATTTCCCTTTCTGAACCCACCGGGAAAGTCGAGCTTGAATTTGAGGTAACGGTTCGTCAAACCACATTGCCACTTCCTGCGTTTCAATCCATGGCCTCATTGTAAATTGTTGAATTAATGCTTCATATTTCATATACGTAATATACCAATAATGGTAAATTACGCAAACATTAATTTTGGTTATTTCAAAACAAAATTACACAATCAGCACTCAACTGACATTCATCAAAAAAATGTAATTCCGTTAATTCTTTAATTTGAGACAGACCATATCCAAACCACGGAAAAATACCAATTAGCCTATTTTGCCCCACATAATATTTTTCTCCTGCTTCGGCGTTCACAATTTCTCGACCTTTCAAAAGCCCTTCGACAGTGATAACATGTTTCCCCGGTTCTACGACAACATACACAAATGATTTGTTACCAACGTTTCCGATAAATTTCCCGTCAACAGATATTTTGGATGCTGTTTGTTCATGAACAAAGTGGTTATAGAATTGCCCAATGTAAATCACTGCCTTTCCTGTCGGTGGTTCAATGGTTTTGACCGCTTGACTTATTTCCAAAGAATGGGCAGACTTTTTAACTGTGTATGATTTGGATGTGCCAATATTTACTACAATTAAACTCAACATCGTTATTATGAATATTCTCATTTTATGTTCCTTTGTTTTGTTTATTATTGATTGAATTAAGCTTTTCATTACTTCTTTAAAAGAAATACGCATGACGACTTGTTTTTGTTTACATCCATCTTAATATCTTGGCATCAATTCGTCGTTATATTCTTCCGATACATTTTCCACGTGGCAATGTAAAACAGTCCGCTGACGATAAGCGAACCCAGCGTCCGTGTGGAAAACACATCACTAAAAAATGAACCGAATAAATCCACGCCGGATTCAGGAGCGACGGTCATTTCGCCGATTAAATTTTGTTCTGTTATCATAATTGCGATAGCACCGAAAATATCACCGATTTGCATAACAAAGGCATTTTCTCCGTAAATAACCGTGAGCGTGATGCTGATTAAAATCGGTACGCCAACACCCACAATGAGGGGGCGGTTCTTCACCGTGGCGGACACCAGCATCAAAAATAAAATAAGCGGACTCATCCAAATCAAGGCGACGACTTGATATACAATCAAATCAAAAAATAAATCTATCATATTGATTTGACTCAACGGACCGGAAATGATGTCCCAAATATCTCCGCTGACGGTCATGATGGCAATGTGTGAATAGGCTAAAAGAATAATAAGCATGGTAACGGTGAGTCCGATAATTCCCACACTGCCGGCTTTCAGTTTGGAAAATAAAATCCAATTGTCGTTGATTGGCAAACTGCGGTAAAAGAAAGTGCTGTTATTCGATCGTTCTTTGTAGAGAGAATCGGAAAAATAAAACAGACCGATAAACAAGACAAATAATTGAATCATGGAAAATCCGGCTAAAATTCCGTAGCTGTATGGTTTGATAACAATATTTGGATTTAATAAAAATGTTTGTTTTGCTTTTTCTTTTATTTGGGTTTCTATTTTCTCTGACATCTCTAATGAATATTTTGCAGATGAATTTTGCATTTCTGTCAACATAGAGATAAGACTGTCTGCCTCTTCTTCGGTTCGCCCCATTTCATTTAAAAATGATTTTATTTCAGATTTAGCTTCGTCGTTGTTATCATTCTTTTCAATTTCATGCCTGATTTTGTCCTGCATGAATGTGTTCATTCTGTTTAATGGAATAAGCGTCAAAAGCAATAAAAATGAAAATACGCCCACGGTCCAGAAAACCACTCGCTTCCATTCCCAATATTCTCGTTTGAGTAAGGCTATAAAATGATTCATGATGCACCTCCCATAAGTCCCATGAAAATATCCGACACAGACGGCGTAGATATTTCCCCCAATTTTTCAATTTTTCCCCTGTCAGGATTTTTCAGTAAAAAGATTTTCTTTCCCAGCATGGAATTTTCCGTCAACGGATTGAACTCCTGTGCTTTTTCAGCCTCTTCCTTGTTTACCGTCAGCAATACATATTTTTCGTTGAGAGTTTCCATAGATTCATACTTCACCACTTTCCCGTGATTGATGAAAATGACATCGGTAAGAATATGCTCCACTTCTTCCACTTGATGAGTAGAAATAAGGACGGATTTTGTTTCGTCAAAATAATCTTCCAGCACGGCCGTATAAAGCCGTTTGCGAAACAGAATATCCAGTCCGTGGGTGGGCTCGTCCAAAATAAGTAATTGCGTATCGGTGGAAAGAACCACAGCAAGGTGAAGCTGCGTCTTCATCCCTTTGGATAAGTGCTTAATTTTCTTATCGAAAGTAATTTCCGTCGTTTTTAACATCGCTTTGCATTGGTCCCGATGAAAACCGGTGTGAATTTCTCCTTGAAATTGCAGAACTTGGGCTACGGTCATCCACGGCGGCAGTACGGGAATATCATGAATGACGCCCGTTTTATTCATGAGCTGGGGGCGGTCATTTTTCGGTTCTACACCAAGGATGGAAATATCGCCTTCGTAATCAATGAGCCCGGTGAGCGCCCGCAACATCGTGGTTTTTCCGGCGCCGTTGGGACCCACAAGCCCCACAATTCGTCCGGCCGGGATTTCTAAAGTGACACCATCCAATGCTCTTGTACTACCGTATTGTTTATTTACATTATTTAATTGGACTAAACTATTCATGTTATTCCTCGAATTGTTTTTTAATTTTATTGATGATTTCCGATTGACTCATATTCAACGCCTTTGCCCGTCGGATAAAATCGGGTATTTCTTTTTCTAAAAACGATCCCGTTTCTTTTTTCTGCAATTTTTCCACAGCTCCGGATTTTACAAACATTCCTTGTCCTCGCTTTTTCTCGATTAATCCTTCGTTGATAATAATTTGAGTCGCTTTGAGAATTGTTTGGTGATTGATATTGTAATCCACGGCCATTTTTCGTACGGATGGAATGGATTCTCCTTCCGGCAAATCTCCCGAAAGAATAGCGTGGCGAATCAAATCTGCGATTTGAAAATAAATGGGCATTTTGTCTGAAAAGTCTAAATTCATAAGAATGTGGTTTAGTGTTACGGTATAGTGTAGCACATATCTTCAATATAAACCAAGGTTTTTTTGAAAGATGATTTAACGATGCGCCCCAACAGATCAGGTCATATCGATTTTAAAGAAGGATTATTCTATAGAAAAGAATTGGAATTTCATTGGAATACTAATTCACATTGCATCAAGCTCATTCCCTAATTTTAAGAAATAAATTGATTCATTGTTTGAGAAATATCGGGGAATTTACCTAAAAGGTGTTTATCCTGTGTAATTAAGGGTATATCTAAATTCATTGCCAAGGATACAAATTGAGCATCATAAGCACTTATTTTATGTTTGGCAGATAGAGTTATAACATGTTCATAATTTGATTCTTTCCCAAGTTTGGGAAAGAATTTATTCGTTATTTTAAAATATGAAATCACATTATTTAATTCAGCGCGCTTTGTATTGACTAGAGTGGTTAATACATTTAAAAATTCGTGCTTCCATAAATTTGGCGCAATCCAATCAGAATCTTTTTTATAGACATAATTTGCATCATCTGTAAACTCACCCTTTATCATAAGATATGCGATAACATTTGTATCAACTACAATCATTCACGCCCAGATCTTTTAGCCTGGTTAATAAAATCTTCATCAATGGGTTCAGAGACAGAGAGGGGAGCTGGTAATTCGATTTTATAATCGCCGTTTAAAAGAACATTTTCCAAAATGGTAATAATTTCCTTATTCATGCTACGATGATGCTTTTTGGCTTGGTTTTTTATTTCACTATGTAGCACAGATGGTATTTTTTTTATTAAAATGTCTGGCATAATTCACTCCTTATAGCATAACGGTATATAAATAATACCATATATATAGTATATTTAGCAATAATAAATAAAAGAGCCAATGAGGAGAATCCCCGCCTTCGTTCCTACGGGCAGGGAACCGCTGAACTACGCATTATCCCGACAAAGATATTTGATTGTAGAGCCGGTGACTGGATTTGAACCAGCGACTTGATCATTACGAATGATCTACTCTACCAGCTGAGTTACACCGGCATAATTTTTAATAAAGCTGCCTGTCCGCCGTAATCCGCCAGCCTGCGGATGCAGGAGGAAGCTACAATGGCATAAATTTAGCGGTCGAAAATACGCATTTTTACACTATTAGATTTTGAGAGAAAGTAAGTGTCTGATAGTGTTGATTATCATTCTGCAGAAATCTTTTCAATTGCAGTAATTGTGAACTTCGTCTCTTTGCCCTTGATTTCAAGCGTAAAATATTCATCAATCTTTTTCCCAACTATGGCTCGACCAAAAGGTGAATGGTAGGTTACAATCATGGGATAAAGATCCAACTCAAATTCGATTGGACCTAACAGGTAATAGTCTTCAGCTTCATCTTTGCCCTCTTCGTGGATTGTAACCTTATTGCCAAATCCTACCTCGTCGGTTTCAATTTCGCTTTTCTGGATGAACCGGAATGGCGCATGGGACTGCATCAATTGTTTCTTACGTACTATTAAACTTTGCTCCTCTCTGGCAGCGTGGTATTCTGCATTTTCCTTAAGATCTCCATGACTAGCTGCATCTCTTATCTTTATTGAAGTCT
>JACNLB010000036.1 GCA_014381755.1 Fidelibacterota bacterium | reverse complement strand
CGTTGGAGTTGTTCCAAAACAAACGCTGGTTGAAAAACTAGACTATTATTTAGCGACAAATTAAAACTTGGATCAATCTGAAATAGAATTAATAAAACAGGCAAAAAACGGCGATTCGCAAGCATTGGCGAAATTAGTTAAGAAACACTCATCAGCGATTTATAATGTAGGGTTACGACTCATGCAAAATGAATCTGAAGCTGAGGATGTATTGCAGGAAACTTTTTTGACTATGGTTCAAAAATTGAATATGTTTGCCGGGAAGTCTGCTCTGTCTACATGGCTTTATCGAATTGCCACGAATGTTGCTCTTGGAAAATTACGTGATAATCAGAAATGGCAATCCCATAAGGACTTGAATGATCTGGATTATGAGCCACTAACCGGAAGTCAAATTCTTACGTGGCCAGAAGAAGTGGATCAAATGTGGAAAGATCAGTCTATCCAATCATGTATGAAAGCTGCTTTAACTGAATTACCTGAATCATATAGAGCAGTATTTGTATTGAGAGATTTAGAAGGCATGTCTATTAAAAGAACGGCTAAAATGCTTGATTTAACGGAAGCGAATGTTAAAGTTCGTCTCATGAGATCTAGGCTTTTTCTTCGAGATAAAATGGCGAAAAATTTTCATTGTATTGAAGCAAACGCATGATGAAACATATCCATAAAAAAGAAGATGAAATTATTCAACTCGTACACAAACAACTGGGAGAAAACGTGGATGCTCAAATCATTAAAGAAGTTGAACTTCATATGAAGGAATGCCCTGATTGTCATATTTACGTAGATAGTGTTAAACAAACGATTGATTTGATTAAAAATATTGATGTTAATTCTGATCTTCCACAAGACGTAGAAAACAGATTATATAAATCATTAGAATTGGAAAAAAATAAATGAAAATTATAATTATCATAGTCATTATCGGATTATTTGGAACGGTTGCATTTAATTCTTTAAGTGAAAAAGATTTAGGAACACCCACCATTGAATCTGTACAAGGAGTTGAACTTTATGGTTATGAAAATTGTGTATTGCTGGATGTAAGAACACTAAATGAACACCGTGCAAAATCAATACCGAATACACCCATTATTCCAATACAGGAACTAGAAAGTCGGATCAATGAGTTATCGAAGTATAAAGATAAAAAAATTGTTGTTTATTGCCGAAGTGGTAACCGCTCCAAAAGAGGAACGGATATATTGAACAGTCATGGATTTGATGCTGTAAATCTGGCCGGTGGAATGAATAAATGGAAAGGAGCGGTTATTTCAGGTGAATAAACGGATTTTATTGATCAGCGGGGGAGCCGTAGTAGGATATCTTTATTATGTCCTTATTGGTTGCAATAGTGGGACGTGTGCTATTACCAGTTCACCATTAAACAGTACAATGTATGGAGCATTAATTGGGCTTGTTTGGGGCTGGCCAAGTAAAAAAGATAAGGAAAATTAAATATGGAATATGGTTACCAAAAAATTATTGATAAGCCGTTTGATGAAGTGGAAATTGGAATCAGAAAATCACTTCATGATCAAGGATTTGGCATATTAACTGAAATAGTAGTGCATGAAACATTGAAGAAAAAATTGAATGAAGATTTTCGTCGGTATAAAATATTGGGTGCATGCCATCCGCCGACAGCATTTAAAGCATTATCTGAAGAATTGGAGATTGGTCTACTGTTGCCCTGTAATGTCACTATTTGGGAGAATGAAGACGGTACGGTGACCCTTTCAGCAATCAATGCTAAAAAAATGCTATCAGTCACCGGGCGTGATGATTTAGATGAATTGGCAGGGCAGGTGAATGACTGGCTAAAATCAGCGGTGGATGCAATATGAGTGATGTATTAACAGCCATAATTATTTTAGCTGGATGGTATTTTATCAATCGTGTAATATTTCCTAAAATGGGCATTCCTACATGACACACTTCCCGTCCTCAGGTTGAGCAAAAAATAATTGAAAATAAAAAATCAGAAAAATATGAAAGTGAGCACTAATCATGCCTGTTTATGATTATAAATGTGAATCGTGCGGAAACCAATTTGATGAGTTGGTATCATATTCTACAGATGATTCGGAAATAAAATGCCCGTATTGTAATGAAAAAAAATCAAAACGGTTGTTGTCTGCTCCGAGTATTTCAACAAACGGACATTCAGCCGCACCTGCAAATTCTTGTGGTGCACCTTCGGGGTTTTCATGAGCAAATTAATCCTGTGGTCACAGGATAAAAATCAATTTATTTTAACGTCCTTCATTACGATTATGTTTATGGTTGGCTGTGAAAAACAAATCCAACCTGACGTTATGGTACATGGTGAATTGAAAAAAATCATGCATGGTGACGCTCGAGAAGGGATTGTTAATCTGGGTGATGTATTAAAAAATGAACATATATTTGGATTGGGCGCCATGGAAAACTTGGATGGTGAAATCATTATTATGGATAGTGAAATTCTCATTACTCGTGCAGAAGTAGATCAGAATCCGAAAATTCAAATGGATGTTACAGAAAATGACAAAGCACTTTTGCTGGTTACTTCACGAGTTCAATCCTGGACTGAAACAGTCATTGGCGAACAGGCTGTTAGTGGAACGATTGATAAAATAATAAAAACACATGCGGATGAAATGAGGTTAGATACAAATAAACCGTTCCCATTTATAATTGAAGGTGAATTTGAATTAATGAATTGGCATATCATTTCATCTCCAGAACCGGGTGGCAGCCATGATGATCATTTGGAACAATCCTGGAAACGGCGCGATGTGAATGTTCATGGAAAAATATTGGGTTTTTATTCAGAGCATCATAAAGCCATTTTTACACATCATACCACGTTTACACATATGCATGTTTTATACGAAGATGAAAATCTGTCCGGCCATATTGATGAACTGGTTATCAATAAGAATTGGTCTTTAAAAGTACCTACTAATTAATAATAAAATTTCTGAACAACTATGTTATCTTCATCTTCCCAGTCTGTTCAAACCCGAAGACAGATATCGTGAGAGCGAACCAAAATGATTCTCCTTTTCTCTCTGAATATCCTTCAAGGGTAAGCTTTTGCGATAGTGATTTTTTACTGTTTGAATCCTTCACAAGCTGCCAACATCAGAAACAAATTTAATTCTCCTATTATTAATCCTTAAATATTCCCAGGGATAAACTTGCCTTTCGGAAGTGATTGTAATTTTCCTTTTTTAACCACAGGGATACCGCGAAGGATAACATGATCCGGAAATAATGCCGGGAAATCTAAATATCCATTCCAATCAGTGACGGACACCAATCGGTCTTGCCAGTTATCTGTTAAATCATTCGGGCTGACTATAACCAAATCTGCATCCTTTCCAGATTTTATTTCCCCTTTACTTTGAAGTCCAAAAATATTTGCAGGTTGCGTTGAAACAAGTTTTGTCAATAAAGGTTTTGGTAAGTCTCTTTTTATCCACTGGGCTATTAAAATCGGGAACAGTGTTTCCACGCCACCCATTCCATTCAGTATTTGATTAAATGGGATTCCAGTTTGTTTTTGATTTATACAAAACGGACAGTGATCTGTTCCGATTGTGTGAATTTGATTATTACTTATTGCTCTCCACAGAATTTCAGCATCATCTGTTTTACGAAGAGGAGGGCTTGCAACAAACATATTTCCGTCTTTTCGTTTATAAACCATATCATTTAGTAATAAATAATGTGGACAAGTTTCTATCATAATTTTATCTGACGACCGAGCTGCTCGAAATCCCTTGGCAGAATTCAAATGCACTACATAAACAGAACATTTAGTTTTATGTGCAATTTTAATCATTTCTAAAATTGCTTTTTCTTCTGATGTATCAGGACGACTTAATCCGTGTGAATATGGATTTGAGAACTCTTCTTCGGGGATGTGTTTTGAAGCAATCAAAATTTCATCATCATCTTCAGCATGAACCATAAGTAAACCATTTTCACTACTGATTTTTTTAGCTACTTCTTCTATTTCGCCATAAGTCAACATCATTCCTGCATCTTTGTAAGTTGTGAACACTTTAAAGCTTATGATACCTTCATTGATTATTGAAGGAATTTCATCCAATAAATCTTGAGTAAATCGAGTAAAATTACAATGCAAACCATAGTCACAATGACTTTCTTCAGCAAGATTATTTCGTATTATGATACTTTCTTTCAAAGATTGATTATTTTCCAAAACGGTAAAATCGATGATGGTAGTTACACCTCCATTCAGAGCAGACCGTGTTCCTGTATCAAAGTTGTCTGCCGATAACTGGTTTTTAATGGGTATTCCCATATGAGTGTGAGGATCAATAATCCCGGGGAAAATCCATTTTCCTTTTGCGTCTAAAACGACTTCATCTTTTTCGGGTGTGAGGTTTGGTTTGACTTCTGTGAATTGCTCTCCGGTAATTCGAATATCTTCTTGACATTCTCCAATTGAGTGGATTATTAAACCGTTTTTGATTAACAAAACATCAATCCTTTGTTTTGGTTGTTCTTAAATAATCAACAATTCCACCTATAATGCTCACGGCAATTTCAGGGACTGTTTGAGCATGAATATCCAAACCTACCGGCGCCTGAACCCGCTCTAAATCTTTTAGAGTAAATCCTTCTTTTTCTAAACCTTGCGCAAGTAGCATCCATTTTCGTTTACTACTTACCAAACCAATCCATTGGGCATCAGATTTTAATATCCAGCGTATTAATTTTAAATCATGATGATGGCCTCTCGTTGCTACGAGAGCCAATGCATTTGATGATAAACTTGTATTATTTAAAAATGATCCTAAAGGTTCAAATGAACGAGATAATGCAAAGGGGAATCTTTCTTTACTCACAAAAGCTTCACGGTCATCATGAATTGTAATATCAATATCTATATAATGAGCAAGCTCTCCCACAGCTTTTCCTACATGACCCCCGCCAAAAATATGAAGAACAGGACTAGGAGAAATATATCTAAACAGATGAATAGCATTTTCCACAACAATGGTTTTATTATTTTTATCTTGAACCAATTTTTCTACAGAAATACCAGAAATTTCATTTATAGATTCTAATAAATGACGGGTTATTTCTTTTGTTTGAAAATGATATGATGTGAGCCATGCTTGTCCTGTTTCCGTCTCTTTTAATCCTGTCCAAAATGATTGAACTTCGCCGGTGTAAGGTTCTACAGCAACTTTGACAGTGCCACCGCAAAGTCCCCCGTCTTTGGATAAATCATCATTTGTAAAATCAAATGAATCGAGTGATGTTTGATAATGATTAAGGGAGACCAATGCCTTTGCAATCACTTCTTTCTCCATAGTTCCGCCACCAATTGTACCAATGACTTTACCGGATTTAAATACCAACATCATGGGATAAT
>JACNLB010000033.1:2475-5426 GCA_014381755.1 Fidelibacterota bacterium | reverse complement strand
GTCGGAGTGGAGAGATTCGAACTCCCGACCCCCTGCTCCCAAAGCAGGTGCGCTAACCGGACTACGCTACACTCCGAATCAAGGGTGAGCGACGGGACTCGAACCCGCAACATCCTGGACCACAACCAGGTGCTCTAACCAGTTGAACTACGCCCACCATATACGTTTTATTGCCTTAAAATAAGCTGGCAAAATTAACGGTGTTTTTCATCTCCTCCAAATGCTATTCATATTCCTTTACACGTGCATCCTGATAGAGAGATTACGTAAGTTTTACTATGCGTCTTCTACCTCGCTATATCGTCAGGGAACTTATATTACCCTTTATTTTTGCTCTGGGCATTATTGTATTTATTCTGTTTATCAATTTTTTCTTGAGAGCTGTAGACAGATTTTTGGGCAAAGGTCTGGACTTATTCACCATATTGGAATATCTATTTCTCAACTTGGCATGGATCGTGGCACTGGCTGTTCCCATGGCCGTTTTGATCGCCACGCTCATGGCGTTCGGCCGATTGTCTGAAGATAATGAAATCAATGCACTTCGTTCTTCTGGTATTAGTTTTCTAACCATTCTAAGGCCAGCCATGCTTTTCGGTTCAGCCGTTTGTTTGATGCTCATTTTCTTTAATACCCTCATTTTACCCGAAATGAATTTTCACGCCCGCTTACTTGCGGGCGATATCCGAAAAATGCGCCCGGGGATGGACATTGAGCCCGGACATTTTATCGATAATATTCCGGACTATTCCATGATCATTCGCGGCAAAAATGGGAATCTGATGGAAGATGTACGCATTTTCAGCAAAGAGAGTAAAGAAGTCCAAACCAGTATCTATTCTAAAACAGGCGAATTATCAACATTGGACGATGCAATTATTCTTTCCCTTTATGATGGAGAGATACATGAGTTAGACCTCAAAAATTTCAGTAATTACCGCCGTATCAACTTCGAAAAACACATCATTACTATCCCCGCAGATGACTTGATGCTGAACCGTCGGGATACGGCAAATCGCTCCGATCGCGAAATGACTCTTGGGTTAATGGTAGAAAAAAAACAGAAATATGCTGAACGTAAACAACGTGTAGAGGAGCGCCTCCAAAATACGATTAATAAAGTAACCGGTTTGGAAATCTTGCCTGAAAATTTTGCAGACGCACAAAAAATGCTGAATCGATATAAAGAAGAAATAAAGCAAGACACTTCCTTAACTGCAGCACAACTTCGTTTGAAAGAACGGCGAATTCGAAGTTTGGAACGACAAGCAAAAAATGAATTCAGGCTCATTGGATCCTATATCAGAAGTGGAAATAAGTATGCGGTTGAAATCCATAAGAAATTTTCATTGCCCATAGCCTGCATATTATTTGTACTTGTGGGAGCACCATTAGGAACACTTTCTCAAAAAGGAGGATTTGCGGTTGCCATTGCCCTTGGTTTCGGCTTTTTCCTCATTTATTATATTTTCCTCATCGGCGGTGAAGAAATGGCCGATCGTAATATTGTTTCTCCTATGATTGGTATGTGGACACCTAATGTTATACTTGCATTTTTCGGCGGTTATCTCACCCTTCACTCTGTACGTGAACGAGCGCCGATTTCAATGAAATGGCCATGGCAAAATTCTACTGAAGACAATGAACCCAAATGATATAATCGCCGCAAAAAACAGCGGCAAATCTATCCCAACGCAAGACCTCCACAGTTTCATCAGCGGATATGTAGAGGATCGAATCGATGATACAACCATGACCGGATTACTCAAAGCAATTTTCGATCATGGAATGACGCATGATGAAATTTACACTTTGGTAGATATCATGATTCATTCCGGTAAACAAATGCATTTTGAACATCTGGATGAATATGTCTGTGATAAACACAGTATCGGCGGGGTGGGTGATAAAACATCATTGATTATTGCGCCTTTGTTGGCTACCGCCGGTTTATATCTTCCCATGATCGCCGGCCGCAGTTTAGGGCATACAGGAGGTACGTTGGATAAATTGGAAACGATTCCCGGCTTTCGAGCGGATATTCCCATTGTTGAATTTCAAAAACTGGTGAAAAATAATCATTGCGGGATTTTGGCTCAAACATCTGAAATATGTCCCGCCGATGGAAAAATATACGCTCTTCGGGATGTAACAGGAACCATTGCTTCTGTTCCATTAATCGTGGGATCTATTATGAGCAAAAAGATTGCTGAGGGAATTCAGGGTTTGGTTTTGGATATTAAAGTGGGCAATGGCGCATTTATGCCGACTCTTGAAAAAGCGACTGAACTTGCGGAAATGCTCAAAGAAGTTGGCGAACATTTTGGAGTTAAAACGGATCTGGTCTATTCAAACATGGACCAGCCGCTTGGACGTTTTTCTGGAATGGGGTGCGAAGTGCAGGAAGCCATAGATTGCTTACATAGCGAAGGCCCAGAAGATACCACTGCAGTGTGTTTTAAATTGGCATCAAAACTCATGATCCAATCCGGAAAAGCAAAAGATGAAGCAGAGTCGAATTCGATCCTGAATACGTTGATTGAAAATGGTTCAGCCTATGAAAAATTTGAAATGATGATTGCAGCTCAAGGCGGTGATTTGAATGCATGTGATTTTTCTCCAGCGTATACTCTGGAGATTATTGCTGAAAAGAGCGGCATTATTCAGTCCATGGATACAACTCAAATTGGTTGGGGACTTGTTGACATGGGATGCGGACGAAAACAGAAGGACGATATTCTTGATCCATCAGCAGGGTTGGAATGCCATCATAAAATTGGAGATGACGTAAAAAAGGGGGATGTTTTATTTACATGCTTTTGTCATGATGAAGAAAAGCTGAAAATGGGTGTAGAAAAAATCACCAATTCAGTTATCATCGGTTATGAAGAAGTAGAATTTTCATTATTTTATAATTGAGTGTTGAACCCCGATGGGGTTCTAATTTTGTT
>JACNLB010000033.1:0-2304 GCA_014381755.1 Fidelibacterota bacterium | reverse complement strand
TAGTCCAATTTCTAACGTCACTCTTTTTGGGCCGAAGCCCACTATTCGATGAGTCTACAATCCCCGGCCTAAAGGACGGGGTAAATATCTTCTCTGACACTTTAACATATGCTCCACTATTTAATGTACCGAGCATCGTTTAGTGGGTTCAGTTCCCCTAATAAACACTTCTGTTTCCAAGGGGCATAATTTTACCGGAAGATCTTTTGTCACTTGACAAATTTTAACTTTTTCTATCCGCTCCGGCTGGTCGAATTCTTTCCTGGAATAGGATAAAGAATCATGGCTGTCACGCATAAATCGAGCCCAAGCAGGTAATGCTGCTTTACTGCCATCCGATCCTTTGCCCAAACTAACTTGCGGATCATCCACTCCAAACCATGCTCCTGCAGCAATATAAGGTGAATAGCCCACAAACCAGGCATCCGTCCACCCTTGAGTCGTTCCAGTTTTTCCGGCTGCAGGATGGTAAAAATGATATTTCCAACGGGCGCTGCCACCCGTTCCCCTGTCCAAGACAGTTTGCAGCAGGCTGGTCATCATAAAAGATGTTTCAGCGCTCAGCACTTCTTCCTTTTGGGGATAATAATCCTTCAACACATTTCCATAACGGTCTTCAATACGCGTGATGCCAAACGGTTTACAATACACACCTTTATTCGCAAATGTACCGTAAGCAGCGACCATTTCAATGAGATGGACTTCTGACGTTCCCAAGGCAATGGCATCTACTGCACGAATATCTGTAGAAATACCCATACGACGGGCAGTTTGTTTAACCGCTTCTGCCGGAACGACTTCCTGAACCATGCGTACGGAAATCAAATTCATTGATCGGCGCAAACCTTCCCGGATTGTTGTTAAGCCACCCGTACTTCCATCATAATTTTTGGGCATCCATTTTACCCAAGCTCCATCTGTATTACGCACATTCAACACAACAGGCTGGTTCAATAATTGTTTGGTCACCGGCACACCATTATCTACTGCCGTCGTATAAACAAACGGTTTGAAAACCGATCCCGGCTGACGCAACGATTGAGTCGCACGGTTGAACTGATCCGGGTAATCCGGCCGGCCGCCCACCATGGCTAATATTGCTCCGGTACGCGTATCCAACGCAACAAAAGAACTTTGGACCAAAAGCTTGTCCCGTAGATCTTCATACAATTCCATTTCTCCGGCCATCATGAGTTTTACTGTATCTTCGGGATAGATACCCAAGTATGCCAATTTAGAAAATTCTTCCTCATCATTAAATATCCGCTGATTCATTTTTTGCTGGTTTTCTGCGACAGACTTATTTATTGCATCTACTGCAATTTTCTGTAGTCGCGAATCCAATGTCGTATAAATTTTCAAACCATCCCGATAGATATTGACACCCAGTTCATCATCTTCCCTTTCAAGAAATCTGCGAACGTATTCCGTAAAATAGGGAGCTGTGCCCCTAGGCTGCTCTTGCTGGACACTGTCCAGCAACCGGGCGCGGGCTTCTGCGTATTCTGCTTTGGAAATAAATTTTTGATCTCGCATTACCCGTAAAACAACATTACGTTTTGTAAGCGCCCGTTCCGGAAACCTGACCGGAGAATATCGGGCCGGTGCCGGGAGCAGCCCAACCAAAAGCGCGCTTTCATCCAGCGTCAATTTATTGGCCTGCTTTCCATAAAATCGCTTTGCCGCCGCTTGGACTCCATACGTTCCATGACCAAAATGAACGCTATTTAAATACATTTCCAGAATTTCATCCTTTGTATATGTGCGCTCAATTTGAATGGCGGTGATGACTTCCTTGATCTTTCGTGTGATTGTTTTCTTGAAACCGATATTGTCATAAAGATTCCGCGCCAATTGTTGAGTGAGAGAACTAAACCCTGATCGGTAACTCATTGTAACCGTATTGATAACCACCGCACGAAATACATCTCTAAGAGAAATACCCCAATGGTCATAAAAGCGCTGGTCTTCCTTGGCTACAACAGCCTCGAGCATATGTTGAGGAATCTGCTCGAGTTCTACAAACACACGCTTTTCAAAAAAGAGCTCATTTAGTAATACACCATCCGCAGAATAAATGCGCGTCACCAAATCCGGATCATAATTTTCTAATTGGTCAATGGAAGGAAGATCAATGGACAGGTATAAAATATATACAAAAATAATAACAAGTCCGGCGAGAACCGTGTAAATAGACTGTTTTATAACGCGTAGCCAGGATTTCATAGGTGTGAATTTACAGCTGGTTTAAGAATTTGAAATTGGTGAATTGTACGGAAGTAAGAAAAAACTGTTCCAGTCGGA
>JACNLB010000034.1 GCA_014381755.1 Fidelibacterota bacterium | reverse complement strand
CGAGCTTGTTAAACTATGTTTCAATAAAGGATTAATTGTATTGAAAACATCTACATACAATAATGTATTAAGATTATTAATGCCATTGGTTATTTCAAATGATGAGCTAAATGAAGGATTAAACATCATTGAAAATACTTTTGAGGAATTATTTGCACAATGATCATAGTTTCAAAAAATGCGTATTTAATTAGGTATTTGAGGAAACAGTAAAATGCAAAAGAAACGTAAGAGAGGAGAAATGTTAACGTCAGATAAATTATCTGTACAAAAAACAAAACAAACTTCAGATATAGATGAAAATACCATAGGCCCACGAATTAGAAAATTGCGAAGAGATAAAAACATAACACTTTCCCATTTGGCTGAATTCGCAGGTTGTACAAATGCAACCATATCTAAAATTGAACGGAACAAGATGACTCCTTCAATATCAGTATTAAAAGGTATCGTGAATGCTCTCGGGTTAACCTTGGCAGAGTTTCTCACCGAGGAAAATCATTCTGATCTGGTTATTATGCGCAAGGATCAGCGAATTCCTATCAAATTTCCAAGCCCCGGTATTCAATCAGAATTGTTAACAACAAACCTTAAACACAGATTGATGGAACCTTTATTTGAAGTTATAAAACCGGGTGCTGGTTCAAAAGGAGAATACATCCATGACGGAGAAGAATTTGTTCTGGTATTAAAAGGAAAACTGACAATTATAATTCGTGGGGATGAGCATGTTCTAAATGCAGGTGATAGTATGTATTTTTCCAGTATTCAGCCACATGGTTTTTCAAATAGAGGGACAAAAACAGTAGAAGTTGTTTGGATAATTACACCTCCGACTTATTGACAATTTCTTTTTTGGTTCTCGTTAAAGCTTTTTTGTAAAAAAATAACTTATTGTTTGGATTTGAAGTTGTAGTGAACTTTCTAGCCGTAATTTTAATCATTTATAATATTAATAATCAAAAAGGAAAAACATGAAACATCTCATATTATCAATATCAATCCTAGGTTTAATTGCCTGTGGAGGAGACACCGCCAAAGCGGATATTCAACTGGCTACCATGCAATGTGGCATGTGCAAACAAACAATTGAAAGTGGCGTCGCCGAAGTTGATGGGGTTGTAAAAGTTGAAGTAGATACTGAAAAGAAAGTAGGTCACGTAACTTACAAAGCAGGTGTTGTCGATATTGCAGCGATTGAAAAAGCAATTGCAGCTTTGGGTTATGATGCTAATGATACAAAAGCTGATCCGGATGCTTATGCAGCACTCCCCGGTTGTTGCCAAATTGGTGGTATGCATTAATTTACGGCTTTCATTAACAGCCCTGCTTTTTGCGGGGCTGTTTTTTTCCTGTGGAAAAAATAGTGTACCTGTCAGCCCCGATACATCGCTAGGTAGCGCTTATCCTAATATCTGCCAAACTGGTAATGGATTTATCATGATTTGGTATGAGGGTGATGGACATATTGTTATGTCTGAATACACAGTTGCAGGATGGACTGAAAAAGATACCATCGTTTCCAGTGTGCGGTTTTTCAAAAACTGGGCAGATTTACCACAAATCTATCACAAAGGTGGAGATACACTTGCAGTATCCTGGCTGGAAATGAGTGGAGAAGGGACGTATGATTATGATGTAAAAGTATCCATGTCTACAAACCGTGGTACAGATTGGTCTAATCCAATTATTCCACATCGTGATGGGATAAAAGGAGAACATGGCTTTGTTTCTTTTTTTGATTTAAATGGATCTATTGGTATAATTTGGCTGGATGGACGTGCTATGACATCTGGGGGACATGATCATGGTGGCGGTGCCATGCGTTTGTATACTTCTACTATTAACCCATCTGGCGAGCTGGGAATAGAAATTATGCTGGATGATATGGTGTGTGAATGCTGCCCAACAGCGGCGGTGAATACCAGCGTTGGTCCATTGGTTGCTTTTCGGGATCGTGATGATGATGAAACACGAAATATTCAATTAGCATTTATAAGCGGAAATCAACCTCCCAAACCTTTAAACGATGATGGTTGGATTGTTCCTGGATGTCCTGTGAATGGCCCTGCCATGGAGGCGAAAGATGATAAAGTGGCAATTACCTGGTACACAGCGCCGGACAATAATCCACAAATGAATATCGCATTTTCAAAGGATGGTGGCATTCGTTTTGGTTTACCCATTCGTTTGGATGATGGAACAGCTATTGGCCGTACAGATTTATTATGGCTGGACGAAGAAAATGTATTAGTTAGTTGGCTGGAAGAAGGAGATGAATCAGGTCAATTGGTATTGAAAACAGTAAACTCTACTACGGGTAAAGTCGATTCATTTAAATCTTTTGCAATTAATTCGGGACGTGGTAGCGGTTATCCAAAGCTAGGAATGGCTAATGGAATGGTTTTTGTCGCTTGGACAGAACCGGGAGAAAAAGGTAGAATACAATCGGAGTGGATTTCTATCAACAAATAATTTTATGCTCAAAAAGACCTTTTCATTATTCTTCATTTTCGTAAATTCATTCAGCCTGTCATGCGAATAAAATTCTTCCACTGGATTACTCGATTACTTTTTCTGTCATTTCTTGCAGGAGTCCTTCCAATAAATTCAGCTGCAAATCAAGTTGTTGCACAGGAACAGGAAAAAAAGAAATCTTCGAAGAAAAAGTCTAAAAAGAAGCAGCCTTCAAAAAAGAAAAAAAGATCTAAAAAGAAAAAACCGTCCAAGAAAAAAAGATCCGGTAAATCAAAAAGAACAGCACCTAAAAAAGTGGCTGCAACTCCCGTTCCAAAAAAAGAAGTTTCTGTTATTCACTTAACAGGGGAATTATTTGAATATACTAATAAGATGAAGACCAGCAGCCAGCGCCTGGCACATGCGACTCGGTATTTAGCAACTCCACAGACAAAAGAAGTGGTGCGCATTGAATCCAAACCCAAATATACAACCCGGGATTATGAAGCGGCTGCGCAAAAAGCACCGTTTGATATTCGTGCACAACGACAATTGGGTATGCATTATGAACAATCACAAGATTGGGAAAATGCCAAGGATGTATATTTACGTGTCCTTACAAAGAATCCATTGAATCCTGATGCTCATTTCTATTTGGGGAATATGTACCAGAATATGGGAGATGACAAGAAAGCACGTGATTCTTATGAAGAAGCGCTGGCATTGGATCCCAGTCACCGGGCTACATTAGATATCCTGGCTACGGGCAGTGGAGCATCTGATAATAACGCTGTATTAGAGCAATCCGCTGCCACCCACCCCGACGGTCCTGCGCAAAAATTGACCCTCATCAAGCAAAAAATAAATTCTGGTGACCACGAGGACGCCATCAAACTTGCTGTGTTAGCTCAAGATCAATTTCCGGAACACGGTGGATTTGTGTTCTTGCAAGGTAGGGCCTACGAAGAATTGGGTGAAATAAATAAAGCCAAGTCGTCCTATCAGCGCGCTATTAAAATGGATCCCCGTAATGAGGATGCCCATCTATCACTTGGACATTTATATTTTAATCAAGGTAAATATGTTTATGCAGCATTGGCTTTCAGCGATGTGGTTTACTTGAATAATTATGATGTGGATGCTCGATACATGCAGGGTTTGAGTTATTTCAACGCCAATGAATGGGGACGAGCGGCATCTGCTTGGGAAGATTTACTTCATTATTCCCCACAACATCCTTTGGTCAAAACATTACTTCCTCAAGCATATTATATTTTGGCGGTTGAATACAATCGCATGGGTGAATCTACTTTAGGTCGAACATCCTTCAGTAAGGCCTTGAGTGTGAACAACCATTCTCGAAGCTGGCTGCCGGGAGCCATGCGCAGTTTGGGTAAGTATTACCGGGAAAAAGGAATGTACAAGGAATCTCTTTCCGCTTACCAAGAAGTGGTGGAGCTCAAACCCATGGATGCCGAAGCATATACCGGTATGGGTATCACCTATTGGAAAATGAAAGAACAGCAGCTAGCCAAAGCTGCATGGCAGCGTAGCCTGGAACTAAACCCCGACAGCAACGAAGCCAGGGGTTGGCTTATGATCGCCCATCAGGGTTGATTTAAGTTTTTGCTTTGTGCTTACAAATAAACTGAAGGTATCATTTTTAATTCGAAAAATATTCAATACCTCCGGAGTTGGAGACGATTTTAATTGTTTGTTATAAATATTAGACTCCCATGGAGTCGATAAAATAATGAATATAAAATGTGTAATTATTTCTAACCCCAGAGGGGTTTAATGTTTGTAAAAAAAAAGAAAAATGATTCATAAGAACTCCATAGGAGTTCAACTATGAATCTTTAATATAATGATAATGCTGATTCTCTCATTCTCTGAATCGATAATCATTTGATGGTATTTATTATTTACACCTCCTTAAACCCCTCCTCGTATGAGGAGGGGACAATTAACTCATTTGTTAATTTGTATTCATTAATAGGGGTGGTGTAGAAATGGGGAATTTCACACTTTTGGATGAATAAATATGTTATTTGTTTTACAGATTCGCTTAATTTAGTTTTTATAAGTTTAAAATGATCAAAATCTTTTCAATCTTATTTACATCATTTTTATTCGCCCAATCTTACCCCGGTGATGATGTAGTACGTAAAGGTGTCCACGCTTTTTACAATTATGAAACAGTAAACGCCATTGAAATACTGGAAAAAACACGTCAAGACTATCCGGAAAACCCCACAGTGCACCTAACGTGGGCGGCAGCTCGTTGGCTTCATAATCAGGCTAATTCATCCGTGGAGAAAACGTATAATGATCTGGAAAATGATTTGAATGAGGTTATTCCTATTTACGAAACTTTGGTTGAAAAATATCCGGATGATCCGAATTACCAATTGTATTTGGGTTCAGCCAAAGGTCTTATGGCTCGTATTTATTTGGGGAAGAAGGAATGGTTGAATACACTGAACTGGGCATACTCCGGTTTTCGAATTATTCAAACGGTGGAAATAGAGCATCCGGAAATTGTTGATGCATCACTACCAATCGGTATTGTGGAATATTACGCCGGCTTGAGCAATATTCTCATCCAATGGGGAGCCAGTCTATTGGGATTGGATCCATCCCGTGAACGTGGATTAACAAAGATTGAACGAGCAGCGAATAATGGCCCGTGGTCTTGGATAGAAGCGAAAGGAATTGCATCTTTTCTATATTTATGGGTGGACGTAGATCCCGAAAAAGCTTTGTTTCATAGTGAGGAATTGGTGAATTCATTTCCTAGAAATTTCTATTTCCGAATTCTCTATACTGAAAGTCTTATCCGAAGTGGGAAAATGAGTTTGGCATTAACGTCATTAAATATTCTAAAAAAAATGGTATCAAATTTAACAGAGATTCAGAAAAGCTGGTATTTTGGATATTTACAATATGAGCTAGCATTGTATCACTTTAAGGAAGG
>JACNLB010000035.1 GCA_014381755.1 Fidelibacterota bacterium | reverse complement strand
CGCAGTTTAAATGTATCCGTTAATTTTTTGCAAGGTTTAAACTTGTAACGCCATAACTAATTTTCCTATTTTAGCAGACGAAAATTGGACATGGATATCAAGGTTGTTGCACGAAATAAAAAAGCCTTTCACGATTATCACATTATCGATCGCTATGAAGCGGGAATTGAATTGCTGGGAAGTGAGGTAAAAAGCCTACGTGAAGGCAGCGCTAATATTAAAGAATCGTTTGTGATTATACGGGAAAGTCAAGCGTTTCTAATGGGCATGCATATTGCACCCTATTCTCATACGGGAATGGAAGGACATGATCCTGTACGCAAGCGGCGACTGCTCTTGCATAAGCGTGAAATAAGTAAAATACACAGTGGTACTGCTGAAAAAGGACATACCATTGTTCCTTTGGAAATATATTTTGATAAAAAAGGAAAAGCAAAGATAGAAATCGCCACTGTAAAAGGTAAAAGACAATATGATAAACGAGATGCCCTTAA
Organism: Fidelibacterota bacterium; assembly: GCA_014381755.1. Taxonomy (GTDB): domain Bacteria; phylum Fidelibacterota; class Marinisomatia; order Marinisomatales; family TCS55; genus UBA2126. The sequence goes on along the minus strand of JACNLB010000035.1, from coordinate 5,014 downwards.
AGCAAAAGCAATCAAACGTGATACTGAACGAGAAATGAGCAGAAGAAGATGAGTTTTTTATCTGTAAATAATCAAATGGATTTGATCCGTCGAGGAGCGGAAGAAATTATTCCTGAAAATGAGATTTTAAAAAAGCTAGAGAAATCGAAGAACGAGAATAAACCCCTTACGATTAAACTTGGCTGTGACCCCAGTCGTCCGGACTTGCACATTGGTCATGGTGTCGTCTTGCGCAAATTGCGCCATTTTCAAGATTTAGGGCACCAGGCGGTACTCATTATTGGTGATTTTACAGCCATGATTGGTGATCCATCCGGACGCAATAAAACGCGTCCCAGTTTGACACTGGATGAAGCAAAAGCAAATGCTGAATCGTATATCGAACAATCTAAAGTTATACTTGATATAGAAACCCTTAAAATTCTATATAATTCAGAATGGCTAAATGCTATGAACTTCAGTGATGTGATTGGACTGACCAGTAAATATACAGTTGCCCGCATGCTGGAAAGAGATGATTTCACGAAACGATATCAGTCAGAAACACCCATTTCACTCCATGAATTTTTATATCCGTTGGCCCAGGGTATGGATTCAGTTGAATTGAAGGCGGATGTGGAATTGGGTGGTACAGACCAGAAATTTAACCTTCTTGTGGGGCGTGATCTCCAGCGTGAATACGGCCAAGCACCGCAATGCATCGTTACACTGCCATTGTTAGAAGGTACGGATGGAGTTGAGAAAATGTCTAAATCATATGGGAATGATATTGGATTAATGGATTCGCCCGAGGAAAAATATGGTAAAACTATGTCCATTTCTGACGGCATGATTGTCAAATATTTCAAATTAGCAGCCGATGCAGATGAGGATAAAGTTGAATCTGTTGAAAAGGTTCTTGCTGACGGCAAAACAAATCCCCGTGATGTAAAAAGGGAATTGGGCAGAGCCATCGTTGAATTATACCATGGAACGGATTCAGCGCAAGCAGCCGAACAGCATTTTGACAAGATCATTGTACAAAAAGATATTCCCGATGAAATGGATGAAATTGAACTCAAGTCTGATCAATTACTTGTGGACGTAATCGCAAGTGCAGGATTAACAAAAAGCAAGGGCGAAGCCCGGAGACTAATCAAGCAAAATGCTGTAAAATTAGATGGAAAAACATGTGCAGATATTAACCATAAATTATCTGTGGGTGAAGAGGTGGCAATTAAAGTAGGCAAACGACGATTTATTAAGGTTAAATGATGAAACAGTTTTTATGGCTGCCTATGGCAGCTTTTTTATTTTATAGTTGTTCAGGTCCAAGATTTCCAGAACATCCGCGTTTAGTGGTGTTTTTGGCTGTAGACCAACTACCAGGTGAATTAATGCATCGAATAGAATCAGAATTCACAGGTGGATTTAAGTGGTTGTTGGATCATGGTGTTGATTTTCGAAATGCTCACCACGAACATGCCTACACGGTTACTGGAACAGGATACTTTTCTTTAGGATCAGGTAGATACCCAGGACCAGCTGGTGTATTGGGAAATTCCTGGTATATTCGTACACTTGATAAAACAATAAATTGTGTTGAAGATTCTATAGCTAAACCAGTTGGTGGAAAAGGAAGAGCAGCTTCTTATCGCCAGACACATGCTACTGCAATCGGTGATTGGATTAAAGATAATAATTCAAAATCGAGTGTCATTTCAATAGCGGGTAAAGATAGAGCTGCTGTATTTATGGGCGGAAAGAATGCAGATCAGGCGATTTACTATAATTGGAAAGGTGCATTTATAACGTCGGATTACTATTCTGAATCACTCCCTGATTGGATCGTAGCATTTAATGAAAATGCAGGATTTGAAACTTATCGGGATTCTATATGGGATCATTTTGCAGCTCCGGAATTCTATGCTAAATATGGAACCGAAGATAATTTTCAGGGAGAAGTGGATGAATTTGATAATGAAATATATTCACCTACATTACCTGTTAGTTTTAAAAAACTATCTTTGGATGAAATAAACGATAAAATTGGTGCAACTCCTTGGTTTGACAAAACAGTATTAGAATTCGCTGAAAAATTGGTTATACAAGAAAATCTAGGTCAAGATGATCATGTGGATTTATTAAATGTGGGAATCTCCATGTCAGATTGGATCGGGCACAATCACGGTCCCCATTCTCATGAAGTGTTAGATTATTTTTTACGATTGGATCACTATTTAATGAAGTTTATCAATAAAATCGACAATCATGTCGGACTAGAGAATGTGATTTTCGTTTTAAGTTCTGACCATGGAGCCATTCCATTACCGGAATACCTTCAGTCAATTGGTATTGAATCCGGGCGCTTGGATTATGATATTTTTAAAAATCGGATAAAGCGAATTAAAAAACAGTTAGGTGAAGAAATTGTGTACAACGGAGGTGGGTTTTATTTTCCAAATCATTTTACAAACCAACAAAAAGAGAATGCACTTCAATTTATAAAAAATGAATTGATAGATTTAAATGCATTTGGGCATATTTTTTCTCGAGAAGAAATATTAGATATGGATGAAAAAACGTCATTCAATCGCCGGTTAAAAAATATGATCCACCCTCAATTAAGTCCCGATGTTATTTTAGTCCTCCGGGAATATTTTACAAATCGATTTCCTTTAGGCAGTACCCATGGTACGCCCTATGATTACGATACACATGTACCGCTTATTTTTTCTCATATAAACACTCGTCCTGTGCGAATCAACAGATCGGTTGCTACTGTAGACATTGCACCAACTATTGCCCGTTTGGCCGGCGCTGAAATTCCCAAAGAGGTAGATGGCAATGTTTTACCTGAAGTTTTAAAATGATACAACTTCAATCAATCAGCAAATATTTTGAGGAAGTGACGGCTGTTGATCATGTTTCATTCAGCATAGAAAAAGGGGACATTTACGGTTTGCTCGGCCCCAACGGCGCCGGAAAAACCACAGCCATCCGAATGTTAATGGGCATCCTTGAACCGGATGGGGGTGAGATCATTTGGAACGGACATTCCATTAGTAGAGAAGACAGGGTGAATTTCGGTTATTTACCGGAAGAGCGTGGTTTATATCAAAAACAAAAGCTGAAGGAAACACTCCAGTATTTTGGTCGCTTGCGGGGTATGAGCGGAAAAGAGTTGAGTTCGGAAATTGATATGTGGCTGGAACGCTTTGATTTTTCTGATTCCGCCGGCCGCAAGATTGAAGAATTATCCAAGGGAAATCAGCAGAAAGTGCAGTTTATTCTGGCGCTTTTGCACAAACCCGATTTCATCATATTAGACGAACCATTCACAGGACTTGATCCTATCAACCAGGTTTTGCTCAAGGATATTATCCAGGAAAAACGCGGAGAAGGCGTCACTTTTATTTTTTCCACGCACCAGATGGAACAGGTGGAGCGGTTGTGTACGAATATTTGCCTGATTGATAAAGGTAAAATATTGATAGAAGGCTCTTTATCCGCAGTGAAAGAAAAACACCGCAAAAATGCTGTAACAGTAAAGTATGAAGGTGATTTAAATACCGACGGACTGGAGCGATTCATACCGGAGTACCAACTTGAGAATGGTGAATTAACTGGTGTATTAAAAACGCCTACAAATGAATTTCTGGAATGGCTGAATCAACACGTGGAAATTATTTCTTTCGCACAAAGTACTCCAACACTTGAACAAATATTTATTGAGGAAGTTCGTTCCGCCGCATGAACCGAATTCTCAATATATTAAAATGGGAATTCATGGTGCGCTTCCGTTCCAAGATATTTCTCATTTCATTATTCATGCCGCTGATAATCATGGCCTTCAGCATCCTTCCTGCCATGCTCATGGACAAAGGCGGAGATTCAGAAGTGAAGGTTGGCATTGTAAACCATGCCGGGCAGATTACCACTGATTTTAAGAAAAATATTGAACGTAAATATCAATTGGAAGATGAAAAACCGAAATACTGGTTTTTTGACTATGAAAATTTCGAAGATGCAAAAGCAGAATTGCTAGAAAAGTCTGTGGATTTAGTCATGGTGATTCCCGCCGGCATCATGGATACGGCAAATGCAGCTTATTACGCTCGATCTTTGAGCAATTTCAAAGTGATGGATGAATTGAGAAATACTCTTTCACATACGGTTATTTTAATGCGCATGTCAGAACAGGGCGTGGCTGTGGAAATGGCTGAATCTATCAGCAAGCGCGTAAGGATGGATACATTTGAAATCAATAAGGAAGGGGAATTAACGGAAGGCAATGAATTGATGGTATTATTAGGACCGTTCTTTTTTGTATTTCTGCTGGTCATGGCTGTGTTTATCAATGGCCAATTACTCCTGCGCAGTGTTATTGAAGAGCGGACCAACCGCATGGTGGAAATTTTATTATCCACTGTTTCAGCCCGGGAACTCATGACCGGAAAGATCTTTGGTTTAGGCCTTTTGGGTATGGTGCAGATACTTTTTTACCTTGCTATGGGAGTTATCTTTGGCATGACTAAAGGAATTGAAATCGTCCGCTTTGACGAATTACCCATTCTGTTTATATATTTCTTAACGGGATATTTTTTCTTCGCTGCCATTTATGCCACGCTTGGCACATTATTCGACAATGAGCAGGACGCCCAGCAATCCATGAGTATCGTCTCCATTATTGCCATGGTACCACTCATGGGATCATTCTATTTCATGGCCAATCCGACGGCGCTGGTTACGAAGATCCTATCCTTCGTTCCGCCTATGACGCCTTTTATGATGATCTTACGCATCAGCAGCGATGCAGCCGAACCCTGGGAAATTGCCGCAACAATTGTGCTGATGATTCTTTCAGTTTGGGGTATGATGATTCTCGCAGGGAAGATCTTCCGTACCGCATTGCTCATGTACGGCAAGCGAGCCACACTGCCGGAGATCTGGCGCTGGATCAGGGCGTGATGGAATGAGGATTAGGAGTATCGATTAAGATTAGGAATGTGGATTGTTCACATCCATCAAGGAT
>JACNLB010000037.1 GCA_014381755.1 Fidelibacterota bacterium | reverse complement strand
TCGGTTACAAGTGGAAATACAGACTGGACATCTTCAGCTGGAACGACAACTGAAGATTCTGAATGGGTAGTCTATGCCCAAAATACGTGGGATTATCTTGGATCACATCCACACGTAGATCCTGCAATTGCAATTTCAAGTCCATCCGAGGGAGAAACATTTTATACCACTGATGTAACAGTTTCCTTTGATGTTAGTAATTTTACAGTTGCATCTGCAGGGAGCGGAGATGGACATATTCATTATGCATTGGATGGTGGTTCCACAGTGATGCAGTATACAGATGAAGATATTGCATTAACTGGATTATCAGAAACATCTCATACGTTTATTATTTGGCTTGTCGATGACAGTCATGCAAACTTGAGCCCACATGTGGCAGATACAGTTTCATTTACGGTTGCATCACCTCCAACTGCTACACCCATTGAAAATATTCAAACTGCAACCGATGCAGGAACTGGCGACGATTGTTACCCATCGCCCGAAGATGGAAATAATGTTACAGTTGAAGGGATTATTACAGCTGTCATGAGTAGTGGTCAGTTCTATATCCAAGACGGTCCCGATGTTTGGGATGGCGTTTATGTCTATGATACATCTGTAATGCCCACAGTGGGAGATGAAATAAATATGACTGCTGAGGTTGATGAATACTATGGACTAACAGAATTAAAAAATGTAGCATCCTCAACAATATTATCTTCTGGAAATAGCGTATATGATCCTATTGTGATTTCAACAGGTTACTTGTCCGGTGGATGCGCAGCAACGGGAGAATCCTATGAAGGATTATTAGTCAAAATTGAAAATGTAGTTGTCACATCTGCAGCAGATCAATATGGTCAATGGTTTATTGATGACGGATCTGGAGCATGCGAAGTAGAAGACGGCTTTTTTGATTATGAACCTTCCGTAGGCGATATAATTCCTTCAATTACTGGTGTGGTAAGTTACGGCTATAGTGAATATGAGTTAAATCCACGTGATGCCAATGATATCGATTTAACCGGAGATTCACCATCAATATCAAATATAGTCATGAATCCAACATCCCCCACAGATGTGGATGATGTGATCGTTTCTGCAACAATCACTGATAATGGTACGATTGCCAGCGCTACACTCACTTATGATGCAGGCTCAGGTAATACAGATATTGCAATGTCCAATACATCAGGTGATACGTATGCAGGAACAATACCTGCTCAAACTTCAGGTACGACTGTTTCGTTTTCGATTACAGCTGTTGATAATGAGGGTAATAGTTCTACATCTGATGTTTCTTCTTATTTTGTTATTTCTTCAGGTGGTGCAATTACATCAATTTATGATATTCAATACACAACAGACGCTTCAGGTGATTCACCCTTAGATGGTCAAACTGTAACGATTAGCGGTATTGTCACAGCTGAATTCTGGGGAAGCAGCGGAAATAAATATCTTTATGTACAAGATGCTGTTGGACCTTGGAATGGAGTTGTTGCGTATAATTCAAATGGCTGGGATACGTTTGATTTTTCAACGACTGAAGGTGTTGTTCATTCTGTAGCTGAAGGAGACAGCATTACACTTACCGGAACGGTAGATGAATATTATAATCTCACTGAAATTGTGAATGTATCAGAAGTGATTGTTCACGGACCTGCCGTAATTATGATCGAACCGTCTGTTGTGACTGCCGGTCAGGTGATGACGGGAGGAACAGATGCTGAAGCTTACGAAGGTTGTTTGGTCAAAGTAGAGGATGTTACTGTTGATAATGCGGACCTTGGTAATGGTGAATGGTCAGTTACGGATGGGACCAATTCCCTGCGTGTAGATGATATTTGGAATTATTATTATTTTCCAGAAATCGGGCAGGCATTGGCAGGTGTTGCCGGCGTTATGACTTACACATATAGTGATACAAAACTTGAACCTAGGTTGGCTCGCGATGTGGCGGAAGAGGGCGTTACCCGAATCCAAAGGATAAATCAGGTTTTATACAGTGATCTTTTGAAGGTCTCTGAAGATAACGTATCCGATAATTCTTACTATTTGGGAAACGATACGGTGACGGTTGAAGGAATCGTTACTGTCGCTACAGGGCTAGCCTATGCCGGTAGTGGAATAAAACTTATTTTTGAAGATTACAATGGTGGACCTTGGAGCGGCATGGTCTGCTATAGCGCTGATCCGGCCGCTTTAGGCAGTCAGCCAATTGGTAGAAAAATCAGAGCAACAGGATTAATCAGTGAATATGGTAGTGATTCCTATGATGGGAATGTTACGGAAATTGATATTACTCAACCCATTCAAGTCCTTGGTTTTGATCCGACCGCTGTTCCAGTGGATACGATTAATACAGGTGACTTAAGAGTTCCTTTAACAGCAGAACAATGGGGAGCAGCATGGATTGAAATCAATGATGCAATGGTCATCCGAAATGATCTTGATTATGGCCAATGGACAATAGATGACGGTACCGGTGAAATAAAAATCGGTACAAATTCTGAATCTGAAGAATGGACAGGCTGGGAAAGACCTCCTGTTGGGTCATTTGTTGAATCCATTAGAGGTTGGGTTTATCATCGTCATGGTTTTTATAGTGATTCAACTGCCTATAAACTAGAACCAAATTATCCTTCGGATATTACGTTCGGTGCCGGTCCTCCGATTATTGCAGAAGTTCATAGAGATCCTTGTGTAGTATCTTCATCAGATCAAGTGCAGGTTTCAACTATGATTACAGATAATTCCACAATTTCTCAAGCATTTGTCCATTATCGATATGATGGTGGAGTTTGGGATTCTGTTGCTATGAGTCTTGGCGCTGATGATATCTGGTCGGGAGATATACCCTCTTCTTCAAGTGATGATGTTTTTGTTGAATATTATATTTCAGCTTACGATGATGGGGTAGATCAAATTGAAATTAAATCCTCACATTTTCCAAATATTGAAGTTGGAAATTATATGGGTTATATATCTAAAAATGGTGATTTAACCATTTATGATATTCAGTATTCTCCTTGGCCTTCAGGCGTTTCTCCCTATATTGATTGCAGTGTTACCTTAACTGGAATAGTAACTGTTGATAGTCTGGACTATTTAACTGGCTCTTACAATTCCTATGCTATGCAAAGTGCAAGTGCTCAATGGTCTGGTATCTTTTTTGATGGTGATAATTTACCGGGATTAGCCAGAGGTGATGAAATAACGTTGTCCGGAAAAGTATACGAACATTACGGTAGTACGAACCTTGACAGCGTAACTGCAGTAACTATATTGAGTACTAATAATGTTATATCACCATTATTAGTCAGCACTGCTGATTTAGCACAGGATTCTGATGAGCCGGAAGCATATGAGGGGTGTCTTGTCAACGTATCTAACGTAACCGTTTCAGATGCAAATCAATACGATTGGTCAATCCAAGATGACTCAGGCATAAGTTGTTTAATGGATGATGATATGTCTACCATGGAAGCTGATAATTTTATGAGCGGCCTTGGAGTTGGATCTACTCTAGAAACAGTGACTGGAATTTTCAATTTCAGTTATGGTACGTATAAAATAGAAGTTCGAGATATGGCAGACTTGGGTCAATTGAGTATAGATGATGATTTTGATGGTATTGTAAAGGAATTTGCACTCTATCCTAATTTTCCCAATCCATTCAACCCGGAAACTCGGATTCGGTTTCAACTGGCTGAAAATTCGAATGTGAAACTAATGATTTATGACGTATTAGGCCGGAAAGTTCGCACATTAGTTTCTGACAGAATGGATGCGGGACACCATATCATTAACTGGAATGGTTTAGATGATAAAGGTGTTGATGCTGCATCAGGAATGTATATTTATCGAATCAAAGCAGATGATTTCATTGATCATCGCAAGATGCTTTTGGTAAGATAATTTGATTAAACCTTCCGAAGATTTGAATCTTCGGAAGGTTTTTTTATTTATGCGCTGGCTTGGATTATTAACGTTATTGTTTTTTCTTTCATGTTCACTATGGGAATATGAGGATCCGTCTATTCCTTATGAAAATGAATATCCTGAAACTTATTTATCATTAATTGCCAATGATACAATCTATGCTCATTACGATTCTACAAGCGGGGAGTTCATATATGCCATTGATGAAGATCCGTCACCAGGGATGGTATGGGATACGCTGGATCATGCATTTACTTCAATAACCACGAGTAAACAGCATCTTCATTGGTGGGGTGAGGATAAAGATGGCAATATTATAGGATATAAATACAAGTGGAGTTCTGATTCCGTTTGGACATTTACAACTGAAGAAGAGGGATTATTTTATGTCCCAATTCGTACAGATTTAGATGTTTTTAGTTTCGAAGTTAAAGCTATAGACAATGATAGTTTGGAGGACCAAACTACTGCAAAGCTTACATTACCTATAAAAAATTCAGCTCCTGAAATACACTTTAGATTTAATAGTAATCCAAAAATTAACAATATACAAGGGGATACGAGTTATACTTTTCCAACTAGAACATTTGTGTGGGATTTATATGATCAAGACGGGTTGGAAAGTGTTGCGTTTATTTATTATGCATTGGATGATACATGTGACACATGCTGGATTTCAATTGATGAAGTTTCTAGCCCCAGTTTAACCCTAACTGAAATTGAACCCGGTTTGCATGTGTTTTATTTAAAAGCTGTAGATGTGGCAGGCGCTGAAAGCAATTTGATATTTTTCCCAGATACTACCAATAATGAAGAACCTGATTATTGGAAAGTAATTCCCGTTAAAGGAGATTTATTGCTGGTCGATGATTTTGTACAAGATTCACAAAATAATGCAATGACATGGTATAAAAGTGTTCTTGATACTCTTGTTGGAGAGAATAATTATTCTGTTTGGGAGTTAGGTGGGGCATTACCCTATTCATCTAATGATATAAAAGCGAACTTAGGATATTTTAAATATGTTTTCTGGAATAGTGCTTATACAGGTATTTCATTGTATAATGAAGCGAGTCCAAGTATTACGAATTATGTTCTCAATGGGGGTAATTTTTTCATTTCAGCAGCCGAAGTTAAGGACACAAGTTTTACCTGGTTCCCAATTGATTCAATTATTTCTCTAACGGGTCAATACGCTCAAATTTCTCCTAATAGAACACTTTATTCTCAAGTTGATTCTACTTTGGATTTGCGCACTGGCGATGAACAAGGGATATATCTTGATCTTGAAGGTTTTGAAAATGAAAATGATCCAAACTTTCGAAGCTTATATCGTCTTCAGTTACCGGAAGATCAATTTGATGAATGGGCCGGGACACCGAATGTTTGTGGAGTCTATCAATTTCAGTATCCATTATCAGCTGGAAAAGCTGTTCTTTTATCATTGCCAGTACATAATGGCTATGACCCATTATTAGATGGTAATGGTAATTATCTTGACTTTCTGAACTATCTAATAAATGTTGAATTTGCAGAATGAAACTTCGCTGGTTCATTTTACTGATTCCCATTTGGTTAATTTCTCAAAA
>JACNLB010000159.1 GCA_014381755.1 Fidelibacterota bacterium | reverse complement strand
GCTGGTACCAATTGGCGAACCCTCACTTCCACCACAGACCAATTATCAATTGAAGTTATTTTTGAATTAAACACCGGCGAAAAACCTGAACCGTTAACACTCCTGATTGGATTACCATCTGACGAATTGCCAAACTTAAATATTCGATCATACAATAAACGAAAATTAGGATTCAATGTTGAATCTGACGATGCTGGTGTAAAGTGGATAAACCGACAAAAAGTTCGCCAACTTGAAACAGCCACACTTGAAATCAATCCACTGACAACAAACAATTATTATTATCAAAATTATATTATCGATATATCCTTTAATAAACGTCAGACAAAAACATTCCGTGCATCAAAAAATGCTCGTTCATTTTTACATCAGCGTATTTTGAATTGGGACATTGCCCAAAATTGGTTTCAACCCCAAAAAAGAAAACAACGGCGGAGTTCGAGCCTTCCCGATGGAACATGGATAAAGTTCAAAATAGACGCCGACCAAATGGCATCCATCAGTGGTGCAGATATCATTAATTTAAGTAGTTCATTTCAGCAAAGCGATCCTCGGAGTTTTATGCTATTTACGTCATCAACATTGGGCAGAGATCGCAGTGCAACCGTCATAAGTACACTTTCGTATAATCCTATGATTGATAATCTTGTGGAGACAGCATTCGAATTTTCAGGTGAGGACGAAAGTTTGTTGGACGCAAATGATAAACTAGTCTTTTATGGACGAGGTGCGAGCGGATTTGATTTGGATGTGGATAACGTGAATCATCATCAAAATATTTATTTTACAGAAAATACGTATTGGCTGCTCATTCCGGATGATTCATCTCTAAGGGGAAAACGTGTAACATCATTGGATCCGCCCTCTTCAACCAGCCTAACTTTAGATTATGCAACTTCGTATGTTCACATTGAGAATGATGTGGTTAATCCCTTTGAAAGCGGTATCGCTTGGACAGGTCCGCCTTTTGGCAGGGGAGCCAGTTATACACTTGTGAATACGTTAAACGATGTTAAATCGTCTGTGGATGCGAATTTCAACATTGCTGTGCGAGGCAGCTCAACGGATATCGATTTCATCGCTAATCCTCGTCATATCATTGACATATATCTGAATTCGCGAAATGTGTTAAGGGAAAATTTTAATTTTACGGGATTGAGCAAGCAGAGCAAGTCATTCACTGTGAGTGGTTCAGAACTAACGGATGGTGTCAATCTCATCTATCTTGATAATACATCTTCTTCCAGCAGTTATTCCCTGCCGCACTTTGACCATGCAACAGTAGATTACGGGCGAATGCTAAACATGGATAATAGCCCCTTTGAATTTTATTCTCCCATCCACAGCAATACAGTCGCTTTTACTTTTTCAGGATCTTCAACACCGAATGTTTGGGATATTACGGATATTGTTCATCCTCGAAACATAGCCGTTGAAACAATAGGCAATAATTATTCAATTGCGGTTGATTTGCCAGTTGACACGCTGTCGAGATTTATTGCTTTTAGTGAAAACGACGTCATTGAAATAACAGAATTGGAATTGATAAGCAATCACACCTTCGCTTCATTGCGAAATCAAAATCAAGGTGTGGATCATCTGATCATTGGACCGGTCGAATTTAGCAGCGCCGCACAACCGTTAATAGATCATCGAGGCAGTTCCCGCTATATCTCACTGGAAGATATTAATAATGAATTCTCCGGCGGCAATGCAGATCCCACTGCCATACGGTCTTTTTTGCAATGGACCCAAGAAGAATGGACAGCCCCACAACCTTATTGCGTATTGCTCTTGGGTGATACGGATTATGATTACAGAAATATTACAGGTGAATCCGAAAGTAAAGTTCCTACAATCATTTCCGGCGCCTATTCAAATCGAGCTGTGGACGATCGATTGGCTGCGATAAACGGACGTATCCCCGATTTGGCATTGGGCCGCTTTCCTGCAAAATCAGCAAGCGAAGTTGAAAATTATGTAGAAAAGCTTATTGAGCACGAAACGAATCCTGTTACGGGTTATTGGCGGCAACGCGTTACACTTGTTGCCGATGACGGCGCCCGACCGGAAGATGGAGATGTCGGAGGTTCAGTTTCAACGGGAAAAAGCCATACCCAAAATTCTGAAATCGTGGCTGGATGGATTTCACCGCGTGTAGAAGTTAATAAGCTGTATATGCTGGAGTACCCGGAAGTGAACGATCCTTCGTCTTATGGCGTCATTAAACCGGATGCAACAGATGCACTCATGGAAACAATCAGCGAAGGAACAGCCATCATCAATTATATTGGACACGGCTCTGCGCACCAATGGGCCCAGGAAAAACTGCTGGTGCAAGATCGAGGTGATGTAAACAGAATTACAACGGACATGAAATTACCCCTTTGGATCGCCGGGACATGTTCTTGGGGGCATTTTGATTATTTAGATTCTGAATCATTTTCAGAAGAACTCATCCGCCAACCCATGGACGGCGCCGCAGGAATCATTACTACCAGCCGAGCCATAGGCGTATCATCCAATGCGCTCTATATTACAAAAATATTTAAAGCAATTTTCCCGAATTATGACGTAACCGATGAACCGGTTGGAATCGTCCTGCAATCTGTAAAAGACGGAAACAGTGCGGGTGAATTATTTCATTTATTTGGTGATCCGGCTATGCCTATACCCATACCAAACAAGACCGTTAATTTAACTGATATTCATCCCGACACGTTAAAATCGCTGGATACTGCACGGGTGTACGGCGATCAAACTATTTCTACAGCAGCAAGCGGTACGGGCATTATCCGACTGGTAGATGCGGAACGTGATATCACACGGCAGTATAACATAAATTCCACCATCCAGCAAATTTCATATACTCTTCCCGGACCTATTTTATTTAAAGGACAATTTTCAATTACTGGAGATGAATTCAGTGCCCGCATGCGTATTCCAAAAGATATTTCATATTCTGCTACTCCGGCTCAATGCAATGTATACGTTCAATTGGATACTGAAACGCCCGTAGAAGCGTTGGGGATATTAGAAAATATATACCTGAAAAGCGGCTCGCCTGTTCAAGATTCGCAAGGCCCCATAATATCGTTTGAAACTGAAACGGGAACATTATTGCGGAACAATGACCATTTAAATAGTGATGAAGGAATCAATGTTCGCCTTTCGGACCCATTAGGTATTAATGTAACCGGAGAGGTTGGTCATGAAATTATGATTACAGATTTGAGTGATGATTCAAATAATAATCTGTCTAATCGATTTATTTATGACGAAAACAGTATAACAACAGGTGTATTGTCTATTCCTTTCGATGAGAATGAAGAATCCATTTCCCTGCACATCAAAGCGTGGGATAATGCCAATAACCCTGCTGAAAAAGAAATCACGTTTCAAATACTGTCAGATCAGAAACTCCAAGTATTGAATATATTGAATTTTCCAAATCCCTACGCTACAACAACACAATTCGCTTTTGAACTTACCTCCTCCGCGACTGTTTCAATAAATGTCTATACATTGGGCGGTCGGCGCGTCGTTTCCATTCCTGATGAATCATTTCCCAGCGGGTACAATTATATTAATTGGAATGGGCGGGATACCTATGGAGAACGATTAGCCAATGGCGTATATTTATATAGATTAAAAGCGGATGACGGTGAGCAAACTGTTTCCGTTATTAAAAAACTGGCGAAGTTTCAATAAAAGTGCATTTGCCTTCCTTGCAGACCTTGACAAGGTGGGAAAAACGATCATGGGAAAACAAATAACATATTTTACCACCTTGTCAAGGTTGATCGTTTATAAGGATTGGATTGAAAGACCGGTAAAGAGAGGTGCATCCGCCACCCTTGGAGGATGTGAACGATCCACACCAAAGGTGAACAAGCTGGGACTGGCGAAGTTTCAATAGCAAAGGTATTTAGTATGAGTGTAACACAACTGGATCATTTAAACTTAAGTGTAAATAATTTCAAAGAAACTGTTGAGTGGTATCAAAACGTATTTGGTTTTATTCTTGTTGAAGAAGGAATTCAAGACGAAAAACCTTGGGGCGTTATTCAAAAGGATAGTGCATTACTTTGTATATACGAACAGCAGGATTTAGTTTTATTGGATCGGTTTGAATCAGCGGAGAAATCCATTCACTACTTAGCACATTTTGGATTGCGGATTGATAATCAAAAAGAATGGGAAGAAACAATAAAAAAAGAAAAGATTGACATTATGTACGATGGTCCGATTCGATGGCCAAAATCATTAGCATGGTATATCAAAGATCCAACCGGTTGGGAAATTGAAGTGGTATTGTGGGATAATAATAAAATCCAATTTGAGAACTAATATGCATCCATTTTCAATTATCCTTGCTTCAGCTTCTCCAAGAAGGAAACAATTATTAGACATGATCGATATCGATTTTGAAGTGATTCCAAGCAGCGTTCATGAAGATTTTAATATTGACCTAAAACATGAAGATTTTGTTCAGCATTATGCAAAGGAAAAATCGTTGGATATTGCCAAAAAATATCCGGATCATTTCGTCATAGGCGCAGATACAATCGTTGTCCTCGATAACAAAATTCTCGGTAAGCCAAAAGATGAAACAGAGAGTTTTAAAATGTTAAAGTCTCTTTCAGGCCGAACGCACACTGTCTACACCGGCGTTTCATTAAACCACATAAATGAGAAAATAAGTGACACATTTTTTGAGCAGACTGATGTTACATTTAACAAATTAAGCGATTCTGTTATATCTTATTATATTGACACTTACAAACCTTTAGATAAAGCAGGAAGTTATGGAATCCAGGATTGGTTTTCTGTGAACGTAAATCGAATAGACGGATGTTTTTATAATGTTATGGGCTTCCCTCTCGCAGCATTTTTCAGCCATTATAAAAAATATATTTAATAAAGCGAATTGTATTGTTTGAGTATCATAGAGTCGTTTAATTTTCTTGTCTAATAAATTGAATCATGAGTGAATTTTATACAGAATTAAAAGAACTTAGAGAATCCCAGAACATTGATTTGGAAGAGATTCATTCTCGTACCAAAATCAATATTGAATATCTCCATGCCATAGAAAACGGCCAGTTTGAGGTTTTACCTCTTCCATACGTTCGTCTATTTATGAGAGCTTATGTTTCTGAAATCGGTGGTGATGCTGAAGAAGCACTACACCAGCTCGAAATTTTCCAGGGACGCAAAGCAGGGAAACGATCTTTCAAAAAGTCAGAAAAGATTGAACTCAAACCTATAAAAACTGAACCGATATCAAAGACACCCACTCAAGCTCGTCCGCCTACAAAAATACGTCAGGATTTGATTAAAGGCGGAGTTTTACTGGTTGTCTTTCTCTTTGCAATATTCATCATTAAAAAAATAAATGAAGAAGGAAGTTCGGCTACAATTGAAAATGGAGAAATTATTCTCGTTCAAAATCCGGATGTTATCACAAATGATCAACTCATCAATGACTATGTGGAAGCTGTTTCTCAAACAGTTGCCTTGGCTGTGGAACCTCCTC
>JACNLB010000084.1 GCA_014381755.1 Fidelibacterota bacterium | reverse complement strand
GACGTTGGGAGGAGTGTTGCATTTAATTTTTGCGCAATCTGCTGATTAGGATCCAAAGCTACAATAAATGAATATTTTTTTGAACGAATATAGCTTTTTACTTTGGATATACTTTTTGGGCTATCAGTACTAACAGCTAAAATATTAAATCCATGTTTACTGTATTTTTGCTGAAAACGCTCGAGATGAATCATTGCTTTTTTACACGGTGCACACCACGTGGCCCAGAAATCGATATAGACAGGACCTTCAATCAATAATTCATCTAAAGATATTTGCTCGCCATCCATCAATTTGAAAGTGAGATTTGGTAAGGTAGTTTCTTTGAGGGATTCTGCATTTATCAGTGTCCCGAAAAGTATACTTATTAAAAGAAGTTTTTTCATCATTTTCCTATTTCATTGAATTGGGCATTATCTATTAGAATACATTGATAAGATTTAATAAAGATACGGTTAAATATAATATGATACTTACAGGAGAGACTGTAAGAAAGAAGACAGTTCTGTCTCTGGAACAAATTTCAAACTCACTCGACGAATACTGTCAGCAGTTGGTATGGGTAAACTAAACGTATATGTTACCGGTATTTTCACTGATTCCATAGCAACTTGTAATGACCAACCTCCAATTGTAAAATCGATGAGTGGTGAAAATTTATGATCGGTGAAATAATGTACATTTTTCGATTCAAGTTGGTGTATTGCAGCTTCGGGAGTATCAACAATTAAAACGACCGGTTTATTAAATTCATTAATAAATGAAATAACAGGGATTGCTCTATATTGGCCAAATCGGATTTTTTCATGTAAAACATCTGAAAAATTGAATTTTTCTTTATTGAAATCAAAAATCATCAACGAACCATTTTGTTTCAATCCGGTATATGGCAACGATTTGAGCATATCCGAAATAACATGCTCTTTTAAGGAATATTCTATTTGGATACTCACATTCATTTTTTTCGTGTTTTCTTCATCATACTCGAATATTGGTTTCTTTATTTTTACATTATATGGACTGGACATGAGATCATTTAATACATTTGTAAGCATCAATGTATTCGCATCATTTTCAGGATTATAGCTGGGTTGGGAACTGCTCCCTAAATCTAAAACCCACTCTTCTCCCACTTTAAAAGATTCATCTTTCGAAGATAAGCTTCTTGCGCCAATGACCAGATCCATGCTTTTCTCCAATTCGTCAATTGCCATATCAATATCTCGACTCACTTCTTTTGAATCAGTAAATATTGTTGACTTTTTAGGGGTCGGTTGATCAATTGAAAATTCAGGATATATGGATTTTTTCTTTTTATCCACAGGAATGAATGGACTTAACATTGTTTCCACAGTTGAAGTCAATTTCAAATTCAATTCAGACACTTTGTTGTAATTCCCTGATAATCTGCGACGATCTGCTTCTTCCCACGTGGCAATATCTACGAGTTGGAGGTTTACGTTAATGATATCCAGCTTACGTTCAAATTTTCCTAACAGTAAAAAATTCCTAGAGCCGCGTGGTTGATGCAGTAAAAGTGACCGATTATTCATAATCGATTCCAAATCTTCTTGACCCTGTAAACGCAATTTAGAAACATCCGTCAGTTTTGCATTGAGCATATCCACGAATCCCTGCCCTAGCCAGTCAATAGATGATTCTTGCGTTACATTATCAAACGTGATGATGTATAAATAAACGGATGGTCCCGCCTGAAGAACAGAAAAAAGGATAATTCCCGAAATGATTGCTTTAATGGGCGTCCGCATACGCATTCAAATTAGGAGGAATTTTTCCATTTTGCCAATGCTAATTCTTCTGACTTTGTTGTTGTTTTTCCAACTTCGCCCATGTATTTCTTAAAGGAACTGTACGGTTAAATACAGGCTTTTGCTCGGTTGAATCCGGATCTTTATAAAAATATCCTAATCGTTCGAACTGAATATGCTCTCCAAATTCTACATCTGAAAGAGACGGTTCAAGTTTGCATTCATTTAAAATAACTAACGATTCAGGATTTAATACATCCTCAAAATTTTTCGAGGCTGCGGGATTCGGGACTGTAAACAGCCTATCATACAAACGCACTTCAGAATTCATGGAAGCAATTGCAGACACCCAATGAATTGTCGCTTTTACTTTCCTGCCGTCCGGGGCTGAACCACCCTTTGTCGCCGGATCATATGTGCAATGCAATTCAATAATATTGCCCTGCTCATCCTTTATGACGTCATTACACGTAATAAAATATGCATAGCGTAATCGCACTTCCCTACCCGGAGCTAAACGGAAAAACTTCTTGGGTGGATCTTCCATGAAATCATCTTGTTCAATATATAATTCACGGCTGAAAGGAACGATTCTGCTTCCGGCAGATTCATCTTCCGGATTATTGATCGCATCCAATTCTTCATTTTTATTTTCTTCATAATTTGTTATAATGACTTTCAATGGTTTCAATACAGCCATTCTGCGTTCCGCACTTTTATTCAAATCATCACGTAAAATTGCTTCCAGTTTTGCAATTTCCATAACGTTTTCCCGCTTTGCGATTCCCACTTCATCCATAAAATTGCGAATTGATTTCGGTGTATACCCTCTTCTGCGCAAACCTGACAATGTGGGCATTCTCGGATCATCCCACCCATTAACATGATCTCCTTCTACTAACTGCTTCAACTTACGCTTGGACATGAGAGTATAACTCAAATTCAATCTGGCAAATTCAATTTGCTGTGGATGATACACATCTAATCGATCCAAAAACCAATCATAAATCGGACGATGATCTTCAAATTCAGTCGTACATAATGAATGGGTCACATTTTCGATCGAGTCCTCTAGACCGTGTGCCCAGTCATACATAGGATAAATACACCAATTATCTCCCGTATTATGATGGTTCGCATGCAAAATGCGATAAATGACTGGATCACGCATATTCAGATTTGGATGCGCCATATCAATGTTAGCACGCAACGTTTTACTCCCATTAGAAAATTCACCATTTTTCATTCGATTGAAAAAATCCACGTTTTCTTCAATTGACCTTTTACGAAATGGGCTTTCTTTTCCCGGTTCTTTTAGTGTTCCTCTTGTTGTCCTAATTTCTTCAGCAGTTAAGTCACACACATAGGCATCACCCTGATTAATTAATTGAACTGCATAATCGTGCATTTGCTGAAAATAATCTGAAGCAAAACACAGTTTATCCCATTCAAAACCCAGCCAATGCACATCTTCCTGAATCGCATCAACATATTCTTCTTCTTCCGCAATGGGATTTGTATCATCAAAACGCAGATTACATTTACCACCATATTCTTTAGCAATACCAAAGTCTAAACAAATGGCTTTCGCATGGCCAATATGCAAGTGACCGTTTGGTTCCGGTGGAAATCGTGTTTGAACACGGTTTTCAAATTTGCCTGTTTCATTATCTTCATCGATAACGCGTTGGATAAAATGACGGTGTTTGTTTTCAGTCATGATTCTAATGGAAATATATTTAATGCTTTAGTTAATCTGCGTATACACACATCCTTACCAAGTATGGTCATCAATGTAAATAACGATGGCCCACTGGGAATACCGCTCAATGCTAAACGAGTTGGATGTATTAATTTCCCAGCAGACAAATTATTTTCCTCTGCAATTTTTCTCAAAGACGTTTCAATAAGATCTGCATCCCACTCTTCAACTGCTTCTAAACGCTTTTTAAAATCATTCATGATCTGGCTGGTGGCATCATCCTTCCAATTCTTTTTGGATGATTTTTCATCATAGAATTGTGGATCGCTGAAAAAGTATGATGATTGATCGATAAAATCCAGTAATGATTTTGATCGCTGTTTTAATAGATCAAGTACAGAATATATATACTGTGTATCAAACCCATCACCCCAATCCTTATTAATTGCGTGTATGCCTCCCAGAATATTGGCAGTTCCCAATCGGGACATGTGTTGCCCGCTAATCCATGTAAGTTTTTGTTCATCATACACTGCACCTTTTTTATGCACATGACTCATTTCAAATAATGCAATTAATTCATTAAGAGTAAAAATTTCGTCATCAGACCCGGGATTCCATCCCAGGAGTGCAAGGTAATTCAACAAGGCGTCCGGTAAATAACCGTCATTTTTGAATTGTTGAACTCCCGGGGCGCCATGGCGTTTACTTAATCGTTTTTTATCCGGACCTAATATCATAGGCAAATGAGCAAACTCTGGGACAGTATATCCCAACGCATTGTATATTAAAATCTGTTTAGGCGTATTGCTAATATGATCCTCACCCCGTATAACGTGGGTAATTTCCATTTCATGATCATCTACAACAACAACTAAATTGTACGTGGGGTTTCCATCCGAGCGGGCGATGATAAAATCATCAATTTCATCATGCTTTACGTGAACGGTCCCATAAATCATATCATCAAAATGTGTTTCACCTTCCGGTATACTCAGCCGAACAACAAACCCTTCTCCGGAATTCATATGCATCTTTATATTTTCTTCCGACAAATTTCGACACGTTCCGGGATACTTATACGATCCTTCTACACGTGCTGTTTCCAAAACATCTTTCGAGCAGAAACACCTGTAAGCTGAATTATTATCCAATAAAGTTTGTACAACATTATGATACTCATTAAGTCGTGCTGACTGAAATAATGGTTCTCCATCCCATTTTAATCCTAACCATTCCAAGGATGAACATATTTGTTCAACATGTTCTTGTTTGGATCGTGCTTTATCCGTGTCTTCGATGCGAAGATAAAATGAGCCGTCATGGTGTTTTGCGTATAAGTAATTGAAGAGTGCGGTACGGGCACTGCCTAAATGCAATTGCCCTGTAGGACTTGGAGCGAAGCGGACTTTAGGGTTTTTTACGTCAGACATATATAGAAAAGCTAATCAATTTTCACATTGAAAAGAATAGATTAGCTCCACAATTTCTTATACAATTTTATTGCAATTAAAGGCTGGCGGAGGCGAGAGGATTCGAACCTCTGAAGGGCATAAACCCTTGCTGGTTTTCAAGACCAGTGCATTCAACCGCTCTGCCACGCCTCCTGATCTTTGGATATTTTCTGGCGGAGAGGGAGAGATTCGAACTCTCGGTACGCGCAAACGCACACACGCTTTCCAAGCGTGCTCCTTAAGCCACTCGGACACCTCTCCAATAATTATTCGTCCGTCTTTTTTTCTTTTGATGTTTCTTCAGACTGATCAGAATTTTCTTCTTTTTCTTCATCTGCAACTTCGACTTTTTCTACAGATTCATCTACAACTATTTTTTCCTCTTTCTCATTTACAGTTGCAGAATCTTCGACGACTGCTTCTTCCAGCTTCTCTTCTACTGCTTCGTCTTTTTCTGCCACTTCCTCTGCTTTTGTTTCTTTAGAAGTTTCATTTTTTTCTTCAGCGTCAGCAACTTCAACATTTTCTTCAACTGGTTCATCACTGGATTCGTCTTCAATTGCCACTGCATCTGCGACTACTGCTTCGTCTTTTTCTGCCACTTCCTCTGCTTTTGTTTCTTTAGAAGTTTCATTTTTTTCTTCAGCGTCAGCAACTTCAACATTTTCTTCAACTGGTTCATCACTGGATTCGTCTTCAATTGCCACGGCATCTGCAACTACTGCTTCGTCTTTTTCTTCAGGATTAGGAAGATCCATATCCAATGCAAGTGTTTCATCTTTCAACCTTTGTAAGGCACCATCAAGATTTTCAGAATCTTCCAAAGCAATCATCTGTTCATTAAATCTCCAGTGACCCGTTTTCTCTGACTTTACACTTTTTATAAACTTAACCAAAGTTTGACTTTTTTTCTTCTTGCCCTTGGCTTTTGCTGCAAATGATGTTCCTTTTGCCATAATTATATTTCCTTTATTAAATCTTGTTCTAAATAAGCCGGCGAATTTACCGCAGATGATACACTTGATCAATGTATAGATTAACGATATTCATACATCATCACTTCACCATCGGTCCAATCCTTTGGTTTTTTTCTATCCCGAGTTACAACACGCAAATGATTTTCGTCCTGAAATTCAAAAATACTGATTCGACTCATACCCGATTTATCCATCGTCCAGCGTAATGTCCATGGTTTAGACGAAAAATCAATTTCATATTGACCGTATTCCTGGTTACTGATTTTTGTGCCTAATTGAATCCCTTGTGAAAATTTACCTGTTCTGCCATCACTGCCGGGGTCACCTTCGAATGTCCACACCACTGTCATGATGGCTCCCTGGAAAAACCAATTTCCATCCAAAGAACGGATATATTCAATTCCTCTCACAGTTGTAGGAAGACTTTCATTTCCCGCTGCATCAATCCCTTTCATCGTTAATGAATACACAGTGCTCACATTCAATTTGGATTGATTTTCTAACTGCAGATCGTTGTACTCACCTGACTTTATTTCTTCCGAATTTAATGGAATACGATGAGGTGAACTTCCATCAGACTTACCTCCTTCTCGTGACCACACTGCTGATCCTGATTCAATATTTTCACTTAATGTATAACTAATATTTGAACCCACATATACGTCCCTACCGGTTGGCTTTTGAATTGAAAATACAGGTTTCGAAATATCATAATGTATTCCTGATATTTCAGGTGATTCTGCACTATTTCCCGCAAAATCCATTCCCGATAATATAAATGAATACGTTGAACCATCATTAAGATTCAAAGGAATTGTTAAAGGATCTTCAGTCATGACTAATATGTTTAATTCATTTTCGGTCAAATGATGTTTGTTAATGACTCCGTTCTCATCTGTAAAAATCATTTCTCCACTTTGTATAGGTTCTGAAACAGTAAATATAAAATTGAGGTGATTTATGGATGTGAATTCTTTTGGAGAATCTATCGTCAACTGAGGCGGAGTTGTATCATAGAAAAATGTTCGCTGACTAACAATCGATGTAGGGTTCCCCGCCAGATCAATACCTGTTAATTCAATCTGATATTGAGCACCGCTTACCAAAGGCAAATCAGGCAATGTTGAATTTGAATGATTTCCGGCTTTTAATAAATCTCCTGATAATTCAATAACATGAAGTTGAGAGTCACTTGTTCCAAAAATTCGTTTCCAAGTTAAATTCCCGGATAACAAATCTTCATTCAAATTGAAATCCAAGTTGTCATTATTCAAAAATGAATCATTTTTAGGAGAAAGTAATTGTGTGACAGGTGGAGAAATATCATATGTAATATTTTCTGCCAAGATAGCTGAATTTGAGTTACCTGCAATGTCCGTTCCTTCAATTGTGATATCATAAACTGTACCATCATTTAAGAGGATTTGATTTGTCAAATTTGCTGCGGTTAACATTCCACTTTTTAATTCTTCACCAGCTAATTCAATAGATCGTTGACTTTGAAGATCGGATGCTCCCCCACTTCCTTTCCAGATAACTCTTCCGTTCTGCAATGGTTCATTAATAGTGAATTGGACTTCAGTGTGATTCAGAAATGATCCGGAAATTGGATTTGAACCAGTAAATACCGGTGGCGTGTCATCATACTCAATTCCTTCAACTCGTGTCTCTGCAGAATTTCCAGCTAAATCTGAACCTGATAATACTATAGAATATGTGCTGCCGCTAATTAAAGAAGGTGGTTTTTTCAAAACAACCTGATCAAAGCGATCAGAAGCTAAATATCGTTCAGGTAATTCAATGTTTGACTCATTTCCATTTTCATCAATCCATGCAACGCTTAGAGATTTCAATGATTCTCCTATACTGAATGCCAATTTACTATGGTTGACTTTTGATGAAGTAATTGGTGATAGTATTTCCAAAACAGGAGGTTTTATATCGTACACTAATTGCCCGACTTCATCTGATAAACTTGCATTCCCCGCACGATCCTGTCCGGAAATTTGCAGAATATATTCAGCGCCGCTAACAAGTTCTACGCTTTCACGTATATCAATTTGATGATCTCCAGGTAGGAGTTGATCCTCTGACAACTGAAAAACATGAGGACTATTTTGATCGTTCGCACCAAAAGTTTGCACAATATTAATTTGCCCTTCAACCAATTTTTCATTTATGCTGTAATTCACATTCATTTCACGAAGGTGTGAATTCGCCAAAGGTGCAGTAGTTTTAATGAGGGGTGCAGTTATATCATACAGTATACTGTTAACGGACACAGGATTTGAAACATTTCCTGCAGGATCACGGGCATTAAAAGTAATTGAATAATTACTGCCATCCTGAAGGGACACATCATTCGCCAAACTAACACCATCATAACGTCCTTGATTATTAAATGGCGGTAGAATCAATACATCATGGGGACTGTTAGCATCTGCTTTTCCGCCGGTTTGTTTGAATGTCAAAATACCTTCTGCCAATTTTTCATTCATTTCAAAACTGACGATTGGTTCATTAAATGATGAACCGGATACAGGTTCATGGATAGCCAAAATCGGCGGAAGCACATCAAATAAAACATCCTTTACAGAAGCAATTTCAGATTCATTTCCGGCTCTATCCCACCCTTGAATAGATAATGTATATCGCGCACCGTCCGCTAATACATCCATCAGTTTCATATCAATATCAATTTGCGGTCCTTGTCTCAATTGTGAGCCAGATAATTCCACAACATGGGGCGAAACCAAATCCGTTGTTCCTCCGGTGTGTTCAAATGTGATAATTCCTTTGGATAAATTATCAGAAAGCATATAGCTGATTTCCGTTGTTTTGATTTGTTCTGCATCTACAGGTTTACTTAATGATACAACCGGCGGTTCATTATCAAATAAAACATTTGTCACTTTTGAAGTTCGCACCTCGTTACCTGCAAAATCTTTCCCTGAAAATTCAAACGTATAAATTGATCCATTTTGCAAATTTGGACCATTGACAAATTGAGTATTATCATATTCGCCCAATTTAATTTCTTGATTCAATAACGGGATTTTTTGCGGCGATCGACTATCAAATACACCACCCGTTTGCGTAACAACCAAATATCCTTCAGCTAAATTTTCACTAATATTTATTGACATTGTTGCAACATTTATAGCTGTATCAGTAACAGGTTTAATAATATCAATTACCGGATGTGTCGTATCATATTTTACGTTTTCTATTCTATGAGGTTGGGATACATTTCCTGCAGCGTCAGTTCCGGATAATTCAAAATCAAGTGTAACACCATCTTTAAGTTCGGCTAATTCTGTAGGTATGAATTGACTATATTCTCCTTGCAACCGCTGTGTTTCAGCTAATTCAATTATAATTTCTTTTTGATTATCAACTTTAATTTTAATCTGTCCAGCCGTCATGTCTTCACCGATCAAATAATCTAAAGCCAGAAAATTGGTATGAATATTATTCGTGGGTGCTTTTAGAAAAACGACAGGTGCTTCATCGTCATATGTAATATTATCTATTTTGGTTTCCGCCGAGAGATTCCCAGCTAAATCTTCACCCATAAATTCGATTTTATATGTAGCACCATTTATTAATTCAATTATTTCTTTCGGCAATTTTCCACCACGTGCACCTGCTAATAATCGGCTACCGGATAAATTAACAATATGAGGACTTTGAATGTCTACAGCACCGGCAGTTCGGGTAAAAACGATTTGTCCATTAGCTAAATTTTCATTAATCGTAAAGCCTAGATTGACTTCATTTACAAGTGAACCTGTTGCCGGTGAAAGTTGTGTGAATTCAGGTGGTGATGCATCAAACGTATATGAATTAATTGGTGTCGCTTCATTTGTATTTCCGGCGAGGTCGATTCCCTCCAATCTGATCATGTACGATGCGCCATCAACTAATTCCGGGATTTCATTTAAAGTTATATCAAGATGATTGCCGGAAATTAATTCATCAGATTTTAGCTGTATTTCATAGACACCTTTAGTATCAAGCCCGCTCACATCCTGCCAGATCATTTTACCCTCCAGCAAATTTTCACTAATCGTGTAACTAATGAGATCATGATTCACAATCGAACCTTCTATCGGTGAAACGATCACCAATTCTGGCTTCGTTACATCATATTTTACATTTTCAATAGCTTGGGATTGACTGGTATTTCCTGCGAAGTCTTTTCCCTGAATGTAAATTGTATAAGGGACATTTTCCTTTAGAGTTAATGAGTCATTAAATACATGATCACCTTCAAGTAAATAAGAATCAGATAGTGTTAATTTAATAGTATTTCCGGAATTTGATTCCAGTATCAATTCAGCTGCATCCAGAGTTTCACTGATTGAAAATTCAATTTGTGTTTCATTAACAAACGAATTATAAATAGGTTTATATATTGTAATAATAGGTGGAGAAATATCATATTTAATATTTTCAATTTTAATTGTATCAGATATATTCCCTGCGTAATCGACACCGACTAATTGTATATTGTATGTTTTACCATCTATCCATGTTGGTAAAGCTTTATTTCTATCTAGATCTTCCTTAATTGAAATTTTTGTAACATTTTCTCCATCATCGAATATTATGAAACCGGACATTATTTCTTCAGATAAGCTGTATCCAACTAAATCCTGATTAACAACAGATCCTGATATAGGTTTAACATTTCTAAATTCCGGTGGCGTTCTATCAATGCGATAGTTTTGTATACTTACAGGTTTCGCTTTATTTCCCGCAGGGTCTACGCCGGTAAACGTTATTGTATAATTTCCTCCATCTTCCAATTTGGGATCGAAATAATTATTCAATTCATATTCACCCTTTTGCAAAATTTGATTATTTAAATCCCATGACGATGCTAATATTGTATTATCTTCATTTATTCCATTCCAAGAAATCAATCCAGCCGAAAGGTCTTCTGAATGTGAAAATGTTAGTTCTGCCCCTTTTGTAAAATGATTATTTCCTGGAGAGACAATTTTCAAAATGGGTGGAGATATATCATAAAGAACACCTGACATTATCATGGTTTCACTTTCATTCCCTGCAAAATCTCTTGCGTGGAATGAAATATCATATATCGCTCCATCCACAAGTTGTGGCGAGTTGGAAAGTGTATAATTTTCTTTGATTCCCTTATCCAATTCACTTCCACTTAATGATACTTTATGTGGCGAAGCCGCATCAGACTTCCCTCCTGTTCGTGTCCACGTAACTGTACCACTTTCCAATTCCTCATTTTTGGAGAATGTGATTCGATTATGATTTACAGATAATGTTGAGTCCGAAGTTTGAATTGTTAAAACTGGTGGTTCTGCATCATAGATAATACCGGAAACACTCGTCACTTCTGCTTCATTTCCGGCACGATCTCTACCGGTTATTGAGATATTGTATACTCCACCTTCCATTAAATTCGGTCCATTCGCTTCGAATATATTTTTATGAACACCTTTTTGACTCAGCACTAAATCCATATCAATTTCATATGGTGCATTTGGATCAGGTGAACCACCGCTATGAGAGTATATAATTTTTCCCTGAATGAGTGTTTCATTTAAGCTATACATTATCGCTGGAGAAGACACATATGTACGATCCAAAGGATGAGTCAATTCAATTTCAGGTGCAGTTATATCATAACGGATATTTTTTATTACAGATATGTTGGATTCATTTCCTGCTAGGTCTTTTCCTGCCATTGAAACAGAATAGATAGCGCCATCCTTTAAGTTGGGCGTATTTAAAATATGTGTTTTAATGTGCACACCGGCAAGCAACTCATCCTCTAATAATGTTTGATTATGGGAGCGCTTTGAATCAGCTGCACCACCCGTTCGTTCCCAAGTAATTACAGCTTCTTTCAACGTTTCACTTAAATCATAACTGATATATAAATAATTTATATCCGTATTGTCAGGAAGGCTTAATAGAGCAATTTCTGGTAGTGTAAAATCATACTGAATTCCCGGCAAGCTGATTGGCACCGTATAATTACGTGCTCTGTCATAGCCTGAAAAAGATAATTTATATATAGAGCCTTCTACTATTTCAGGCATTAATATTAATTTTTGATTTTCATGAATTCCTGCTGATTTTTCCTTAATTGTTAAGGGAATTTCATAGGGCGATTTCGGGTCTTCCTTTCCACCTTTTCTTTCCAATAGGAATGCACCCTTTTCAAGTGTTTCAGATAATTGATAATTAAAATTTTTATTATTCAAAAAAGACATAGGAGTTGGAAAACTAACTGTCATCGCCGGTGCAGTAAAATCATACAATACATTTTCAACGAAATATGTTTCTGCTACATTTCCAGCCCGATCATGAGCATTGAATTCCAAATTGTAAATTGCGCCATCAACTAAGGGTGGACTCATGACTAATAATAAAGAATCATGCTTACCACCATCGTTTTCTGATTCCAGAAATTGTGATGTATAAGGAGCTGAATTGTCTTTTACTCCACCTACCCATGTCCACTTGATAGATCCTGTATTCACATTTTCTGATAAAGTATATGAAATACGTTGATGATTTAACGCAGTTCCAGTGGATGGCAAAACATCTGTAAAACTTGGTGGTACCGCATCAAATAATATTTCGGTATTCGGCAAGAATTTTCCAACATTTCCAGCTCTGTCCAAACCGGCGAATACCAATGTATATACTGACCCATCAGTCAGTTCAGTTTGATTAAACAATTGAACTTGGATATGATCGCCTTTTATCAACTCTTCCTCGACCATGGGTATAATATGTGGAGCTGATGAATCCATGGTGCCCTCTGTCTGCTCCCAGCGGAATTCACCAGCTCGCAACGGTTCATTTATGCTGAAAGATACCGTGGTTTCGTTAATTGACGCTCCGGATGAAGGATAAATGGTTGTTAATAACGGCGGTGTTATATCGTACGTGACAGAATCTATTTTAAATACCGCCGAAGAGTTCCCTGCGCGATCAATGGCTGATAATTCAAACCGGTATACAGTACCATCATTCAATTGAAATTCATCAGTTAATTCCTTAAACATTAAATCAACTGTGAATAGTGAAGAATCACTTTGGAATGAATGGGGGGCTTCATAATCCGGTTTACCCGCAATAGCTTTAACATCAATTTTCCAAGATTGGAAAGGTTCATTAATAATCCAATCAATTGTTGTGAAATTTCTGAATTCAGAATGAAGTGGTGAAATAAGTTCAACTTCAGGGGGACGGATATCAAACATGATTGAATCAACAATTGTCGGGGATGAAACATTTCCTGCCTGATCTTTTCCAAAGATTTGAATCCTGTAAAAAACACTGTCCTTCAGATCAACCTGATTTACGGGTTTAAACAATCCTGTTCCATATTTTGATAAATCACTTGAATCAAATTCTACAGAAATTATTGATGAAGTGTCATGGATCGCATGCCATTGAACATGAGCAGAAATAATTGGTTCAGATTGATCAAAAGAAATTTTTGGTTCATTGATAAATGGTTTGGAAAATAATTCCATTATTGGCGGTGATATATCAAACGTAACACCACGTACTTTGCGTTCTGTAGCATCATAACCACTTTTACCTTTACCAGTAAACACTATATCGTAGACAGAGCTGTCTACCAATGCAGAATCAAGACCTAAATTGGTTTCGAATTGTCCTTTATCTAAAAATTGACGAGATAAATTATATTCAACCGAATCAATATAAATTCCGTCATAATCAACCCTATACCATTTTACCTTACCCCATTCTAAATAACTTCCATTTTTGAAAGACAAATTCGTATTATTTACGAAAGCAGAATCATCAAAGTTTGTAAACCAGAAAATTGATTCAGTACCATCAGGGCTTAATTGGAAATCCTGAACCAATACGCCATTTGAATCGTATTCCATAATTCGAGCAAGTTGATTAACAGGATCAAAATAATGATCCCACCATCGCATGGTTTTTCCGGAAGGCTGGCGAATCCATTCTTCTTTCCCTAAATAACCAAGGGAATCATATTCAAAATGCGCATTGCCGTATTGAAAAGCATTTACATCAAAAAAGGCGTGATTCGTTAATTGCGCCAGATTATTAAAATCCAAGATTGAAAATCTATCTGTCCAATCTTTTACGGTATCCACACCATATACATATTCAATATATTCAACCGCTTTAGTTTCCATACCAAACAATACTTGTTGATCAAGAATATTTTTTGATAGAAAAATATCCTTACTTTTTAACACGCCCAGTGAATCGTATAAAAATATATCTGTTTGATTAATATTTCCCCGTCGATCAATATTCATCTTTTTGATGATATTATTATTTTCATCATAATCAGCACTTATGTGAGACTTAAATCGTGTCTCTGATTCAGGAACCGGCTGGTTGCTGATAAAGTCCAGATCGGTTAAATAGAAACGTGTGGTGAGAGTTGAAGCGGACGCAATGAGACCAATAAGCAGTACGGAGAAGACAGAGAGGGCACGCTTCATAGCCCTAAATTTAGTTTAATTGTCCGCTTTTTAAAATGAGCTAATTAATGTATTTGACCTTTTTATTTTTTAGCTGCGGAAACCTAATACCAAAGACAATTAAGTTACATAATCAATTCGCCATGACCAAGGATGGTCATGGCACAAATCCTTTAGGAAGTTTTGCGTTATCCGAGATTCACCTCGACAAGTCGGGAACAATGATCATATGTAAAAATAAGTAATTTATATTCCACCTTGTCCATTAGACTCTACGAAAATTATTTATATTTTTGATATACTTGAGTATGTTTACCCAACATTGTAAGATAGAGATAAGTAGTATCAATTTTGTAAATGAGAAGCCAATCGCTTTTTAAATGAATTGATTCATAACCCTTCATACGGCCTTTTAGCGGGTGTCTTTTAAATTTTGGATGAATACTATCTTTATTTTGTAAGGATGAAATAATTTCTTTTAATGTTTTGAAATCTTTCCCTGAATATTTCCCGCTTTTCTTATCCCGATTCACATCTTTTTTAAAGGATTTTTCAATAACAATCTGAAGCAATTCTAAATTCCCAATTCCTCAAAAAGTTCATTAGCAGTTTTATAAATTTCAATATTCTTCTTTTCCTCTATGTTGCTTGCACGCTTTTCCAATTCTACTGAAGGTAAACTCAAATCAAATGGAATCCTTTTTTCCATAGCAACTTTCGCTATAAATATATTAACTGCATCTCCAAAACTTAATCCGAATTTTGTAAATATGGATTTCGCTTCTTTATAAAAACTGTCTTCTACTCGCACACTGGTTTGTATTTTCATTTTTTCACCTTTAATTATTTACTGAAGATACTCCATATGGAGTATTTAATCAAATACTAAATTCAAAACTGAACTATCCTTGACCAATGATTGTCATTGTACAAAACATGTATGAAATTATATTTTTTTGAGTATCACCTCGACAAGTCGGGAACAATGATCATATGTAAAAATAAGTAATTTATATTCCACCTTGTCCAGGTAGGAATGGAGAGTTTAAAGAAATATTATTTTTGTTTTTTACCTTTGCTTACAGCCAATTTTCTCATATCAACCACTGAATCGGTTTCATCAACTATCTCAACACCTAATAATGTTTCAATAGCATCTTCCAAGGTTATTATGCCTACAAATTGACCGAATTCATCTTTGACAATAAATAGATGTTCCCGACGACGTACAAATTCATCCAGAATTGTTCCGACTGAATCTTTTTCCTGAACAACATGCACAGGATTAGATAATGCCTCCATGGTTATATCAAATTCGTCCTCTGCTTTACTGTTGAGTAAATTATCCCGTCGAACTAAACCGGTTATTTCATCCATATCTTTATTATAAACTGGGATTCTGGAAAAAATGATATTATCATACTCATCCAATGCCTGGCGCACAGTCAAATCTTTTTGTAGCGCATAAACAACAGAACGAGGAGTTAACACTTCTTCGGCAGTAATATTATCCAAGCGGAGTAGATTTTCAATAATAGTACTTTCATCTTCTTCTATAGTGCCTTCATCTTCCCCTATTTCTGCCATAGCGATAACATCTTCTTTCGTAACAATATCCTGTTTTTCTACTGGCTTCAGCCAGTTTGAAAGCACTTCTAACAAAATGACAAAGGGATACATAATCACTATCAATCCGCGAATGATATAACCGGATGATACTGCCAAACGTTTCCAATAGTGGGCGCCGATAGTTTTTGGAATTATTTCTGAAAATATGAGGATAGATAGCGTAAGTATTCCGGACATTATAGCTACCCACTTACTGCCCAAAATATCATATGTCACTGCACCAACTCCAGCAGCACCTACCGTATTAGCAATGGTGTTTAGAGATAAAATTGCAGCCAAAGGACGATTGATGTTCTCTTTTAAAGTGTCTAATAATTTTCCGGATGTTGGGTGTTTTTTAATTAATACATTGATAAAAGCAGGACTCATAGAGAGCAATACAGATTCAAGTAGAGAACATAGGAATGATATGCCCAAGGCCAGAAAAAAGTACAGAAATATCGTTGACATATATCCTGAATTTAGGTTGTGGTGGAATCAGACTGCAATGCCAATCGACGGAAATATGGCAGCCAGGGAATGTAGATCAGTCCCATTAAAATTATTCCGGCGAGTTGTATACTCAAAATATAAAATGGCCATTCACCAATTAAAAATGGGCTGTTAGATAATGGTTTTATACATAGATACCAATAATTTCCTCCGATAAATGAATTAAAAATAGATATAAGAAAGGCAAAGCCATTGGTCAAAATTATAGTGTTCAGCAAAGATCCTTTCCTTAAACGCATACCATCCACGATTATCATCCAAATAACATTCAGAATAACCAATGAGTGAGAAAAGAAAAATACAAAAATTCCCAGTGGGTTCCATATTTCTGTCAAGTCCGGGGTAAGTATAGCTTGACTTCCTCCGGCAATTCCCCAGAAAAATGCTAATTCAAACGCTTCCTGTTTTTTACTGATTAAAGCCCATGATGTTAAAATGAGTGAAAATCCACACATATGAAGTGGTAAATCAGCAGAAAATTCCCATAATCCCTGAAGGATTAGTGTTGTATCATTTATGATTTCTTGTCCTAATGTTAAAATGACCAATAAATAAACTGCGATTTGTCTTTGAGTATTATTCAAGAATTTCTTTCCAATAAATGGAACTATGGTCCACATGGCCAATCCCATGAAAATATATTTTAAATGCAACGGTCCGTATACAACCGATGGTAAATAATCTGTCATAAAGATTCTTTCCTCCGAAGAATTAACATTGGAATATTAATAATTAAAAATAGTACAAACGCAACCAATTCAACATTGATTATATACCAAGGCCATTCACCGAAAACTAAAGGACTGTCCGTGGGTGGTCGTTTCATTAAATACATATAATTTGCATCTACCAGCCAATCCACTACCCACACAGGCCAGATAATTATATTCGTCAAGATTAGTGTTCGAAATATTGCCCCTTTTCGACAACGATAACCATCGATAACTGCCAACCAAATACAAACCAGTATGATCATGGCATGATGTGCATTAAATAGAAAAACACCCAAATAATTATCGAAGTCTGTCATATCAGGTGCCAGCATAGTTTGAAACGCGCCACCTAAACCCCAAAAATACGTTATTTCATAAATATATTTACTGGGTTTAATTAGCAAATAGATTGCAAAAAGTAACGATATATGACAGAAATGAAGGGGTAAGTCTAATGACAATGTCAATTCTCGAACTTGCATACGATTCCAGTAATCAACAATTTCTTGACCGATCATAAAAATAATCATCGTCCAGACGATCATTTTTCGCTGGTCTTCATTAAGGTATTTCTTCCCAATAATGGGAACTGAAATCCAAATCACCAACCACACCAGCAAATAGCTGATGTGCAATTCGTCAAATAGTTGCAGTCCCTGAAGTTTCTGATGCATGTCTGTATTTCAGTCCAAAAGGTAAATAAACGATAGCAAAATGTAGTAACCCAGCAATCTCCAAACCAATTAAGTGTTCGGGAAAATCGCCAATAATAAAAGGATTTTCTGCAATTGGAGGAGCACAGATGTACATATAATTGGCATCAATTAACCAATTAAAACCGCCAATAACAGGTAAAAGCAACTGTGACCAGAGAAATACCCGCCACCAAGATCCCATTCGAGGTTTGAATCCAAGAAACATTGTACAAAATAATGCACTGAAAATAATCCCACCGTGAGAAATATAATATTCCAAGAATAAGAGACCATCTGTTCCTTGAGTAAATTCAGGAGTAAGGTAAGAATGAAATGCTCCCGGAATACCCCAATAATACAGAAGTTCGTACAACCATTGTTTTCGATAAAACATAATCACACCGGAAATGATGGCAGAGAGTCCACACATATGCAAAGGTAAATTATTATAAATATCCCAACCTTTGAGATATGAGACATAGGGATGAACAAGAATTGATCGGGCTGTTAAAATTATTCCTGTTACAATAGCTAATGTTGCAATTTGCTTACTGTTCATCTTTTTAGCGGCAAAAAGTAGTCCCCATATAATTAATGTTGACCAAATAACGGTCTGCCACCAAAGAGTACTTAAGGGTTGAAGAATCTCGTGTTGTGAAGTCATTTGTTTAATTAATTATAACTCTTTCATGTATCTCAATTGAGCTACAATATTATTTATTGGAAGCCATGCTTCCCTCTTGCATTTGTAGAAACTACTAATGAGAATTGATATAAAACAAATCATGGGTAAAACTGGGTGACAATATAGGTATTTGCTAAAAAGTGCAATTAACTGTGTTCATTAGCGACTGTTTATGTTCTTAAATAATATGAAAAATTTCTTGCCATTATGTGGGGTAGATCACATCAACATATTACAATGAATGGTTACATTTCAAATGCGGGAGGCAGGCACACCTCCTTGGTTAATCTAATTCACTAACCTTCATTGTCTGCCTCCCCATCTTTTTATATACCATCATTATTATCATGTAATACTCAAAATTTTGTTCGTTCGAAAACATTATTTTCTACATCATCGCGATAAAATAAAATTGGCCGCAGCTTTTTATCTGAATATAATTGCAGTTGATCTATTCTGTGAGGAGAGCCCTGTTGGCTGAAATTTCCATAACCTAGCACCCCATTGGCTATTATTGAATCCCCAAATTCAACGACTGCTACATAGGTATCTCCCCCGCCCAAAATATATTTATTTTCATCACTTGGATAGTAATAAGATGTCCTAAAAACTCCATAAGGATCACCGGGAGCACCATTTGCAGGCAAATCGAGGCTATCTCGTTGTAAACGAAAAACTTCGCCCCAGAATACATCCAAACGGCCATATTTTTCTTTTACTTCCTTTGCCGCTCCAAAAAGTCTGTGAACAGCCATGGTACGATCTTTTAATCCATCCGGTCGCTGTGTAGGACTTCGCTCATTCCATTGTAGAGCAAAATCATCTGGGAAATTCATGTCATCTACCCATGTTTTGAATAATACACTTCCCCTGCTCGAATTATCTGTTGTGCGATCCCAGCGCTTAAGCACGCGGACAGCATCTTTTATTTCCTGATCCCGTGCTGTAGAGGCAGCATCTAATAAATCATCCAAAATTCGATCGGCCAATTCCATACGTGTAGAAAATTTATATTCGATTAATTCATCATATGAAATGCTGTCATCCTCGGCCAGAATTCTGGCCGAGCGCTGGGCTCGAAATCCCATCTTACGCGGTGCCATATAATTTGGAAAATCATTCGCATCAATTTCTCTAGGAAATGTAGTCGTCCACGGAGGATCATTTGCATTTTGAAGCCAACCACTTTCCGGATTCAATATACGCGGTAAATCTTCATATGGATGGTAATCATTCCACAAGGTTGAGGACGTGTTACCGGGTACAACTCCAGTCCAATCGTAATCACCAGAAGGGCGTTTAGGTGTTTGACCACCAAAAAAATGCATAATATTTCCGGAAGTGTCGGCATACATTACAGTAAACATGGGAGTTTGCAGTTTGTTTAAACTGGTTTCGAATTCCTCTAAATTTGTTGTCATTGCCATATCCCAGCGTTCTTTAAAAACCTGACTTGCGTCCAATGCAACAACCTTCATAGCCAATGTTCTGTCTTCTGTTTCACTAACAACTGGTCCATGGATGGAATTTTTTACCACAATAAATTCTGTTTTTAGCGAATCATCCTCTTTGATTTTTATTTCTATTGAATCTATGTCAAACGATAAAACCTCTTCGTCAAACTCATATCCACCTTCCACTTTTTTCAATTCATATAAGTCAGCACCATCGTGTGTATTGACAGTATGTGTCCATCCCAAATGTTCATTAAACATGATTCCCAATGCGGGAGAACCCACCAGACTGGCGCCATAAATATTGGCATCAGGTAAATTTAAATGAACTTCGAACCATGTAAAAAGGTCTCCCCACATCAAATGGGGATTGGCAACTAACATCGCATTTTTTGACACTGAACGATTTGGTGAAATAGCCCAAGCATTTGATCCCTTTGTATCTGAAGATGTGTGTGAATCTTCTTGTATATCTTGGGGGTTGATAACAAAAGTATAGTGAAGCACTCGCAATGAATGAGCCATCAAATCAGTCATTGTAATAGGCAACACTACTGCGAAAGCATCACTTATTTTTTCAGGATATTCCGAAGCATAATCATTTATACCTTTAATATAATTATCCAACATGGACTTATAGGGATATGTTTGTTCTAATGCCCATTTTTCAGCTCGAGTCGGCACACCATTGACCCACATCCATTTATCGCTTTTCAAATATGGCTCACCCCAATAATCAGCACCTTTCCCACGTGATTGTCCGTATAATCTCAATAAAAGATCTCCGTGAGCATGAGTTTGAGCCCATCCATAGGCATAAAAAAGATCATCTGGATTTTGAGCGTAAATATGGGGAATCCCATATTGATCCCATAGGATTTCCACATCTCGCTGTGGATCTCCACACGAAATGAAAATGAGGATTAGAGAAATGTATAATAAAGAAATTCGCACTGCAATCGAAAAATAATTGCCATGAATATATAAAAATTCAGTTAAGACTACGGCTATTTTTTTCGTGTTAAATTATAATTTGATAGAATTTGGAGGAACGATAATCCACGCAATTATATATGCGATAACTCCGCCTCCCCAAAATAACATTAAAATAAAAAAAAGGCGTACCAATACTGGATCGATTTCAAAATAGTTTGCAATACCTGCACATACACCGGCGATTTTAGAATCATTTACATTGCGATATAACTTTTTTACTTCTGACATCAGTAAAATATTATATAAAAAATAACATACAGCCAGGAAAGGAGTCCATGAATGATAGCCCAGAAAACTGAATTATTTATGGAAAACGAAATAGCGATGGCAAGTGCAGAACCAAATGTAATGCCATTACGTATCCATGTCTCTTTTTGATAGATATATTTTGCCATATTTATATTCAATTTGAATTTAATAAACAGGACACGGACGATGACGGAATCATTTTAGAAGTTTTCCTATTATAGATCGCTCCTTTAACCGTGCCCTGTTTAAAACTGTAAGAATTTCTTGCTAATATGCCCATTTACGCTTTAAGACAATTTGTTAAAGAAATGGTTGTCATTATAAAATAGTAAGTCAGAATAAGAATGATTCCAGACAAAGATTTGATTATCTGGTACTAAAAAAATATTTAAAAAGAAATATTCAGCGAATATCCGCCAACTGTTTGCAAAACACCAAAATCACGAAGAACATAATCTAGTTGTATTTTTGGGCCACGAGGAATTTTATAATTCAAACCGGCTCCAAAAGTAAACTGGTTTTTTAATTCTTCTGATGTATCCCCCTCTTCTAAAAATATATAAGATCGGCCAGCTCTAATAGAACCAATGCCCATGAAAGTATATTCTAAACCTAAATTCAAATATTCATAATTATTGTTTGGATGAATTGCATCGCCGGCGAGAGTAAGTTTATGCAGTCTACTGTTCAGTACATCTTTACTTAATCCAGCCCTGAAAACTAATGGCAAAGGCCATCCTTGCGTATCCAAATGGGCGTCAATTCGATCATTATTACCGTAAATATTTTCATCTATATCAAAATCCTTTTCAGTATCGAATCCTTCCATTTTCATTTTACTACCAAAATTGGAAATACTCATTCCAATCCTAATTCCACGATTTTTCGTCACAAAAAGACAACCGATATCCGCAGCTATTGTATTGGCATTCATATGCCATATTTTTTCCTGAATTAATTTTAGATTTACACCAAATGAAAATCGGTCAGTCAATTTTTTTGCATATGTTGTTGAAAGCGCTAAATTACTTACTTCAAATAATTCTCCAGTTCCTTCAGGTACTTGCTCAGTACGTACTTTCATCTCATCCATAGAGACGGATGTGATAGATAGACCAATTGCACCCATACGACCTAGAGGTACTACAGCTGCTCCATGAGTAAAATCTATACTAACAAACCATGGTGCATAATAAAAATGAGTTGAGGGTTGTGAAACACCTGTTATTCCGGCGGGATTCCAATAAAGAGCAGAAACATCATCGGCTACAGATGTAAACGCACTTCCCATGGCAAGTGATCGTGCGCCGATACCGATGTCTAAAAACGATGCTGCAGTTGTTCCCACATTACTTTGTCCAAACAGTAATGTTGTAAAAATGCCTAATCCAATTCTGTAAAATAATTTATTCATTTTATTAACGCAAATTTTCCAACATGTTCACCAATACCTTCTGCTTCTATATGATAAATATAAAGTCCATACGAAATTTCCAACCCATCCCTAGACAGCATATTCCAAGAATAAGTCCCATCTTCATTTGCATTAGAATGCTTTAATGTATTAACAAGATATCCTGATAATGTAAAAATTTTAATCGTGCATTCTGTTGGTAAATTAATAAAATCAAGTTTTCTAGGTCCACGACCGGATACTAATTGATGTTGTGGCTCCCATGTTGCAGCAACCACATATGGATTTGGTACAACAGCAATTTCTTCTAATTCTGATTTTGCTAATGCACTACTAATCCTTGAAGATATTGTAGTAAAATGATATTTATCATTTTCAGAAAATGGAAT
Organism: Fidelibacterota bacterium; assembly: GCA_014381755.1. Classification (GTDB taxonomy): domain Bacteria; phylum Fidelibacterota; class Marinisomatia; order Marinisomatales; family TCS55; genus UBA2126. The sequence goes on along the minus strand of JACNLB010000084.1, from coordinate 5,996 downwards.
ATCAATATTTATACTAAGTACATCACCATTTTCAACATCTACAATATCTTCAAAAGTGGTATCGATGATTGTCGTATCACCTGTATTAGTGACTGTAATAACAGAATCATAAGGAAAAAATACGACAAACAAATAGGGTGTTTGATCCCCAGGATGTGGTTGAATTAAAATAGGCTCTTCTGGATCCCATTTATTATCAACATTATAATCCATAATTTTAAAATTCATCGTTACATTATCTGTAATATTTTTTACCATGAATGGAGACGCGACACCATTAGTATCAGCTAGAATTGAATCTCCGATACCTCCAAGAAAAATGACCTCATAATCTGCAGGATGTACACGGGATTCAATAATTTCCCAACCATAATTACAATTTCCAGCAGTAAAGCCTGAATTTTCTACATTGACTCTAAGAGATAGGTCTTGTACTCTAATTTTCATTCCATCAAATATTTTATTTTCCTTTTCACCATCAACTAGAATACTTTGATAAACAGGATAATATTTGTAAGAAATAGCATACGGTATTTCTTCTTCTAAAGTACTATTTGAATCAATTGAAACAATTCCACTCGTATAATCTACACTATAATCGATCGTGTCCGAAAATACAACAGTACTATCGAGATCAGTTAATATAACAGAAGCAGAATCAATGTTAAATTTATTTAGACTAGCCAAACCACCGAGAAAAATGATTTTTTCACTGATTATTTTTTCATCACGCACATAATATTGTATTCCGGGAACTTCATTAATTTCCTCAAATTCTACAGAATACGTACGATTATCAGGTATTTCATCGAAGAGAATAGTTTCCAATTGTATTTGCCCTTTTGCATTACCAGAATCGTGAATCATAAAGTTTTCTCCATCTTCCGGGGTATTCGGAGGAATATATCCTGCCGAAGGAGCGGAAGGAACAACTGTACCAGCATTTTCACTCAAATTAGTAACATTGCCTTTTCTATCAAGATCAACAACGATGGAACACTCTGCGGGAGAAATGGGTAAGAGATTTTCCGATTCACTAAATCCAAGATCAAAAAAATCTAAATCATATCCTTTATCGTATGCTGTTACCGCATAATAATACCTTTGACCATTAATTAAATTTGAATCAACATAAAGGTATTCTAAACCTGAATCACTGCCCATATCAAATTGAATACCATTGAAACCAATTGGATGTGGACCTTTTAGACTATCAATCAAATCAAAAACTGCAATTGGCTTTTTAAAGGTTATATTTCCGTATGTATCTGTAATAACATAGGAATCAATAAAACCAGGATCGGTACTCCTATAAATCCTATATCCTTCAAAATCACTTCCATAGATAGGGTCCAATGAATTTTCAGATAAATCATCCCAAGATAAAATAACTTTTTTGTCTCCTGGAGTTACAGTAACAGTTGGCTTTAAAGGTGGTTTAGCAAAACTATAGTCATTGTCATAAATATTTTGCATTGTGACAGTATTCCGTAATATATCATCAAAATCATTACCAAAAACCATGGCGACAGCAAATTTTTTCTGCTCACCGGGACTTAGTGAAATAAATGCAGAACCGTACAAATATGTCTGATCTATATCTTGAGATGGCACGTCAAACCTCCCAGGCTGCAATTGGCTCCACATAATTTCATCATTATCTGGTTGAATACTCGGATATGGAGCGGAATAAAAACTAGTTAAACCAATCTGGTCTGATTCATCATTATCTGTAATTTCAAAGTTGGGTTCACCTATATCAGGAATGCCATTTCCTTCCGTACCATCTTCATCGGGACCGGTGTAACCAAAATGATATTCACCTAGTCCATCTGCACCTATGTCATCCCGCTCTGCAAGCCAATCTCCGTCATTATCAATACCATCAAACTGGCTTTCATCAATCATACCATCACCATCATTATCAATACCATCATTAGGATTTCCAGGTGATTCTAAAAAACTCCAACCAAAATAAACAGGGCTAAAACCGCCATATGAGTTACTCCAACCATCATGATCCCATTGATACACAATATCATTATCTATATCAAACCAAGCATCATCGTCACTGAAGCTACTGGGACCTCCAATATCAGCATCTCCGTACATTCCAAAAATCAAACTATCCAATGTATCTGTACCTACATTTTCAATCCAGTATGTAAAAATAATTATATCTTCAGCAGCCGGATGATTCCATTGGTATCCTCTGACTTGTAATTCTATTCCTAATCCTGCACGGCGATCAGTCTGGCCAACATCATTACTATCAGGGTAAAACTCAAATTCATCATTAAAATAATCATCCATTACAAAATAGGTTTCTTGGTCAGCTCGGACATATTTTCCATATTGTCCATTCCAAAATCCATTCCAGTCCACATCTCTGTTTGGCCATGATTCAGGCCATGAATCTTCATTTGTGCTTAATGCTAAAATTTCTTGGTTTGGGTCTGCATAGCCACCCAATGGTTCAAAACCCCATTGATATCCTTGGGGTGAATTATCAGATAGACCAATTGCACCATCTGATACGATGTGGACTCTATTTCCATTTTCATCTATAACACTGGCTGCTATAACGGGTGTAAATTCATAAAAATATGAATGACCGCTGCCAAATGGATATATACCGGAAACATTGCTGCTTAAATCACCAATGCCTCCAAAATTATAAATTCTGCACAAAACTCTATTTCCATTATGATCAGCATATTTTCGATCCGTAACATCCATAAGCTTATTTCGTTTATCAATAACATCACTACTATATTTGGATATTGCTTGCCCAAAGACTGTATTCAATAATAATAATATATAAATAAACTTTTTCATTGATTAAAATCCAACACTCATACCAAATTTTATCTGGCGAGGACTTGAAAATGAAGCTGGACTCATTAGGTATTGGTCCAGAGTATTGTAACCAGGACCGCTTATTTGTGGCGTGTAGCCTGGTAATAATGTGTATGTTGTTCGCCCTGTATCGCTATATACAGATAATTCATTTCTAATATCGAATAGGTTATATACATTGAGATGTAATGCTATTCTAATTCCACTAATATTAAAATTATAAAAACTTCGCATATCAACATTCATAGTACTGGGTTTTCGGGCATTATTTTCAAAAGATGTACGTACTCCAGCAAATTCAGCTGTGTAAGGTAATCCGCTGCCAAAATTATAAATAATGCTGATCCCGGAGTTTTTAACTGGATGATAGGTCAATGACATATTAAGGGTGTGGCGCTGATCCCAATCCAGTGGTACAAGTATTTTTTCAGGCTCAACATTTGATTGCTCATCCAGGAATGCGGCATCCGGATCAGAGGCAACTCCTTCTGCTATAGAGAATGTGTAATCAATATTTCCAGAAACTGTTCCCGTTGGGCGTTTTGATAAGGACAGGGTAATACCTTTCGAATTAGCATGATCTCGATTAACAAACAGCCCGTATCTATCACCACCAATAAAAGAATTGATAATCTTTGTAGAATTCAAATTACGGATATCTTTGTAATACCCGGTGACTTCTATGCCAATATCACTGCCGACTTGCTGGGAAAACCCGATTTCATATTGCGTGGTTCGTTCCGGTTTCATATCCGCATTTCCCATGGTAGTGCCAGCACCGCTGCCGGGAATAACTTCAAATTCAGGGTTTGAAAATAAATAACTATAATTGGGCATTTGGAAAAAATGTCCATACGAAAAATGAAGAAAGCCAGTATCTGTAATAGGAAATGCCAGGGCAAAACGCGGGCTTATTTGCTTTTTAGCTTTCACTTTTTTATACCAGGGCTCACCAAATGCATTACTGACTAATCTATCCTCTTCGTCTTTTCTATTAGCAAATGTCATTTCCCATTCCGAAATGGCAGTATCACCATCCAAGTCAAAAAATTGGTTCATTGGTTTGACAGGATTAATAATATTAGGGTCAGAACCATCATTTACTGTTTTCCAGTCGGGATCAAATAAATCCCAACGTAGACCTATATTGACAACCATGTCATCAAACTCAATTTTATCTTGCAAATATGCACCATATTCAAAAGGATTACGACCATTCTCCCCATAGGAATCATGGTTTACACCATCTCTATCAGGAATAATTGGGTAATTATCAGTAAACCCTGCAAGTAAAATTATTACATCCTGTAACTCAATATTAGTTTGCCTGTATTCTAAGCCAGCTTTAACATGATGAAAGCGGTTCAACTGGCTGGTACCCTCAATTTTAAATGTATTAATCACTGAAGTACGATTGTAATAACCCATGCTTTCACCGCCTACTTCATAATTATTCCCAGGAGTATAATTTCCAACTGCAGGATCAACATTATAAACACTAGTGTCCGCAAAATTAATTACACCAACTATTGTTGTATCAACGACAGTACCGTTTGGATAAATAAATATTCCTGAATAAAGAGTATCATTGAGAGTATACTGAATAAGTGTATGGTTAGGATCATCACTTAAATGGCTTTTAAAATTCTTGATAGATTGAGAAAACATAGCATTGAAATATGTGGATGCATTTAAGCTATAGTCCAATCTTAATGTATGACTAGTTTGCTTGGTAAAGTTATTAGAACGACCGTCCGGGTTCCATAAATACGTTTTTGAATAATCCTGATATGCAGTTCTGCTACCCATGAAATTATAGGCAAGTTTAATCCAAGGTGTAATTCGCCAGGAAAATTTTATTTGCCCGGAAGATTGTTCAGACCAGTTCATCCTCACCAATTGTGAATCAGGTGGACTTCCGCCAACCCTATCCCAATACCCTCCGGTTGTATCGTCCGCATTTGTCATAAGATCATAATCATTGGTCTGAGGATTCCACACATGGGATTCCGGTACAAATAAGCGCTGTCCAAAGAGATACCCCCTATTTCGCTTAAATCGACCGGAAGCAAATACGGATATTTTCCCGGGAAGAATGGGGCCACTAAAATTACCCTGAAAATCTGAAATTGTATTTGGCTCAATCATATTAAGATGAGGAAAAAGATTCATTGTTGAATCCTCCCTTAGACTACCTTGAGGATTCAGAAGGTCTACCTCCATCATTTGTCCTTTAGTAAAATAGCTACCGCCATTTACAGAAATATTGCCATTATATTTATTAAAATCACCATCCTTGGTAACAATATTGATAATACCTGACATGGCAGAACCGTATTCAGCATTGAAGGTTCCACTAATGAATTGCAATTCCTGGATGGCGTTATTTTCAATTTCTACAGCCATTCCAGCATTAAATGGATCGGTGACTGTAATACCGTCTATCATATAGGCAATTTCTCCGCCTCTTCCACCACGAACATGCATATCTCCACCGGACTGAACAACACCTGCTTGCAAAGCGATCACATCTTCAAATTCTTCTACGGGTAACATATCAATTTCATCACTATTGATATTTGATTGGGAATAGGTAACATCTACCTGAACCATAGGGCGGTCTGCAGTAACTTCGACTGCATCCATACCAATAACACCTTCATCTAAGGCAGTATTAATCGTTGTCGTCAAATCCACACGAATTCGGACATCACGCGTAATTACGTCCTGATAACCAATCATGGTATAGCGAACATCATATTCACCGGGAGGAATTTGAAGAATAAAATATCTGCCTTCAAGATCAGTCGCAGTTCCAATACCTGTGCCTTCAAGAATTACATTGGCGCCGATGAGAGGTTCGCCGGTTACTTTGCTTGAAACACGACCAACCAGTTTACCGGTAGTACCGGCAATGGCTAATTGGGCTGTGAAACAAATTAGCAGTATTTTGTAAAATGTTTTATTTATTATTGGAACCGTCATCAATTTGATAAGATTAAGGCAGGGAATATATCCTAGTAGTTGATATCTGTCAAATGGCTTTTATTATTACAAAAGTCTAATAATGATAATAAGCTAATTAAAAATTATATTCATTCTCATCAGGAAAAATAATGACTTCTAGAAAGATAATG
>JACNLB010000130.1 GCA_014381755.1 Fidelibacterota bacterium | reverse complement strand
GGAGAAAACCATGAAAGCTGATCCTATCGGTGTCGCAACTGGAAATTATTATTTGGATGGAGACCATGCTTGCGCAGAAGGCGCCATCGCCGGCGGCTGCAGATTTTTGGCGGGATATCCCATTACACCTTCTACCGAAGTCGCAGAACGGATGGCCGAACGGTTTCCAAAAGTAGGGGGAATGTTTATCCAAATGGAAGATGAGTTAGCCTCCATGGCTGCAGTATCCGGCGCTGTCTGGGCTGGAGCAAAATCCATGACGGTTACATCCGGGCCGGGATTTTCGCTCATGATGGAAAACCTGGGCTTGGCAACGATGATGGAAGTCCCCTGTGTGGTCGTAAATGTCCAACGGGGCGGTCCTTCTACAGGTCTGCCAACTTTAACAGCACAAGCGGATATGATGCAGGCGCGATGGGGATCACATGGCGATTACGAGATTATTGCACTTTCTCCCAACTCTCCGCAGGAATGTTTCGATTTAACGATTACAGCGTTCAATCTTTCAGAAGAATGGCGCGTACCTGTTTTATTTATGATGGATGAATGTGTGGGACATATGACAGAAAAAGTCGTCATCCCAAAAGCAGATGAGATTACCATCATCCCTAGAAAATATTATAAAGGGAAAAAAGAAGATTATCGTCCTTTCAAATTTAATGGTTCTGATTCTGTGGCTCCCATGGTCAAAGCGGGGGATGGTTATTTTATACACATTACCGGATTAACTCATGATGAACGGGGTTATCCTGTGATTAATGCTGAAGCCCAGGAGAAAAACGTTACGCACTTAGTAAATAAAATTCTGAAAAATGAAGAAAAAATTCGGATCATCGAAGAAGATCAAGTGGATGGAGCAGATGTGGTAGTTGTGTCCTATGGAATATCTTCCCGTGTCGCTATGAAGGCTGTAGAAAAAGCCAGAAAAAAAGGATTGAAAGTTGGCACATTACGGCTGGTAACCATTTGGCCATTCCCGGAAAGACGAATCCGTGAACTGGCAAAATCCGTAAAGGCATTTGTGGTTCCGGAAATCAACTTGGGACAGATTGTTCTGGAAGTTGAACGCTGTGTCAATGGAGAAGCTAAAACAATTCTCGTTCCCCACGCAGGAGGCTGGGTCCATGATCCAATAGATATATTAAATGCCATCGAGGAGAGTGTCAAATGAGTGAACCCACTACAGATTATACAGATACATTAACGATTCCGGAGCCGGAAAACCCTCTTAAGCATCCGTTGGAATCCTATATTCGTTCAGAGCGCTTTCCTCATATTTGGTGTTCTTCCTGCGGGATTGGAACGATTGTGACAGCCTATATTAGCGGACTCCAAAAATCGGGTTTGGATCCGGAAAAAGTGGCTGTTGTTTCAGGAATCGGTTGTTCCGGTCGCGCTGCTGGATACTTGAGATTAGACAGCTTCCATAGCACCCATGGGCGAGCTCTCCCATTTGCCACAGGTTTGGCTTTGGGAAATCCCGAACTGAAGGTGTCTGTCATCAGCGGTGATGGAGATATTGCGGCTATTGGCGGAAATCATTTCATCCACTCTGCCAGACGGAATATGGACTTGAATATTATTTGTATCAACAATTTTAACTATGCCATGACAGGTGGACAAGCAGGTCCCACAACACCCATAGAGGCAAATGCTTCAACCACACCTTACGGTACCTATGAATATCCATTTAATCTTCCCTTTTTGGCCGAATCCAGCGGAGCAGTATATGTAGCTCGATGGACTGCCCTGCACATACGGAGATTGACCAATGCCATTTCCGAAGCATTGCAAAAACCCGGTTTTTCCTTTATCGAAGTTATTTCCCCTTGCCCCACTCTTTATGCCCGGAGAAACAGGCTGGGAACCGGTTTGGACACAATGAAATTCTATCACGACAGTGCAACTATTCAGCACGGTGCTGATACACGGGAAGTGGATATAGAATATCAGAAGAAAATCATTGTAGGAAAATTTGTTGATAAGGATAAGCCCACGTTTACCGAAGCACGGGATACATTTTTGAATAAGAAACTGGGTGACCAATACGTACCATACAGGGGGTCAAATAATGGACATTAGATTTTCAGGATTCGGAGGACAGGGAATTATTAAATCCGGGACTCTCATTGGGAAAGCAGCATCACTTCACGATGACAAATTCGCAACATTAACCCAGAGCTTCGGACCCGAAGCAAGAGGCGGGGCCTGTTCTGCACAATTAGTTATTGATAAAGAACCCGTCCTTTATCCATACATAGTTCGTCCGGAGATTTTAGTGAGTATGTCTCAAGAAGCTTACGAAAAATTTCTGGATGATTTACTCCCAAAAGGCATTCTTCTCACAGACGCTGATTTGGTGAAACCGCATAAAATCCGAAAAGATGTGGTCATGTACAGCATCCCCGCCACGCGTATCGCTGAAGAAATGGGTAACCGTATATTTGCGAATGTAGTCATGGTCGGATTTTTCACGGCCATAACAAGGGTTGTGGATTCTGAAGCCATGAAAAAAGCGTTGCCCGGTTCAGTTCCCGAACGATTTATTGATATCAACATCGATGCATTTGAAAAAGGGTACGAATACGGTATCGAAACACTTGAAAAAAATTAATAAAATGAATGAAAAAGTGAAGTCAGAGGTCAGAGAAAAAGTGGCAGTAATCCATTCAACCTTACATTCATTTATTATTTCAAACAATGCCCATCCACCTAACCTTTCAAAGGTTTTTCCAAACCGAGTTCAATGGTTGGTAATGGGTACTGAAACCTTTGAAAGGTTATTTGAATCAATACCCAATAATTAATACAAAATATGAAAAATTCTAAACAATCTACATTTACGTTTCAAAATAAACAGGATCAATCGTATCAGTTGGGGATTACCGATCCATCGCCATGCACGTTAGCTTGCCCCGCAGGTGTGAACGTAAAATCATATGTATCCCTAATTTCCTCCGGGCGTTTCCAGGAAGCGTTGGATGTGGTGCGTGAACAAAATCCATTACCCGGTATTTGCGGAAGAATTTGTACCCATCCTTGCGAAGAATTTTGTACGCGCAATGAAATTGACACTCCTGTAGCTATCTGCTGGTTGAAGCGCTTCGTGGCAGACTTTGAATTGAATCACCCCGAAACCAAACCAAAAAAAATTAAACAAATACAAAAAGAAAATATTGCCATCATCGGTTCCGGCCCGGCAGGTCTGACAGCAGCCAACGATTTGATACGACGGGGATATGGTGTTACTATTTTCGAAGCGCTTAAAAAACCGGGAGGAATGCTCATTGCAGGAATACCATCTTTCCGATTACCCAGAAATATTTTAAAAGCTGAAATTGATGCCATCAAAGCACTGGGTGTAATCATTAAAACGAATAATATAATTAAAGGTAAGGATGCTGTTCAAAATTTGTTGAAGTTTGGATTTGATGCGGTCTTCATTGCGGTAGGTGCTCACAAGGGGAAAAGGTTGAATATTCCCGGTGAAACAAAATATAAAGGAATCATTGATTGTGTGGATTTTCTAAATCAGGCAAACTTTGCTTCAGCACCCGGTTTGGGTAAAAAAGTGATTGTTATCGGCGGTGGGAATTCTGCTATTGATTCTGCCCGGACAGCCATGCGGTTGAATACAGAAGAAGTTCATGTTGTTTACCGCCGGTCACGGAAAGAAATGCCGGCTAATGCAGCAGAAATTGAAGAAGCTGAAAGTGAGGGAATCCAATTTCATTTCCTGTCTATTCCCAATAAAGTTGTGGGGAAAAGAGGAAAAGTTACAGGTATGGAATGCCTCCAGGCGAAACTGGGTAAACCGGATGCCAGCGGCAGAAGACGGCCTGTTCCTGTAAAAGGGTCAGAATTCACTGTGGATGCGAATACAATTATTTCCGCCATCAGCCAAGAACCGGACTTGGATTTTCTGGGGAAAAACCATGAGTTTAAGACCACCAAATGGAATACCTTTGCAGTTGACGAGAATACTCTCGCAACAAATATGAAAGGTGTTTTTTCCGGGGGAGATGCCGTGTTGGGACCCAGCACTGTCATTGATTCCATTGCTCAAGGTCATGTTGCCGCTCGGTCTATTTATCGATATCTCAATAAAGAGCCTTTACAGCAGGAAATGAAAACCGGAGCCCCCCAAGAATGGGAATTCAAGGTAGATAAAACTCTGCAAGAACACTCAAAACGGGCTACAATGCCAATGATGAAAGTTCCCAAAAGAAAAAATAATTTTGAGGAAGTGGAATACGGGTTTGATGAAGCAACTGCCATGGCGGAAGCCAGTCGCTGCCTGCGCTGCGGTCCCTGCAGTGAATGTTTTATTTGTGTGCCGGAATGCGGAAAAGAAGTGGCTCTTTTTTCCAGGCCAAATGAAGATGAAATATCTCTTTTTAGAATCCCGCCATATTATAAAACACTTGATCCTGCTCATTCGCCTTGGAACGGATCACTGATTACAGGGAAGAAAACAGAGCCGGTGCGTTTGGATGCCTTAATTCCCTATGTTAGCGATCCTCTATGCCGCGGGTGCGGAGATTGCGTGGATGTCTGCGATTTTGATGCCATACAACTGATTCCCAAAACAGATGAAATGTCCGTTGCCAAAATTGATGATGATATTTGCAGGGTGTGTGGAACCTGCGTAGCCGTATGTTCCCCCAGTGCGATAATACCCCGAGTTTTCAACCAAGTTTGGTTAGACCAAAAGCTCAGTGCCATGGATCCCAAAAAGAAAAATGTAGTTGTGTTCAGCTGCCAATGGAATGGTTCCCATATTGACGGAGCCGCTTTTCCTGACTTCCAATCGAAGAATACGAATATCCTGTTTGCTCATTTCATGTGTACAGGAAGATTGGAATCCTCATTTGTATTTCAGGCATTAAACAAGGGAGCCGATGGAGTATTAGTCACCGGTTGTGATTCAGACGAATGCCATTACGACTTTGGTGTTCGTCAGGCAGAAAAAACGGTGGAAACTACTCGCCAACTTATCCATCTTCTCGGATTTGAATCATTCCGATTTGGATATTCACAAATCAAAGGGGCAGATCCGGAAACGTTTACTCAAGAAGTAAAAAACTTCGTTGATGGGCTTCCAACCAAAAAAACTCACCGGAGTACAATTCAGAAACCAGAATTAAAAGCGGAAGTACTATGAGCAATTCATTAATTGAATCAATTAAAAAAACAAATGCCTTTGCCTGCCTTGAATGTGGAAAATGTACAAGTGTCTGCCCTGTTTCCAAATTCAACCGCCAATATTCACCCCGAAGTTTGCTCACCAAAGCTGTTCGGGAACATTTTGATACATTATTCCAGGATTATGATTTGTGGAGCTGCTTAACCTGCAAGCGATGCGATGCTGTTTGTCCTTCCGATATTAAATACAGTGATTTGAATCAGATAGTCCGAACCGGTGCAAAAGATTCCGGTTTCCACGGAAAATGCTCCCATTCCGGCGCCATGGAAATGCTTCAAACTATTATGACTGCACCGGACTTAAACCAAAACCGTTTGGAATGGATTACCGATGATATGGAAACAACAAATGAAGGCGATGTTCTTTATTTTGTAGGCTGCGCTCCGTACCAAGATGTGTTCTTTTCCGATCTTGACTTAAATATTATGGACGGTGCCAAGAGCAGTGTAAAATTATTGAATGCATTGGGAGTTACGCCTGTTCTTCTGCCGGATGAACGATGCTGCGGACACGATTTGCTCTGGAATGGCGATGTGGAAAATTTCAAAATGCTGGCTGAACATAATCTGGATGCCATCAAAAAAACAGGAGCGAAAACATTATTATTTTCCTGTGCGGAATGTATGAG
>JACNLB010000039.1 GCA_014381755.1 Fidelibacterota bacterium | reverse complement strand
CCATTCTCTGGTTCACTTTTAATTTCTTTTTTTCAATCTCAAGATTCCAATTTCCTATAGGACCTAAATTAGACACAAATCCAAACATGACCAAAATAACATCGCATGGAATATTTTTTATTTTGCCGGTAATACTCTTAATTGAAATAGACTGAACTGATTCATTCCCCGTTACTTCCAAAGGTGAAAAAGGGGTAAAAATATTCATCTGTCCACGATGATCCAAATAATGCATACGTCTGACTGTAGAAGCATGGGCACGAAATTCATCTCTGCGGTGTATTATTGAAACTGATTCAGCAATTGGTTGCAATTCTAAAGCCCAATCAACAGCCGAATCTCCTCCGCCTAAAATAACAACACGTTTCTCTTTGTAATCTTCTTTTTTACTTACAGCATACTGAATTCCCTGTTTGATGAATTCTGCACCTTTTACTTGAAGTTGGCGAGGAGTTATTGTACCAATACCCCCTGCAATAACGATGGAATTCGTGGGAAATTCACCTTGTTCAGTTTCTACTGTAAAATTAGGATTTCCTTTATGGCAACGGATTTTTTGCACTGTTTCCTCTAAATGAATTTCATGGTTAAAGTTTTTGATCTGACTTTTTAGATTTTGTATCAAAGTACTGGCTTTAATTTCCGGAATTCCGAAAACATCATAAATATATTTTTCTGGATAAAGGGCAGATACTTGCCCGCCTAACATTGGCATACTTTCAAATAACCGCGCAGAAACCTCATGCATTCCAGCTCTGAACATAGCCGCTAACCCCGTTGGGCCACCTCCAATTACTGTAATGTCTCTTACCTCGTCTTGTTGAGTACCCATCGATTTCAATCACCATTCAATTGTTAAACTCTACTAAATAGAAATTTATTTGAGCAAATGACATCCAACCGTTTTTGGTAACTATCAGGAAACAAGAACCACTCCAATATTGCCACATTGCTCAAAAGAGCATTTCCATCTTGAGGAGTAAAACAAAAACCTACAATAGTGTCTTCATTTATCACTTGTAAAGTTGGTAGTGATATTACTGTTTGATTCAGAATACGGCCATAATAACCATGATCTCTACCAAACGAAAAAACCTGATTTGCTAATGTCTTTTCTGTCAATGAAATCAATGGGTTTTCTTCCAGTTTTTGTAACACTGTATCTAATGTGGTTTTTTCCTGGAGAGTTAACTTGAAGCGCATTGTATGCATGTATTGGGTATTCAGTTTCATGGCGGATGAAAAAATATTCAATTCATACCCCATCGTTTCAAATAAGTGATGTGCATCTTCTGCGTGATGACTACCAAATCTCGGATTTTTATGCCCTTCCACTTGGGGAGATGAAATAAAATCGTAATCATTACGGACATCATTTGCTCTGCGAACACAAACAAAATCACCCTGTTTCAAAATATCATCTCCATCCTTTATCGCCAATGTATTAATCAAGACAGAAATATTGTGGGTATTACAGCTAACGACTTGAATATATTGCTCATTATTTTTCTCCAATGCGCTGTCGTTAATGCCATAAGCAAACATTTTCCCAAACCCAAACTCACTACCCTGGGCAACGAAACCAGATGTGTTGGATTCAAAATTTTTGTAAAGGATTTCCTTATTTTTTAAACCAACGCCGCTAGGAGTAGACTCCAAAACAACGGATGTACGATTCATAGCATCATCAGTATAAAACATCGGCTGTAAATCCATTGATTTAAAAGAATCAGCTTTTTCAGGATCCACAACAAGCTTTGCACCCCTTGACTGTAAATCCTGAATTCTTGGGATATCATCAGTTCGGGGTGTTCGTTTATGGAATAAAACTTCATCCAAACCCAACTCTTTAGAAAAATCTGTTAATAGACCAATGAGTGGCTCACCGATGGTTCCCATCCCATAAACTAAAACGCTTTTTACACCATTCATTTTAATTTCACTTAAAGTCGTTTCAGCTTTAACGGTTAGATTTTTTATTTCACTCTGATGTTTTTTCACCGCTATCAAAAACGATAAAATCGTCACGGACATAGCTGCGCAATATGTCTGATCTGGAAATAATACCTACCAATTCACCATCTCTAACAACCGGAACGCGTACAAATTTATTCTCCATCAATACTGAAATAACGGATTCTATATCATCATCTTCATTGACGCAAATTGCCGGCGAATGCATTACATCCTTAGTAATTGTTGTATATAACGCACTTCGATCAGTGTGGATTAATTTTAACAAGTCTATTTCACTCACAATACCGACGACATTCCCTTCATTATTTACAACTGGAAGGCCACTGAAAAAACCAGAAAGGATTTTTCTAGCCAAATCAATGCATGTGGCATTTTCGGTTGTAGCTGTAACGCGGGTTGTCATTATGTCTGCTGCTTTCATGGATAACTCCTTTTTTATTTATTCTCAAGTTAAAACCGCTCTTCCAATCGGGTGCGAAGTACTTTTTCTGTAACCAATAACTGGTAAACAATTAGCATTTGAGCGATGGCCAATGTTTCACTGTGATTTCGATCTGTTCCTTTTGTATAAATTCCTAGTTCTTTTGAAGGGAGGTATTCCAATTCAGGAATGTATTGAACTAAAATTTCCTTTATCCTTTTTACTTGTTCCGATTCCACATGATCTGATACATCCAGAAATTCCGTTAACCTGTCATGATATCGTCCTACATTCAATCGAATAGATGGTTTACTGTCTCCATTCGAATTATTTACCACTTCATTAAGATCAGGGTGAGCAAGGGTAGACCGCAAAAGTAATTTAACATTCAGTTGTGCATTGACCTTTTCTGATTCTTTTGGGTAGAATTGGACAATAATATCTGACCATTGTTTTTGAGCCCGAATGTACTTTTCACTCAATTCTTCCCGTTTCTTTAATATGGCAAGAACTTCATCTTTTTTATATCCTCGTTTTGTTGTATCACGATTTAGTTTCCAAGTCACTCGAAGATCTTCAGGCGGGTCAAGGTATACCTTTACATCAAAATGATCCCGCAAGTCATGAGAGTGAAATCCGAGGAGACCTTCTATGATTACAAAATCAGTTGGCTGGATATAAACAGGTGCATCAAATGTTCCTGTTGAATGATTATAAATGGGAGAAAGAATGGGGCATCCCTTTTTCAGTAAATTCAAATGCTGTTCCATGATATTGATATAATTACATGAAGGATGGAGGGCAGATATTTTTAATTCTTTCCTTTGTTCACGGTCAAAACGATGATAATTATCAGTACAAATAACGGTGACACGGTCTTTCCCAAGAATTTGTGCAATTCCCTTTGAAATGGTTGTTTTACCGGTTGCACTATCACCTACAACACCTAAAATAATTGGCCTCATGATCTTATTCTCCTAGATCCAATTCTTTTTTCCAACCCGGAAACAATTCATCCGCATCATGGGGGAAGGATTCAAAAGCACGGGCAAATTCCTTATTTTCTTTGGCAAAATCGATCGGATTGCTTTCACTTTTCCAACATTCATATGCCTGCTTTAACGAGAGAGCTCCAGCTGCAGGGCCATCTTTATGACCATAGGATCCACCGCCAGCCGTTAAAATTACATTCCCATGTCCCAGATTTTCAAAAAACCCAGGTAAACGTAACGCATTCATTCCACCTGAAATAATGGGAGTGGTTGGTTTCATTCCATTCCATTCCTGATGGAAAAAAGGCCCATCTGCTTGATCTCGTTCAATCATGTATGCAGTATTTTTATCTTCAGTTTCACCTTCCATCTTGCCATAACTCATTGTACCCACATGAATTCCTGAAGCTCCCATTAGCCTGGAAAGTTTCGCCAATACGAATGCTGTATAACCCCTATTGGATTGAGGTGACGTCACTGCACCATGCCCAGCGCGGTGATAATGCAAATATTGATTTGGAAACTGTCTTCTGGCTGTAGATACAGCAGTTGGACCGGCAACATATCCATCTACTAAAAATGCAACGTGAGATGCAAATTCACCAAATGCTTCTAAAATAAATTCACCTCGGGCGATCATTTCAAATGGGTCATCCGCAGTTATATTGGCTGAAAATAGTTTAGCTTCACCCGTATCATCCTGAGCACGCATCAAAGCATCTGCGACCAAGGGAATTACTTCTTTTAAGGGTGCAAAAACCTGATTGCCTTGAGGTTCATCATTTTTAATAAAATCACCACCCTGCCAAAATTCATACGCTGCTTTTGCAAATGGTTCAGGGCGTAGACCCAATTTCGGCTTAATGATTGTCCCTGCAATAAATCCACCGTTTTCTAAGGGCCTGCCCAGAATTTTCCATAAATCAGAAATACCCATTGTTGGGCCATCATATAGTTTTAAGAGTGTTGGAGGTATATAAAAATCAACCATTTTTCCGTATTCCACATCCCCCATTCCCTGATTATTACCTATGGTCAAAGTAAGAAATGAAGCAATCATCGTTTTTTGATCCGTAATGTTTCTATCAAACAATTCAATTGGATAAGCTATTTTCATCAATTCCTTATCTTCATCAATTTCATACACTAATGCATCCACGCCTCTCGTAAAATCGTCCGTCGTACTAATCCTTACATTCGTTCCTGTAGAAGATTCTGCAGCAAAATGCGCAGACGTTTCCAAATACCCATAACCATCCTTTGGTTTCATGATATATGCAGTTAATATATGATTTCCTCCTGAAATTAAATCACCTTCTTGTAAGTCTAGATTAGCGTATCTATTTGATTGATCCATAAGTTAATTATCCTTCTTGTCGTATATTAGGTATTCCATAAAGTAAATCTAATTTTTTAGCGATTTGTAATTTGTGCATTATTATAATAGGTTGTTTCACAATAATAATGCCAAGAAAATTATATTGTATTTTTACAATCTATAAATAACCTGTATCTCTCATATTATGTATAGTTACAAGATAATCAAGTCATAATATATAATAAGATTTAATAAAATCATATGGGACAATATTGACACTATTATAATGCTTTTCATAACAAATATAAGACAGAAAATAATGTGGGGCTGTGACGTCACACAATATGTGACATATATTTCACAATTTCTTTGGGGAAATATTATGTTTTTCTATTAAGCGATGAAATGTTCTTCGAGAAATTTTGGCTTTTTTTGCAGCAGCCCTGATATTTCCATTATTATTTTTTAGATAAAAAATAAGTAATCGGCGCTCATGATTATTAGAATATCGATTTCTATTATCAATAAGAGATTCACTTCTATTTGGCAGGTGTCTTTCTGATGTTACTTGAAGCGGTAATGAATTTGGAGTTAATTCGTCATCAACTGTAAGTATGACAGCTCTTTCAATAACATTTTTCAATTCCCTCAAATTACCCGGCCATGAATATGACTGCAATAATGAAAGAGCTTCTGGATCAATTTTCGAAACGTGTTTATTTACCTTTGCTCTTGCTTCTTCTAAAAAGAGGAAAGCAAATAATTCAATATCTTCTGTTCTACGGTTTAAAGGAGGTAACGTAATCGTAAACGTGTTAAATCTGTAAAAAAGATCTCCTCTGAAATCTCCTTCTTGTATGGCCTTCTCAATGTTCCTATTCGTTGCAGCAATGACCCTTACACCAATTATTTTAGATTTCGTAGCCCCAACCCTACGCACTTCTCCCGTTTGTAAAAATCGCAGTAATTTGGCTTGAACTTCCAATTCCATATCGCCGATTTCATCAAGGAATACCGTTCCACCATCCGCATCTTCTAGCAATCCTGGCTTATCAACCATTGCGCCTGTAAATGCACCTTTTTTATGACCAAAAAGTTCACTTTCTACAAGCGAACTCGTCAATGCGGTACAATTAATA
>JACNLB010000040.1 GCA_014381755.1 Fidelibacterota bacterium | reverse complement strand
CCGGATCCAGCATCGATTAATTCCTGTATGATTGGCGGAATAATTGCCAATAATTCATCTGGTATGGTCTGCGGTGTAAAAAATAACGCTTACCACACACTACGTTCGATTCGGTTTATAACAACCGATGGTCAAACCTACGATACAGGGCAATCTGTCGATTACGATCGATTTCTTATTGAACAGAAAGCACTGGCCGGTGGATTGGAGGAATGTAAAAGACAGCTCGAACGTCCGGACTTGAAGTCAAAAATCAGGGAAAAATATAAAATAAAAAATACAATGGGATATTCGGTGAATGCGTTACTTGATTTTGAACATCCTCTTGATATTTTTGCTCATTTACTCGTGGGATCAGAAGGAACACTGGCTTTTATTTCTGAAGTGGTTTTAAACACAGTTCCCGATCCTCCGCAAAAATCAACAGGTCTTATCCTTTTTGATAATATTGCTTCTGCATGCTCAACAATTCCATTTTTAAGCGATCACGGAGCCAGTGCTTTAGAAGTCATGGATTATGCATCGCTTGCCACGGTTATATATCTGAAATCAAAACCCTATGATGTTAAAACACTCCATGAGAATCAAGCGGGATTATTATGCGAATTCCAGAGTAATAATAAAGAATCACTCGCTGAATCTGTGCAGGAAGCATCAGATGAATTGGAGAAAATGGGAGGCCGTTTGGTTAATCCATTTAGCAGCGATGACCTAATTCGCGAAAATTTGTGGAAAGTGCGTAAGGGATTATATCCAACTGTCGGCGCGTTGCGAAAATCAGGAACAAGTGTTATTGCAGAAGATATTTGTGTCGATTATAAAGATTTGCCTCAAGCTGTAGATGAATTACACAAAGTATTTAAATCGTGGCATTATGATGATGCCGTTATTTTTGGCCATGCCAAAGACGGCAATTTGCATTTTGCATCTTCAATTGATCTAAATGATAAAAATGGTATCAAACAACTTGATGGTATGATGAAAGAATTGGTTTCCATTACAGTGGGGAAATTCAATGGTTCGCTCAAAGCTGAACATGGTACTGGCAGAAATATGGCTCCTTTTGTCGAAACGGAATGGGGGAGTGATATTTTTGAAATCATGTGGAAAATCAAGACTCTTGCAGATCCGAACCATATATTAAATCCGGGAGTACTTCTAAATAAAAATAAGAACGCTCATATCGAAGATCTCAAACCTCTTCCTCTCGTAGATGAAAAAGTGGATTTATGCGTAGAATGCGGCTTTTGTGAACCTGTATGTCCTTCAAGAAACCTGACAATGACTCCCCGCCAGCGTATTGCAATTTCCAGAGAAATGAAATTGCCCGAGCGAACCTCATCCGAAATAACAGAATTGGAGAAAGATTTTCAATATTCCGGTAACGAAACCTGTGCAACAGATGGATTATGTGAACTGGAATGTCCGGTAAATATTGATACGGGATTGTTTATCAAGGGAATACGATCTCACAAACATTCATTGATGGGTGAATTGTTCGCAAATTTCAGTGCAAAGCATTTTTCAATCATTCAAGGAATTGTGCGAAGTGGTTTACAAATGGGACATATTCTAGGATCCGGAACGATGAAGGCAATTACAAAAGGCTTAAGAATAGTTGGTTTGAACAGCATCCCGGTATGGAAAGCATACTTATCGAAGCCAAGTCCAAAAATAGCTAATCAATCATTCGGAGAAGGAGAGACGTATATCTATTTCCCCTCATGTTTAAATCGTACAATTGGGCCCGATTCGGTTATCAATATGTTGATGGAGTTGGCTCCACAATTGGGTGTGCAATTCATTATCCCGGATACGATAAACTCATTATGCTGTGGAATGCCTTTTGCTTCCAAAGGTTTTGATAATGCTCACACCATCATGACAGAAAAAACTATTGATGAATTATTATTATTAAGTGAACAAGGGCAAATTCAAATATTGTTAGATATGTCACCATGCAGTTATCATATTAAAAGTGTAAATAATGAAAGAAAAACATCGCTTCAATTCATCGATATAATTGAGTTATTTCATCAAAAACTTGATCGAATTTCTGATTATTTTGACCCATCAAAAGAAGTGTTAATTCATCACACATGTTCTGGGCAAAAAATGCAGGAAGAAAAAATGTTGGAAGATGTCGTTAATTCATTAGCCGGTAACGTTAAAATTCCTCTTGTAAATGGATGTTGCGGTGCTGCAGGCGATAGAGGATTGCTCTTCCCGGAATTAACGAATAGTGCTTCTGAAAATTGTTCAAATACTTATCCGGAATTTTCAAATAAAGCTTTGGGTGTCTCCTCCAGTAAAATGTGTGAATTATCCATGTCCGATGTAACGAATATTCATTTCCTTTCAATTATTGAATTTGTACATCAAGCACTATTTAATAAAAATGATAACTAGATCACTTGAACTATCGGTCAAATAGGGTAAATTTCACCAATATTTAACCACATCAAAACGGAAAAGATTATGAAACAATTTTATACATCCATATTAATTGCAGTCATTAGTTTAAGCAGTTTTGCACATGCTGAAGCCATCGCCAGGGTCATGAAGTCTAATGGTGATGTTACGCTCAAGGGTCTGGGAAAAGCATCATTTTCTACTGATGTAAAAGCTGGGCATGGTATTAACAATGGTGACGCTATTCGGATCGGCGAAGTTGGCTTCGCCGTCGTTATCTTTATTGATGACCGTTCTGTTATCAAAATTAGAGAAAATACTGAATTTCAGTTTATTGATTCACCGAGTACACGAACAATCGATATTGAGCAAGGTACTATTTTCAACAAAGTCTCCAAGCAACGTGATAAGACGTTCAGAGTAGAAACACCTGTGTCAGTTGCATCTGTAAAAGGGACAGAGTTTGCAGTTGTATCTGATCCGGCGGGAATTGATCAATTTTTCTGCCAGGAAGGTAATTTTGATGTATACAATTCAGTCAGCGGGCAAACGATTAATGTTCAGCCCGGACAGCAAGCCATTTCTAACGCATTGGGAACATTGACAGAACAGCCCTTTAGTCCAGATGATTATCCAGAAGACCCCGATGCGGATTTTGAAGACTCTGAAGAGGAAGTTGAAGAAGAAGCTGAAGAAGAAGAGCCGGAAGAGACAGAAGAGACAGAAGAAGAACCCGAATCAGCGGAAGAAGTAGAGGAAGCTGAAGAAGAAGTGGAGCCGGAAGAGACAGAACCCGAACCTGAAGAACAACCGGAAGCGCCGGAAGAAGCAGCTCCGGAAACTGCTCCAGAGCCGGAAGGACCGTTCAATATGGGATTAGGTGTAGGTTCAGTCACAATAGATGGTATTTTGTACAATCAGTTGGCATTACGGCCCGAATTCAATATTGGCAAACTAGGCATTGGACTGGATTTGGTCCTTTATATTGATAATGAAGGAAATATTCGCCCCAATGAATGGGATGTAAAAAATGATCCATCTGTAATAGTGGATAAAATTCTATACCTTCGCTGGGGACAAAAGGAAGATCCATTTTGGGTAAAATTCGGTTCCTTGGATAATGTAACTCTCGGTTACGGTGGCTTGCTCATGGGCTATTCCAATATGATGGAATTTCCCACCGTCCGCCAGTTAGGAATCAACACCGGCGTGAATTTTGGTAATTTCGGAACTGAATTATTTATGTCGAACCTCAAGGATTTCTCTCGGGGAGGTACGCTTCTTGGATTAAGAGGCAGCTATAAAGTATCCAAAGCATTTCCGTTAACAATAGGCGCAAACTTTGTGATGGATGTTAATCAATTCAGCGGTTTGAAAGATAATGACGAAGATTCTTATCCGAACATATTTGATGATTTCCCCGATGATAAATCATTGTGGAATGATACAGATGGTGATGGAATACCCGATCCCCATTCGGGAGTTGATTCCACCGCGTGGGATATTGATGCAAATGGAAACAATATTTACGATGCGGATGAAGCAGATCTGGGCCTTAAAGGAACTCCTTTCAGTATTGAAGATAATTCAGCATCAGCAATGGGCTATGCGTTTGATATTGGATATCCGGTATTTAGTAATAAAATGGTATCCTTGAATGTGTATGCCGAATTCAATTTTTTGAATATTCCCGAAGCAGGAGAACAAGGAACTGAATTTTACAGGGAAGCAAAAAGTGGAAGCGGCTTTTCTGTACCGGGTGTACGCATGAGCCTGTTCAAATTTTTGAATGTGAGTTTCGAATATCGAATTAAAAGCGGTTATTATGTACCCCAATTTTTTGATCAATCATATGATATTACGAGAGTGACACCTATTTATACTGATGATCAAACATACATTTTAACGAAAGATATGATGTTGTTTGCTGATTCCACAATGAATGAAGATTTAAGCGGTTATTTTGGGTCGTTGAGTGCAGATATTTTTGGTTTCGCCAGTATCAGTGGTTCATTTGCAAACATGACGTCTGAATCAGATACAGTTCAGAGTTTTATGGCTGCATTGAATTTGAATCCGGATAAAATTCCAAAATTGAGCGTTGCCACTGCTTATTACCAACGCAATAATGATTTAAACCCCTTTGATTTTGCGAATCCATCGCTCAATACTGTTTTAGGTTATAGACTGGGTTATGAAGTCAGTAGTGGTGTGAGCGTCATTTGGGACTTCCGACAATTCTATCGTGATGACGGTACAGGCGAACTGGAACCCGTTAAACAAACAACCATTGAAACAGCGTTTGATTTTTAATGGGTAAAGTAACAATCGAAGATGGCGAAAAAACAATTTATCGTTATGATGCCAGCGCTAAAACGTTTAAAAATGCAGCTATTTTATTATTCACCCTTGCAGCAGGAATGGTTGTTGTAGCAATAATTTGGCTGTCTAACTTTGAAGGAATACAATGATTATAAGTATCGAATACTGCAACGTCTGAAACTATTTACCGAGAGCGGCCGGTCTGGCCAACGAACTTCTGGAAAAATACGGTACAAAGATAACGCAATTAACTATGATGCCTTCAGACGGCGGTGTGTATGAAATCATAAAAGATGGTAGATTAATATTTTCTAAAATGAAACTCGATCGTTTCCCGGATAATGGTGAAATTGTCACACTTATTGAAAATAGTTAAATTCTTTCTTCCTGCCATTTTTTGTTCAATTATAAGTGGGCAAACAGGTGACATCATACCCTTAAGCCAAAAAGTCGGTTTAACTCTCGATGCTGAAGAAAATTTATTTTATAATGTAATTTCAGATATTGATGGCTTTGAAAGTGCTCAATTTTATGAAATGAGCACACACACTGTTATTGCTAGAATTTCCTACGTACAGTATAGTCAGCAGAAAACATCCAAGCGTAAGTATAAAATGATGGAATTTTTGCGCATGAAAGAAGCAGTAGATGTGCAGCCGGAGATTACTGAAGAAGATCGAAAATTAGTCCATGAAAATTTAACGTATTTACAAACGGACGATATATTAAATGAAATTCAGGCAGACCAATATGTAACGATTCATCACCGCAGTGGCAGACGTATTCGCGGCACACTGAAATCATATGGTGAAAAAATGATAATCATCCAAACTCCGGTTTCATTGGAACAAATTCCTATTTGGGATATGGAATCCATTTCATATCGGGAAGGAATTAAAAATCGCAGTAATTGGAAATTTCCATTATATGCATTTTCAGCATTGGCCGGATTAATATTAGCTGAAAGCTGGAATGAACAAACTCGACCGTATATTGATAGCGTTTGGCATTATCGCTTTTTAGGGTCCATGGCAGGATTATTGGCAGGAAGTGAAGCATTTCAAACATTTAATGTGTTAACTTCTCCCAAGACATTTTTTGCACTAACACCGGAAGAAATGGATAGATTAAAGGAGTAAACAGGA
>JACNLB010000043.1 GCA_014381755.1 Fidelibacterota bacterium | reverse complement strand
AGGTGTAATCACTCGTTTAGAGATCAATTCCTTTAAAATTATATCCACTTCATCTAATTCATTTCCCGTTCTGGGAGGAGGTGTTGTATATAATTTATCTTCGGGAGCCATACTCAATGCAACGTGACTTACTTCTTCTTCTCCCCAACCATATTCCCAAATTTGCTGTACATTATTTATTATATCAAAATCATAGACAAATTTTCTAATGTTATTTTCGTCTGGAAGTGTATGCCATATCTCTTCCTGTAAAAAACCAAGATGATTATAACTCAAATGAATCATTCCATATTCATGAAGATCAATACTTCGAAAAATAATTTTAGAAATCTTATCGGTACCGTTTAAAATGAATTCTGTTTGCTGGCCAAGAAATGAGATAGCCTCTTTTGCTGAAATAGCATATTTCCTGAATTCCACACTCCAAGGTTCCTGTTCTCCATAATGGATTATTTTTTCTGTTCCACGATCACTATTTAAAAACAATCTTCTTTGCAATGCCTTTGATTTATTATAAATAAACATTTCTTCTCGAATCAACTCATGCTTCTCATTGAGCCAGCGCTTTAGAACGGGATGTTTATTTTCATTGAACGTGACTTCCAAATGGGATTTCCCCCTTCGATCTGTAGCAAACATGGGCGCATCTGCGATAAAATCCCTGTCGGATAAATAATATTTTATAAAAGCCGTTTCTGTCGATTGCCCAAATAATAATGAACAAAAAGACAGAAAAATAATCAGTTTATGGAATGGGTTGTAGATCTTCATCTAATTGATTGGAGAGCCGATAGCGTAAAATACGTCCTGTAATTGTATCGCAAATATAAACAATTCCCCGTTCATCAACTGTAATAGCAGATGGTTCTACAAGAAAGCCTTTTTCTTCGACCGTGAGAAATGTATCTACAACAACTGTATCTGAACCATGAATAACCTGCATAGTTGTATCAACGATGAATGATTCAATTCCAGCCTTTAGGAAAAATTCACCGTTTGAATCAAAGACCTGAATTTCTTGTGCTTCCGTATTTGCCACATAAACAAACTGATTATTATCTACAGCCACATCGGCGGGGTTGGAAAAACGATACAAATCCATAATTTCATTCATACCATTATCAAAAACAGATGGATAATAATTTGATCCAGACGCTTTTCGGATTTTATGGACCGTAAAATATTCGCCTGTTTGGGAATAATAAATATTGCCACTATAATCCACGTCGATTCCTGTAGGATCATCCACTTTCCCGGCTCCTGTTCCTTTGTCTGTTGCTGTATGAGCAAATACACCACGGTGTGTCCATATTTCTTCTCCGGTGGCTAATTTTAGTAAATGAGTACGCTGTAGATCAATTCGGATAATCCGGTCATGGGGAGAATCCAATGCATAAATAAAATTGTTTTCATCACGGGTAGCTGATAACCCTGAAAATGATGAGTTTTCAGATTCATAATAAATATCATTAAAGGAATGGACGGATAAAGCACCATCATAAAACACGTGGGGAGCTAGCAACGAATCAATCTCAACTTGAGGCGAACCCCAATTCACATATTCAAGAGTCCAATCAGCATCATTTAAATATTGAGACCATTCTTCAGAAAAAGCATCGATTGTAATGGATCCTGCTCCCTCATTATAGAATGACCCGGAAATTGCCATTTCCTCTATACCGACAGTATTGATGTAATGATTCCAACTATAGATCATTTGACTCCCATCCGTAAAAAACACATTCATTTTTTGATCTATGTCCACATCAATGGGTGTCATGTTTAAATTTTGTAAATCTTCAAATCCTTCCAAAACTTCACCACTTTGATTAAAAGCAATAATCGATTTAGTTCCAGAATCAGCCACAAACACATATCCATTGGGAGCAACGGAAATTTCAACTGGAGACTGCAGCCCCATTTCTTCATCCCAAACAGGATGTATAAGTAAAAATGTTGTGTCGCCTGCAGAAAATTCACCGTCATTATTAAGTGATTTGGGTAGTTGCATTTTTTCTACGCATGCACTGAAAAACACAATAATTAGAATTAATAAATAAAAAGACTTCTGTTTCAAAACGCCAATCCTAAAGACAATCGTTGTGGATCTGATAAATGATTAAAATTTGCAAAACCATAATCTATACGGAGTTTTAGTTTACCAATGGGAATAATCAAACCAGCTCCAAACGATGCATTTTCTTCTTCCTTGTTGATTTTATATCCACCTCGTAAAAAGAACATGTTTCCATAATTATATTCAAAACCTGTGGAAATATTTTCAGCATTATCCACAGGGTGATTCAATTGCAATGAAAATAGAATTGATTGATGTGCCGTTTTCCAAATATCCATTGCGGCTCCAACTCTAAAAACAGTTGGCGGTGAAAAGGATTCAAATTCAGTCGTCACTGTTTTTTCTTCACCTGTATCCGTATCCAAAACATTTTTTTCAAATGTTCCTTCCGGTTGTGCTTGAGGACCAAAATGAGAAAGTGAAGCTGAAAATCGTAATGATCGAAATCCTGTCCAGTAAAATGTACCCATATCCAACATGGCTGTTTTCATGATACTCCCAGCTAAATTTTCTTCCACTTGTTTTAACGTTATTCCAAAACTAAAGCGATCCGTCATTCTCGTCCCATAGGTGAGCGCGACAAATCGGTCTTGAAACACAAAATAGCTACCAGTTCCGTGGGGTAAATATTCTGTAGTTTCCATCATGGGCGCCATGTGCAAAATGCCGAAAGAAAACCCTGCATAATGTCGGCCGATGATATGCCGTGAAATGCTAAAATAATCATAGTTAATCTCTGCCGGCCATTGAATTCGTGAAGCTGAAAATTCTGTCTGATCAAATTGGGCGATGGTTCCGGGATTATAATAAACAGAAGCGGCGTCTTGCTGCAATGCAACAACAGCCTCGCCCATACCAACAGCTCTGGCGCTGACCCCGATTTTAAGAAATGTGAATACGGATGTCCCTGCACGCTGACCGCCAAGAATGGGGAAAAAATTTTGCCCATAAACACACGTAAACAGCAACAGAATTAATAAGAATTTATTCCGCATCAAAAGATAACCTGTAGCCCCAATTCGACGGTTCGTGGTTTGCCATTTCGCGATGGATCATAATTCGGATTCGGTCTGCTAATCATGCTATACGGAATGATTTCTCCGGGATTGTATCCCTGTCCAGTATATGGATTAATCCGTCGAGGAATATGTTCATCAAATATATTTTCAAGATCCAAATACAGTTTGTATTTCAACCCTGCTATGTTAAATGTTTTGTGAAGTTTTACATCCATCATGCTGTAACCGCTTACATTTTCCATACCGAGCTTTTTAAATAATTCCGGTGTGTATTCACTGAAATATGCGTATGGATTATCTCCATCCCGTGGACCAACATAATAGGGGACACCTTCTACATAACGAATGCCGTCTTCATACTCATTCGTTCCCGGGATTGACCGTGTATATCTTCTGCCCGTACCAAACTCGATACGTAGGGCCACACCCCAATTTGCCGGATGGTTATAATAAATATTGCTGAAGAATTGGAGCGGTTTATCCCAACTCATGAAATTTTCTCCCAGGGGTTTTTCATTTAAGGCCCCTGCTTGCACAAGAAGATTGTCCAATGGAGTTGAGCTTTTACCGGTTATGATGGAATAATTAAAATTCAAATCCACGTACCAACGTTTTAACACCCTGCTTTTTAGGATTATTTCTATTCCACGGGCTCGGGCATAGTCAGCATTGAAATACATATTGAACCGCAGATGAGCATATTTCGGATTGGAAGGGGTAATGGTTTGAGAGGTTTCATAATCGAACATATCTTTCCAATATGCCTTTAATTCCAATACTTGATCTTCACTGAAACGGTGTTTTATTCCCAACTCGTACTGAACGGTTGTTTTGGGGTTTAGGTTTGGATTGCCAAATACCTGATAGGTGGATTGTGAAACTGAATTCAATTTGGCATACACATATTGAAATGTGGGTAATTGAGAAAAATGTCCGTAATAAAAATATAGGACATCGTTATCTGTCACTGGGTGGGAAATGCCAAAGCGCGGACTGAACCTTCCTTTGCCTTTATAACCAAAAAGATCGAACGTTTCATTATTGAATTTTTCTCGAGCCGCATCCGTAATAATAACAGTATTTGAATTATTGATTGCATCTTCAACGTATTTCCCCGGGAACCAGTAATCATAACGCATGCCTACGTTTACGGTCATCCCTTCAAACGTGATACGATCCTGAACGTAAAATGCTCCAAACGTAGTGTATGCACGATACATGTCATAGTTTGCGCCAAAACCGGAGGTACCCGCCCATGGTTCATCTATATCAAGAACTTGAATTTCTGTTAAAGTATTTTCAACACCAGTTTTGATCTTATGCCGGTTTTGGGTTCTATAAACCCAATCGATATCAAATCGATAATTATCGCTGGCCACATCATACCATTCTGGCGCAAATCCTGTATCATAAAATTCATCTCCATATGTAATGGTAATATTACCATCTTGGTCCACAACAGTATAATTAATGGGGTCAAGATCCAGGCGTTCATCATATTCAGTCCAGTGCAAATCCTGAACAGCGCTATGTTCCAATGTAAGAAACCTACCCATAGTAATTTCATAGAATGAACGGGTGCTTAATGTATGGGTCCAGTTCATGTTCAGCAACCGAGTCTCACGCGTAATGGTATTATAATTATCCAGAATTTGCTGATAAGTATATGGGAAATAAGTGGATGAAAATGCTCGAGGCATAAAGTAACCTTGATTGATATTCAGCGACATATCATAGGAAATGCTGAATTTCTTCTTAGGCGTAATTCCCCACGTCAGTTTATAAAGTCCATGCCAGTCGTTATTTTCTCTCCCTGCTAAAGAAGCAAGAATATCATCTTGTGCATTCTCATCTATCCCAGGGAAAGACCAATAACGATGAGGATATAGTTGACTTGAAGTAGGCAGATTGCTGTCATACATTTTTCCATATCCATTAATGAAAATTGAAAATGAACCGGGAAGATCAATCCCCAGCTTTGGTAACAATAATTCTAATAATGGATCGGGACCTCCAACATTAAATTCTACTCTATCTGTTGAATAATGAGAAATAACATCTTGGCCCATTCCCCAATTATCACTGGCGTATTTGAATGATCCTTCAAAATCTTTTTGTCCTTCTTTTAAACGAATATTTATTATTCCGGACATAGCTTGGCCATATTCAGCATTGTAACCGCCGGTAACAATTTCCAAATCTTGAATCGCTTCCGGATTAACAAACAGATTTCCTGAATAGCCGGATAAAGGATCTTTCACAGATTGACCATCAACAATAAACATACTTTCATCAATGCGGCCACCGCGAATATGAATCTCGTTATCTTGAGTTGTAACTCCAATCTGTTCAGATAAAATATCTTCTACGCTAGACACAACTTTATTGGCAATATCCTCGCTGGAAACGCGGACAACACTCGCTGTTTCATCAACATCAAAAAGCGGTTTTGAGCCTAATACGACGATTTCTTCACCAAGTGTTAAAACCGTTTCTTCCATTTGGTAATCAAGAACTGTCGTTTTACTCGGTTCTATTTTTATCCCTGTTTGGAGTAATATTTTATAACCAATAATGGATGCTTCAATATTGTAAGTACCGGCAGAAATACCGGAAATATAATAACGGCCGTTTAAATCTGACGCTGCGCCATAATACGTTCCTTTAACAATTACATTGACACCTGCTAAAGGACTATGTGTTTTTCCGTCAAGGATTGTACCGGAAACAATCCCATTGTTTTGAGAAATTAACCAAATGGGAATCAGTAAAATGAACCAGCGAAGTTTCATTC
>JACNLB010000077.1 GCA_014381755.1 Fidelibacterota bacterium | reverse complement strand
AACCAATGCAAAGAGAACGATTAATAATCGGATGTTGAAGGAGTGCTTTATCCTGTCGTTTGGATCGAGTTTCTTTCAAGCGTTCTTTTGTACGGGCTTCCTTTTTTTTCATGCTTCTGATATATGGAATCAGAAATAACAGAATAATGATTAGTCCAATCCCCCATGACAATAATAATTCAGTATTCATTTTATTAATTTCAAAATATTATACAAACTATTAATATTAATCACCATCATGTTCATCGTGATCTTTTTCTTCGCCAAAAGTAGCAATTAATCCGGCAAATAATTTCTTCTTATTTTTCTCAGACAATCGTTGGTGTTGAGGTGGAATAAAATAAAACCACGGCGGCATTTCACCTTCTTGTAATTCTTCTGCAGCTTCTTCACCTTCATTATTTTTCTGAACACCCCACATTGAAACATTAAAATGTTCACGCCCTTCATTTACATCATGTTGAATCAACCATGATATAGGCGGAATATTGCTATACCAAGGCCATTCAGTTTCGTTGCTATGGCAATCCTTACACGCTTGGAAAAACAAATCTCTTGTTTCTAGACTATTCCATTCTGGTTCTGAAACTACCTGCGGATTTGTATGATTTCTTCCGTATGGAATTAATAGAATCACTATAACTAATATAATGAGTGTTTTTATTATTTTAGCATTCATTTTGGAACTCTAATTATGTTAAAAATGTTCTTTATCGTTTTTAGATTACCCACGTGTATCCCATCGTAACCACAACGACCACATGGATAATCATGATGACAACCATGGTGTAGGCAAACGGTTTATGAATCACATGCCAGTAATGAAACAAGCTTTGGGCCGCTTTCCAAAAGGCAATTTGCCGATCCATTTTCACAATGTGTTTTAAAGAGTGTTTAAATTGGTGGATTTCACTTTTTGATATTGTAGATGATTTTTGTATTTCATTTTTAATTCCCTGCCATTTGAACCAACCGGTTATATCCATGAAAAAGATAGTAAATATGCCGAGCAGTCCTCTTTTTTCAATTTTTTCTGCCCCGGATAAAAGTAATATTTTATTAATAGTTTTATCCGATAAGTCAAAATCACTTTTAAATGTGTGGGTCATTGTATGTAACTGTTTTTTGAATTCATCTTTGGTGAGTTCTTTTCCACTCACATGGTGGGGAATTTTGATATAAATATATCGACCGATGAATCCACTTAAGGCCACAGCGACCATAGACCAATAGGAAATAGAAACCAATCCTCCAAACTTCAAAGCAGTGTGAAATGTAACTAATATGGGACCGGCTATTCCCAGAAAAATATGATAGTTCAACCATGTGGGGAGTTTCCCCCAATTGCGAAAAAAGCGAATGCGTTTCCGAATAGAATAAATAAACATGGTGATCATCATCAGACTTCCCAGGATTCCAAGTCCATGACCGATAAATCCACCCGGTTTCCAGAGTTTATGAAGCGGTATATGTGGGCGGTCAATCAGTGCTGCCAAATAGTAATCGCCTGCTGTCCACAGAATCCATATCACAAGACCAAGGATCATTAATGATAACATTGAAATGATATATCGATGAATATTCATCGTCAATTATACATATTGTACATTATAGTTTGGTGAGAATAAGATTAGAAAATTCTAATGAAAAATTTCTGCGAATTTGATTATCAGCCTTCCATAGAACACTATTATCCTGTAGATGTAAATTGATTGGATTATTTATAATATATGGAATGATTGATTCGGCTACTTCTAAAACAGATTGATGAAATTCGGTTTCACCATTATTTCTTTTTTTCAATCCTTCCATAAAGTGCTCTATTGATAGATCATCATACATTAGAATTTCCATTTTCTATTATTTACGAAAGGAGAATTTACTCAATTAACATTAGAAAATTGTGAGAATCAGATGAGAAAACTTTAATGTTTGCTTTTTTCATTATATAACGTTAATCATAGTAAATTTAGGTCAATTTCACATGGAGCATTTGTGCAAATTCTTATTATTGAAGACGAAAATTTTATTGGGGAACATATCCAATCATCTCTTACTGACCGAGGATTTTCATGCAAATGGTTCCAAAAAGGGAAAGAAGGATTAGAATCTGCTGTGGTCGATTTGTATGACTGCATAATTTTGGATCGCCGTCTACCTGACATGGATGGCCTTGATATTTGTAAGGAAATTCGTCATCAAGGAATTAGCACTCCCATCATATTGCTAACAGCCATGGCAGATGTTGATCATAAAATTGAAGGGCTTAATGCCGGTGCGGATGATTATATGACTAAGCCCTTTTCCAGCGATGAATTAATTGCCCGGATAAATGCTGTTGTTCGGAGAATTACATTTCAAAAAAGCCCTACCATACATATATCTGACGTGGAATTAAATCCAATGAAGCGTACGGTAAAAGTAGAGGGAAATCCCATATCATTATCAAACCGAGAATTTTTACTTCTTCAATACCTCATGCATCACGGCGGGAAACCACTAACGAGGATTCAGATTTTTGATCATGTTTGGGAGGAAGGCACCGGTTCGGATTCAAATGTGGTGGATGTATATATTAATTATGTACGAAAAAAAATAGATTTAGATAAAAACAAATCGTCTCATATTGAAACAGTGCGAGGCTACGGATATCGTTTTAATGAAGATATTTAATCAAACACTCCATACAAAAATTGTATTTTGGACGACATCAGTTGTAGGAGTGATTTTACTAGTCTTTAGTATTGAATCCGTTTTACTTATCAGAAATAAACTTAGTGAAGATATCGATCATCGATTGACTTCAGAGGCTCAAGAAATAATCCAAACATTTGGTATTGTAGATGAAAAAATGAAAATTATACATGAGTTTGAATGGCAAGAACCCCATCATGTTACAGAAGAGGATGCCATATATATCATTTATACCGATGAAAATAAAATTGAAAGAATTCGGTCGAAAAACTATTTAGAAAAGGCTTCACCATTATCATCATTATCATTCGAAACATTGATTGCTACCTTTAAAACCATGTTTATTGATGATAAGAAAATCAGATTTGCAGTAGTACCAATCGATATTGAACAAATTCATCGCGGTTGGCTCATAACCGGGATGACATTTGAAAGTCTAAATCATGTTCAATCGGTTATTATCGGCGTGTATGCTATTATATTCCCCATCGCAATGATCATAGCCTTTATGGGAAGTTCCATCATTGCCAGAAAAGCGTTGGAACCCGTATTAAATATTTCAGAAACCGTAAGAAAAATTCATGCCCAAAATTTAGATCAAGCACTTCCCGTTATAGAATCAAATGATGAGATTGCTCATTTGGCTGAAACTATCAACGATCTGCTGAAACGACTGAAAGAAAGTTTTAAAACAATACGACAGTTTACTGCGAATGCCTCTCATGAATTAAAAATTCCCCTATCAATTGTTCAAGCTGAATTAGAACAATTTCAAAAAATAAATCATGATAGACTAGACAAACATTCATTGGAAAAAACAAAAATTGAACTAAATCGTATTGCAAAACTCATTGATGATTTATCAACATTAGCAAAAGCAGACACAAAACAGATCAACTTAAAGAAAGAGACGGTATGGCTTAATGACATTATTTATGATGAAATTGAACGATATCGACAAACTGCCGGTAAAAAAACGATTCAAATAATTCCCGAAGATTTACCCTCTGTTTCTGTTCAGGCAGATGGCCATTGGTTGCATGTTCTCACATCAAATTTGTTGGATAATGCAATCAAATTTTCTCCTGAAAATACGACTATTAAAATCAAAATTCTTTTGAATGACCCTCATTATTTTCATTTAGTCTTTATTGATGAAGGACCCGGTATCCAAGAACAAGAATTTGAAAATATAACAAGAAGGTTTTATAGAGTTGATCCAACAAATAATGAAATAGGAAGCGGTCTTGGGTTGTCTATCGTGGAATGGGTAACTGATGCTCATGGCGGTCTGTTAAATTTTAAAAATAACTTCGATAAAGGTTTGACTGTTTCTGTAACACTACCCAAGTAAATCTATCAGCAAAGGGTTTATCATAATTATAATTTTGCTTTAATTTCTATCATGAATTTACCCTTACACCCGGCGCTTGTTCATTTTCCTATTGCCCTGCTTGTCACTGCATTCATTTTTCAAGCTCTGCATTTATGGAAAAGTTACTGGATCTGCCGTACAACAAGTATGTGGCTTTTGGGCTTTGCTGCCATTACCTGCTTTGCCGCCTCGGTGTCAGGGCAGGAAGAAGCAGCGCAAGTTGGCCAATCCGGATTGGATACCGTCGTGTTGGACATCATTCAACGTCATGAACTAATGGCCAATATCACTACGTGGGGGAGCGCCGTGGTTATTATCTCTTGGGTATACTTTTTTCTTAAAGATCCCCACGATATTAGAGTCGATCGTTTAGCGCTGGCATTTTTAGGTCTTTTGGCTGGAGTGGTTGTTTTTACAGGATATCTTGGCGGAACTCTCACGTTTATTTATGGCGTAGGAATACCCTGATTATTCTCTAATAATATTTACTAAAAACGCCTTGGCGTTTGTAGAAGAAAATAAGCCATATCCGCCTATAATATTTGATTCCGGAAGGATATAAATATTTTGTCCTGCCGGATCACCGCTGTAGTAATTATAATAAGCGTCATCCGTTGCTTCAAGCATAACAATATGTAATCCATAATAATTGAAAAACAACCAGTTCATCGGTAAAGGGGGTTGAGACATTTGCCAGAAAAAAGGATTAATACGATACGGATCACCACGATCATCTCTGAAATATTCTCCTTTCCAAATCTTATATACCAAAGATGTATCATAGATTAAATTGACAAAAGATGAATCTCTTACATCATTTCGATTAAAATCCATAAAAGTATCTATAGTATCATCAAATTGTCCATTATTGTCTAAATCATTGTATGGTTCTAATCCTCTTTCAAATGCTTGTAATGCCAAAGTTGTTACTTTAATCGCAGCAAAATTATCTGCAGCAAAATCCAACATGAACAGAGGAAAGGATGCAAAACTCTCTGTATAACATCCACCGTTTTTATAAACAGCATGTGAAATATCCCATGGGTTTATTAAATGAAATAAGGTGTCCGGATGACTCATATAATTCAGCCATTGCAACTCGAAATTTTCTGTATTGACAGAAGGAACTGTCATCTCTTCTCCATCACAAAAATACGTTTCATTTTCCGGACTATAAAAATCCATCCCACCCGGAATGGTTGTTTCTGCTGTAACATCATATTCACCCCATTTGGCATTCAAGGAATACGTTTCACCTGATTGAAAAATAATAGAATCCGGAGTAAGATAACGCCCTTCTCTACCGGGAACCGGATTCACTTCATATACATCACCCGTAGAAAGTCGCGTAATTGTAACGATTGCATCACTAATATAAAGGGCGCTCAATTCAACTTCTTCTTCTATGGATGAGGACAAGGATACATAACATGTATCCCCAACAGTACCCATGGAAAAACCGGCAGATAAATTTGAAAAAATAACAAGTTTATCCTCGTAAACGGCTATATCATCGTCAAACCCGCAGGACAGGAATAAGATTGAAAAACTGATGGTTAAAAAACGTTTTATCATTGAATCTTTTCTAGAAAAGGGTTAAAACTCATGTTGGTTGGATTGCCCCTCAATCCCCGCCCTGAAGGACGGGATAAGTAAACTACCGTATTTTCCACAACATTTACAATTACCCCATCCTTTAGGTTGGGGTTGGAAATCCTAAAAAAACCGGGCTTTAGCCCAAATCGATCTTTTTTGAGTATACTCATCATCAAAAATCGATATTAATTCCGATTGAGGGTATTATGGGAAAAATGGAAATATCA
>JACNLB010000044.1 GCA_014381755.1 Fidelibacterota bacterium | reverse complement strand
GTTATTTTAATCCCCAGTTCTTTTTCAATATCTTCCACCATTTCTTTTTCTGAAGAGAAAACCATACCATCTGCTTCTACGAGAGCAGCAACACGCGGTCCAAATTTATTTTGCAAATCATCTTCGGAAAAATGTGCTTTAATCATTGAACAAAGTCCAATGGCATAATTACGTCTGCCGAAACTGTCCATCATCAAAATCGTTCGGGACGCATCCTGCATAAAATCCACAGCTCGTCCTTCTGAATGATCCGGGAATAATTCGCTAATTGCATCCGCCCAGGCTTCCCGCTCTTCAAAATCCATTCTGCCGTCAGCCAACTGGAGACATGTGAACAAATGTGTCACCGCCTCTAATGGCGTCATTTCTTGTTCATTATTCATTTGTATTTCCTTTCACTTTTTGCCATTCGAGCAATGTATACGTTTTCATGCTCAATGCATGTATTTCTTGCTTGATCATTCCATTCAATGCATCATATACTCGTTTATGCCGCTCAAGCAAGTTTAATCCGTCAAAACTGGAAGATACAATAACAGCGCTCAAATGTGCACCACCGGTAAAATTTTTATGATGAATATGACGACCCGTATCATCTTTAATGTCCAAATGCAGGATATCCATAGACTGATTTAAGCGTTTTTCTATTTCAGTGTATAAAGTCAAAATCGTACCATTTTTAATCAATGAAGTTTAATAAATTCAGATATGCAAACACACCCTGAAGAATTTAAACTGACAAAAGAAGACATTCAAAAAACAGAACGTAAAATTGCTGCATTTGATTTGTCTAAGGAGCAGAGCATCTTATCGGTGATTCCTCAAAAGCTGGAATTGCTGATTAAAACAAACCTAAACGCTTTTGTTGTGGAATTAATTAATGATGTGTCCAGATTATATAATATTATCATGTCGTTACAGGATTTGGACGATAATCTCAAGCGTAGAATTTTATATGCTTTAGATTACTTCGTTGACAAAGATGATGAAATTCCTGATGAAATTCCCGATTTGGGATATTTAGATGATCTGGTAATTGTCAGATATATTGTAGATCAGATAATGTCCGAGAATTCAGAGCTTTTTCAAGCTTGATCTAATTCTTCTTCGGAAAACTGCCACTGACATTTTGGACACCACCAGGGTTTTCCAAAATACGTATCTTCATTTTCATTTAACTGCATAGTGGTGTCGCATTTTGGGCAATTTCGTTCTGTGCCTTTTTCAGGCCACGCATATTCTTCGCGAAATTTGATTGCCGGGTCGTAAGTCGTAAATTTATCCATGGTTAAAATTAAGCAACTTAATATATTATTTGTTACTGGTTTTGATTTTACTGCTCAACAGTTACT
Organism: Fidelibacterota bacterium; assembly: GCA_014381755.1. Taxonomy (GTDB): domain Bacteria; phylum Fidelibacterota; class Marinisomatia; order Marinisomatales; family TCS55; genus UBA2126. The sequence continues at coordinate 4,717 of JACNLB010000044.1, read as the reverse complement.
TCGTCTATTTTCCAACTTTTCAAAGTACGAAAAAGCCTTTCAACGGTTTATCCAATTAACCTGATACACGCCAAAATAGATATACTGCTGAAAGAGCCATCATCATCCCGATATACTGTGTTATCTTATGTTCAGTTCGCAATACTCTAAATTGAGTGTATTCATGATCAAAATGCAAAACAACATTCACAGTATCTCCAATGGGCACATAGACTCGTTTAATGGCCTCGTGTAAACGTGCTTTAACATAATCGTTTTTAATTTGTGGAGGAGCATAACCAATTTCATGAAATCCGGCTAAAACAGGAATCGGATAAAGCAAAGGAGATTTCCCCACTTGCACACCATCAACGAAAATGTTAATCCCCAAACTATCGCATGTTGGAAAAATATAACCTGTCTCCGGGATCTTTTCTGTAGAATCGGGAGTTGATGACCATACAATTGAGACAAATAAAAGTAAAATGACGGAAAAGAGTGTAGACCGAGAAATCATCGTAATGAAAATTATTCTGCAAAGTAAATCAGTCCAACAAGTTAATTCATTGGATTTAATATAAAAGACAGCGAATTTCACGCCTGAAAAATGACCTGTAAACAGCAGATCTGCCCCACAGCCCGCTTAATCTTTACGATTTCACTTTTTGTATTTTCATCATGTGCGTATTTCAATACGTTTTACAATGCACAATTATATTTTGAAAAAGCAGAAAAAGAGCGATTGGAAAAAGCAGGAGAATCCATTCCGCCTGCTGCGATTGATGCCTATGGAAAAGTTATCGAAAAGTCACAGCATGTGATTGATAAATATCCTGATTCTAAATATGTTCAAGAAGCGAGGCTGCTTATCGGTAAAGCCCGGTTTCATCGTAAAGAATATCGCGTCGCTGAAACATTATTTAATCAATATACAGAACTATATAGCGACGATGTGGAGGAAGCTGAATTTTGGCTGGCGTTGTGTAAGTGGAAATTAGGAAAGCCTCAACCTGCTTTAGACGTTTTACAATCTATGTTGAATGCGTCAAATGATAATGATTTTATATCTAAAATACATCTAGCAATTGCTGAAATATACTTGGAGACAGACGAACCGGGCAAAGCTCTTGAACATCTTGTTTTAGCTGCAGAAACAAATAATGACAGAGATGAACGGGGACAAATATATTTTAGAATCGCTGATCTTGCTTATAGCGCAGAAAATTTCGAGCAGGCATTGAAAGCGAACGAAGAAGTTGTAAAAAACACAACATCCAAAAAGCGAAAGGAAGAAGCAAATCTGCAAATTGTACGCATCCATCGTTTATTGGGTAATTGGGATAAAGTGAAAAGCCTGATTAAATCAATGCTGCTGGATGATATTTATGCATCAATTCATGGCGATCTTGAGTTGGAATTAGTCAAACTTTATCAAATGGATAACCAGATTGAAGAAGCCATCACGCGTATTGAAACCATAAAAGAGGATTATAAAAATTCGAAAACGTCCGCAGAAGCCTATTTTATCCATGGAGAAATTTCATTATATGATCAATGGAATCTTGTAAATGCAGAAAAATATTTTGGTCAGGTTACGCGAGAATACAGACAATCGTCGTATACATCCACAGCTAATTTGCGGGCAAAGGAAATTACAGAATACCAAGAGTCTCTAACTGAAATTTCTTCATTGGAAGAAAGCAATTCTCAAATCGTAGCAGCATTGGATACACTTGAAAATGATTCACTAAAACAGATTAAGAAAGAGGAGTTACAAGCATCAGAAATGTCCATTTCTAATCATCTATATAATTTGGGCGAATTGGACGCTTTTCACTTCAAGCGGCAGGATTCCTCTCTGGTTCATTTTCAACGAATAGTCGATGATTTTCCTGAATCTGATTTTTATCCTAAATCTCTTTTTGTTTTGTATTATATCCATTTTTCGAATGAGAATGAAGAATCAGCTGAATTATATAGTAAAAGAATTTTGGGCGAATTACCTTCCTCGGAATATGCTGATTATTTACGCAAGGCATTGAATTTACCGGTTGATCCGGAATCAGTTCAGGCCATGCTCAGGCAGGGAGAATTGGAATGGCTGGTAAATCCCTCGTACGCCTTAACATATTACAGGAATATAATCCAGAAAGAAAGCCAGAGTGAAACGGCCGCTCGAGCTGCATACTTTTTAGCCTATCATTATGATTACACATTTTTTGAACAGGACAGTGCATTAAAATATTATTCTTGGCTTAATGATAATTACAATGATTCAGAGCAGGCTGACGCTTCACGTGATCGATACAGTCAATTAAGTCAATTAGTCATTGAAACGAAAAAAGATACCTTATCAGAAAATCCAGTCTTTGAGACAAAAAAAGATTCGCTTTTTAATCAAGAAGTTGATGAGAAAAAACAAACTGATTTATTAGATAAAACAGTTGTTAAAACAAAACGAGATTCTCTTGTACATTGAAAATGTAACGATTTCATCAAATGAAGAAATTGCCATGGGAATTTGGCGTATGTCAATGAATGCTCCAAAAATTGCAGCAGCATATATCGGTCCGGGACAATTTATTAATATTTTACCGAATGATAATTGGGAACATCCGATTCGTCGTCCCATGAGCATTGCATCTGTAAATGGAAATATTGTAGAGATTATATACAAAATATTCGGTGATATGACCCATCAATTATCCCGGAAAAATTCCGGTGAAACGATAAATATTCTAGGTCCATTGGGAAATGTATTTACAGAGTGGGATAAAAAAGAAGTTGACCCCATTTTAATTGGCGGTGGAGTAGGACTTGCTCCAATTTTAAATGTGTATGAATCATGCAAAAATCCTATTATGATCATTGGCGCCAAAACTGCAGCTGAACATTTTATGGAACATGATCCAAAAAATAATATCTATTTAACCACGGATGATGGATCGATGGGAATTGCTGGAAATGCACTGAAAGCAATAGATGAAATTGATGTAAATGAAAATTCATTCATCTTTGCATGCGGCCCTGAACCCATGCTCCACGCTTTGCAAAAATATGCAATCGGTAAAAATATCCGAGCTCAACTTTCAGTGGAAAGCTATATGGGCTGCGGTGTTGGTCTTTGCCAAGGTTGTGTCATTGAAAGACAAAATGGACAAGTACAGAAGCACAGTTATCATGAAAAATATTCATTGGTCTGTTTAGATGGACCTGTATACGAATGCAGTGAGGTAACCTTTGGCTGATCTATCTGTAAAAATCGGTGACATGATATTTAAGAATCCGATTTTTGTGGCATCAGGAACATTCGGTTACGGTACGGAAAATCCGGAATTGGTTGATATTTCAAAGCTTGGAGCTATTGTAACAAAATCCATTACATTAAATCCACGAGAAGGCAATCCGCCACCACGAATAGTTGAGACATCTTCCGGCATGATCAACTCAATCGGCTTGGCAAATATTGGTGTGGAAAAATATATCAGCGACATGCTTCCGATTTATGAGGAAATGGATACGCCGATCATTATGAATATAGCCGGTTCATCCATGACGGAATACATGGATGTAATGAAAAAAGTAGAAGCTGTTTCATCAAACATTGTTGGCTATGAAATCAATATATCATGTCCCAATGTGAAAGAGGGCGGCATGGAATTCGGCGTCGATTGTGAGATGACGGAGAAATTGACGAGAGAATTGCGAAAGTTAACCGATCGGTTACTAATAATGAAATTGAGCCCAAATGTGACGGATATAGCTGGAATCGCCACATCCTCTGAAAATGGTGGGGCAGATGCTGTTTCTGCTATCAATACTGTTGTGGGAATGAGCATTAATCACACATCTCATTTTAGCGATATACATACTACATTTGGCGGTCTGTCCGGTCCGGCGATAAAACCGGTGGGATTAGCTTGTGTTCATAAAGTGTATCGTGCTGTAAATATTCCCATCATCGGGATTGGCGGCATTGTAAATAGTGCTGATGTGATTGAGTATTTTCTGGCTGGTTCATGCTCGGTTCAGGTCGGCACCGCAAATTTCCGTAACCCCGGAATCACGGAAATAATTCTAAATGACTTAAATAATTATCTCGATGAAAAAGGTATCGATTCAATTAGCAGCTTAATTGGAAGTGTAATGACACATGACTAGGTGGCTTCTGGTTTTATCATTATTTCTTATTTCCTGCTCAAATTCACCACGATATCGAACCGGAAGTGATTTTCCAAGAAAAAAAGGGCATATTCCACTTGCTACAAAAGGAAAACATGCGAAAGTATTATATGGCGTCAGTTCATTTTATGCTGATGATTTTCATGGTAAACTCACCGCCAATGGCGAGGTGTATGATATGTATGGTCTTACTGCAGCCCACAAAACTCTTCCTTTGAATACAATCGCTCGTGTAACTAATATGGAAAATGATAAATCGATCATTTTACGTATCAATGACCGGGGTCCGTACGTGGCCGGGAGAATACTAGATTGTTCGTATGGATCAGCTAAAAAACTTGGGTTTCTTGTCCAAGGAACTACTAAAGTGAAAATTGAGATTATAGAATTTGGTGATAACAAATACATGAAGCATAAAGATGGTTAAAAGATGGAAAATGGGAGATGTAAAATGGAAGATGGAAGATGGAAGATGGTGGTGTGCCTGCCCGCAAAATCGGAGCGGAGGCGGGGTCACTGTTCGAGTAGTAATTAGTAATAAATATTATGAGAAAAA
>JACNLB010000045.1 GCA_014381755.1 Fidelibacterota bacterium | reverse complement strand
TAGCCAATTTTCTTTTTTGGGTTACCCAGAAGAAATGGTTTCTTATTTCCTTATTAGTGGGAACGGTTCTTTTTCTGTTGCCTACACCCAACGGATTGACTTTAGAAGGATATCGAATAATCATTATAGTCATCACAGCGCTGATGATGATTATAACTGAACCCATACCATTACCAGCCATAGCAATTTATATCCTCGTTATGGAAGTGTTTTTAGGCATTGGCAGCCCGGAAGAAATTTCTCACTCATTTATGAATGATGCTGTCTTTTTTATTATGGGTTCTCTCATGCTTGCTGTGGCGATTGTTCAACAAGGTTGGGACAAGCGCATTGCTCTGGGTATTATTAAGTTGACTGGAAATAAAACCAAAAATATTGTGTTTGGGTTTATTGCGATTTCGGCCATTATGTCTTCGTTTATTGGTGAACATACTGTTGCTGCCTTAATGCTTCCCATTGCCATGACATTAATAAAATATACATCTAAAGATAGTGAAAAAGTCCCTGGGTTAAGTGCTGTTCTTTTATTTGCAATTGCGTATGGAGCACTTATTGGGTCTATCGGTACTCCATCGGGCGGCGGTCGAAACGTCATCATGATGGCATACCTAAAAGATCATGGCTTATCTATTTCTTACCTTGGCTGGATGATGAAAGTCTATCCTCTGGTTTTGATAATGATACCCATTGTATCCTGGATTCTACAGAAGAGTTTTATCCCGGAGTATCGTCGCCTAGATACAGGTGTAAGAAAATTAGTTGTACAGGTTGCGAAATTACCAGAACTGACAGGACGAAATACTATTGCAGTATTTATATTTTTTCTGGTATTTCTGGGATGGGTATTTTTGAGTGAAATATTGGGTTTGGGTACAATTGCTTTGACGGGTGTTTTAATGTATTTAATTGCTGGATTTGTAAAATGGGAAGATTTGAGTCGAAATACCCACTGGGGTGTCATTATATTATTTGGTGCTACAATTTCACTTGGTGCAAATATTAAAAGTACGGGAGCCGCTTTGTGGCTGGCGAACCAAGTTGTAAACCTTTTCGGTTCAATCATGGATATGTTTCCGTTTGCTACAGATACGATTATTGTTATCATGACAACCATATTAGCAAATGTATTATCCAGTTCAGCAACAGTAGCTGTATTAGGACCCATAACGTTGAATTTAGGTGGTGATGCATTGCATTTGGGCATGGTGACAGCTATCGCTTCAGCCTTTGGATTCTTTACAGCAGTTGCTGCACCTGCATGTACAATCGTTTATTCCAGTGGATTAGTAAACGCAAAAGATTTTCTTAAAGCGGGATGGAAAGTGGGGGTCGTATCCATAATATTAGTTATTTTATATGCGAATACTTTTTGGTCAATATTTTTTTAATTAAGCGTTAAATTGGAATAGGTATGAAGTTTCTCATCGCAGTCGGCAGTAAAGAATTTTCCGAACCAACACTCAGAGTGGGGTTGCAAGTTGCAAAAGCATTCAAGGCAGCTGTAACAATAGCTTATGTGGGTCCAAAAATCAGTGAGTTTTCTACCTCTCAAGTACGATTTACTCAAGAGCGTATGGAAGAGTGGGAATTTGATCGGCCCGGAGTCGAAGTTTTGGAATGGGCATTCAACTTTTTAGCGGAAAATGATTTTATTACTCCCACAACGATTGAAGCTGGTTTTCCAAAAAATACATTAGTTCAAACTGGAGGCAATCGGTGTGAAGTTTATTTGCAAGGAACGGTATGTAAAGATGTAAACTTAATTTTACGTAATGGAGATATTATAGCTGAATTGAGAGATGAAGTTCGTCGGGGCGGATATGATGTAACCATCATTGGAGGTAGCCAGAAACGGCGAATGGCTCATGACCTGATTCAATATATTAATAGTTCTATTTTTGTGGTTAATAAATATGATAAGCATCAAGACTATAATCTTTTACTGCCGGTGGACGATTCAACACATACTCCAAAAGCGGTGAAATATGGTGCAAGAGTTGCCCAAGCATTTGATGTGAAAGTAAATCTCATTACTGTTTCGAAGACGGATTCTTTCGGTGAAGGATATACAAAGGCATCTCAACTGGCATCTAAAATGATGAGGCGAGCGGGCATTGAACATGAACATCGCTTTCAAACCGGTGACCCGGTTGAGGTAATCAAGAAAACTGCCGGAGATAATCATATAGTCGTTATGGGTGCATCTACAAAAAACCCTCTCTTTAAATTTTTTACAGGCAGTAAGCCCTTAAAAGTTATGGAAGACTGCCAATGTCCTATCCTTATTGTAAAATAATAGCCCCAACAGTTTTTTGCTGAATACATTCATTTATTGGCTGACACAAAAACGGTGGCTGCTGTTTGCCATCATGGTCGGTATAATAATGTATAATATTTCCGCTCCTGCCGGAATATCAATTGAAGGGTATCGGACCCTGATTATTGTTGTGATGGCTATTATACTGATTATTTTTGAGCCAATACCTCTCCCGGCAGTTGCAATGATGATTCTCATCATGCAGGTTTTACTGGGAATTGAAACTCCTAACGGTGTTGCGAAATCATTTATGAGCGATGCCGTTTTTTTTATCATGGGTTCCCTCATGCTGGCTGTTGCAATAATTAGTCAGGGTTTGGATAGCCGTCTTGCATTGGGGATCATAAAGCTCACAGGTAATAAAACCTGGAAAATCGTCATTGGCTTTATTGCAATATCTGCATTTTTATCATCATTTATCGGAGAACATACAGTGACTGCTATGATGATGCCGGTTGGATTAACATTAATAAAAAACTCCGGTGTAGATAATCGCAGCACAGCAAAGTTGGCTGCGCTTATATTATTTTCCATAGCGTATGGCAGTGCCATGGGTTCAATCGGAACTCCTTCGGGCGGTGGTAGGAATGTCATTATGCTGGGATACATGAAGGAGTTTGGCATGGCAGATATTACATATTTGCAATGGATGAAATACGCTTATCCAATATTATTGATTGAAATTCCACTGGCTGCTATTATTCTATGGTATACATTCAAACCTCGCCAATTAATACTGGATTCTGCAGTCAGAAAACTAAAAATACATGTCACCAAAAGAGGTCCGATGCGTGGTAATGAAATATTAACTATCCTCATTTTTGTATTTGTATTTCTTGGCTGGGTTTTCTTCAGTTCAAAAGTGGGGTTAGGTATTATCGCACTTATGGGTGTTTTTCTATATCTGTCATTTGGATTGATTCGCTGGGAAGATTTAAACCGAAATACTAACTGGGGGGTTATCATACTTTTTGGAGCGGCTGTTTCTCTGGGGCTCCATATGAAAGATACCGGAGCTGCATTTTGGGTTGCAGACACTGCAATTAATTGGATGAAAATGATCAGTGATGATGTGTCCATTATCAGATGGTTTGTCGCTGTCGTATTGACAGGATTTTTAACCAATTTATTAAGCAATGCTGCCACTGTGGCGGTTATTGGTCCCATTGTGTTAAATATGGGTGGAGATACACTCGTCATGGGATTTTCTACAGCCATTGCATCTGCGTTTGCTTACCTTACAGTTGTAGCTTCCCCAACGTGTATGATTATTCATTCCAGTGGTTTGGTTCATAAATCCGATTATTTACGTGCAGGATGGAAAATGTTTATTATGTCTGTTTTAGTATTATTTTTTATATCCAACTTTTGGTAATATTCAACTATGTTACATGAAATCGCTATAACTATTCTCATCTGTCTGGCGCTGGTTGCTATTGTGGTTCCGCCTGTTCTATTCCTGGTCTGGTACTTTGTGGATAAGCGCCAGAGTCAACATTCTATATTGCGCAATTTCCCATTATTGGGAAGAATCCGGTATATATTTGAAATGATGGGTCCTGAATTACGCCAGTATATGTTTGATTCAGATCATGAGGGTAAGCCATTCAGCCGCACCGATTTTGCTAATATTGTGGTTGCGGGAAAATATTTGAAAACACTCATAGCTTTTGGATCAAAGAGAGACTTTGATAAGCCCGGATGGTATCTTAAGAATTCTATGTTTCCAAAGTTGGCAGAAGAAATGCGAGTTGTGTGTGCACCAAAAATCAAAACAAAACGATATGTAGGCACTGAAGGATTATTCTCAAGAAAGGAAAAACTGGAAGAAATTGAAGTCCAGCCTTGGCTGCTTTCTGAAGAAGATGCAATAATCATCGGACCCGAATGCAAAACACCTTGGAAAGTATATGGACCCGTGGGTATGAGTGCCATGAGCTATGGGGCATTGGGAGAAAATGCAATCAGTTCCATGAGTTTGGGTTTAGGGAAAGCAAAAGGATCTTGGGTTCATACCGGGGAAGGCGGATTAGCTAGTTACCATTTATTAGGTGGCGGTGATGTGATTATGCAAATTGGCCCCGGTTTATTTGGTGTCCGAACAGAAAAAGGTGAATTTTGTTCGGATAAATTCAAAGATAAAGCGGATAATCCGCAAATTGCTATGTTTGAATTGAAATTAGCACAAGGTGCAAAAATCCGCGGTGGACACGTGGAAGGGAGTAAAGTCAATGAAGAAATTGCAGCTATCCGCGGTGTAACTCCATGGAAAAATGTGGATTCACCTAACCGCCATCATCAATTTCATGATGTACTTACTTTATTCGATTTTATTGACAAATTAAGAGATATTGGCGGTAAGCCCATCTGCATTAAAATAGTTATGGGTGGTCCCGATTCTGCGGATGATTTATGCAAAGCAATGGCAGATACAGGGCGTGGTCCGGATGCCATAACCGTTGACGGAGGAGAAGGTGGATCCGGTGCAACGTATCAGGAAATGGCAGACACAATGGGATTACCGATTAAATCCGGAATTCTGTATTTGGATAATGCTTTGCGTAAATATGGTGTTCGGGAACGTGTAAAAATATTTGCCAGTGGAAAATTGTTCAGCCCGGACAAAGTTGCAATTGCCTTGGGAATGGGAGCTGATTTAGTAAACATTGCTCGCGGAATGATGATTTCTGTGGGCTGTATTGGAGCGGAAAAGTGTCATACTAATAAATGCCCTGTGGGTGTTGCTACGACGGACACAGATCATCAAAAGGCATTAGTAGTCGATGAAAAGCAATGGCGTGTCCTCAACTATATTATTACTCTACGAAACGGATTGAACTCATTGGCCGCTGCATCGGGATTAAACAATTATACACGCTTTAACAGAAACCATGTCATATATAAAAATCAACATGGTCAAGTTCAATCTATGGCTGATATTTTTCCGTATTCAAATAATAAATATGAAATTTCTACATCCAATTAGTTGAATGATAATATTTAAACGCGTAATTTTGTTGCTTGGTTTTGTAGGCAACAAACCTCATTAAAGGAGAATCTCAATGGAATTCATAACACCCATTTTTAAATGGTTACACATTATTGCAGGCGTTCTTTGGATCGGGCTGCTTTATTTTTTCAACTGGATCAATGGACATGTCGCCGCCACTATGGATGGGGATACAAAGAAGAAAGTGATACCGGAACTTATGCCGCGTACACTCTACTTTTTTCGTTGGGGAGCAGCGTGGACATGGATTACAGGTTTGGTCCTTTTATTACTTGTATATTGGATGCAAATGAATGATTCCATGTTCAGAGAACTTGGCATGGGTGAAGAAGCCAGCAAGTTTAAACATGCGGCTTATCTCATTCCATTTATAATGGTATTTGTCTATGATGCGTTTTATAAAAGTTCATTGGCAAAGAACACACGTGTTGCTACGATTATCAGTTTTCTGGGTATCGCCGGCGTTCTGTGTCTTTTGATCTGTGTGTCTGAAATGATATCGTATCGTGCGTACAATATTCATTTGGGTGCCATGTTTGGTTCCATGATGGCGTTTAATGTTTGGTACAGAATTTGGCCGGCGCAGCAACGGATTATAACCGCAATCAAGAATGGCGATGCGCCGAATCCGGCAGATGCGGGAATGGCAGGTCTACGTTCCAAACATAATACATACATGTCTGTTCCGTTGATTTGGACCATGATTAATGAACATACCGTAGGTGTGTCACATTACCTTGGTGGCTATGGTGTGTTGCTCATTATGATTGTAGTGGGTTGGCATTTGGTTTTTCAACTGTATAAAAAATCAGCCAAAATCCA
>JACNLB010000102.1 GCA_014381755.1 Fidelibacterota bacterium | reverse complement strand
AGCTTGTTCATTAATCGTGAAATAAGGTAAATTATAAATGCAAGGGGAAGCCGGATCATGGTTTAATTGTCTTGAAAGGAGTCAATTATGAATCGGACACTTCTAAAGCCCCTCTTAATTACTATTATTATTTTTTCCACGATTTTCGCCAGCAGTGGAACTACTGTTACATTTAAAAATTCAACACCTCTTAATGGCACTGCGTTTGGTTATAAATTTGGCATGTTTAATCCATTTATAGGATTTGATTTTCGGCGCGTTGAAGGACATGGTCAAATTTTCGAGAAAGAGTACGACGATGATAAATTTGCTAATGGCCCTTATTGGGAAATGGAAGATCGTTTTGACATTGAATCTGATATCGTTATGCCATATTTTGGATTGAAGCTCTTTCTATCAGAAAATGATATCAATACCTATCTTCTCTTTCAAGCAACAAAAATCATACCGAATATCAAGGTACATTCTCATGGTTGGGAACGAGAATTTCAGGGTCCCGAATATTATGATGACTGGAATGGAAACGGCCAATGGGACACTGATGAATGGTTCGACGATTGGAATGGAAATGGAGAATGGGATTCAGAGTCATGGAGGGAAGATCATTGGGATGATGATTTTGATTTGGATAATAGTTTTATAAATATGGGAGCGCTTCAAATCGGAATTGGATTTGAATACAACTTCAGCGGTTGGGCTTCTATCGGAGGAGAATACGGATTAAGAGTTATTGGTGGTGAATACAAAGATCAAGATTCTACAAAAGATGAAACGAATTCTCCTTGGTATGATGAATGGGACAGGGAATTAAATACTAACCTGCCGGGTACATATACAAATTTTACGCTGAATATATATTTCTGATAAAAATTACAGATTTATAATAAAATACTACGGTCGTCCCAAAACGATATCCACCAAGCGCAATACATCTGCGATGGTAATTGCGCCATCATAATCTACATCGGCAGCACAAAGATCCATATCATTATATGTCACATGTTCAAGGGCAAATAACAATACATTAATCACATCGAGCAGGTTAATGATCTGATCGCCAGTAACATCACCGACCATGCAATCGCCACCTATGGGAATGACAGTAATATTCGCAGGAGCACTTGTCGAATCATTTTCCATCAATCGCGTTACTAAAGAATATTGATAGGGAACTTCGCTTAAAAGTCCATAATCTGTAAACGATTCCAAACCGGTTGGAATATTGGTATGGAAAATACCATCACGACTGATTTCAATAGAGAAATCTGTAATGGGATCACCGCCAAAAAGAGTAGTTGGATCTTCCCATGATAATGTGACCTGATACCATTGAGATGTGTCAGCCTGCAAATTGGAAACAGGGTTCGGATCAAGAGAATCTGAAGCTAAATATTCCTGCACTAAAACGGCTGAATTATAAATGTTCAAACGTCCGCCGCTGACAGTGATACCATCCAATGAAGGTAATGGATCCGTTCCATCCAGAATCAACTGTTTGAGCATTACACCTGCATCACCACCATTCGATTTAAAAAAACTTGAAAATCCTGCACTCATGGCGGAATGCATAAATCCCACCGCACCTGCAACTTGAGGAGATGCCATGGACGTTCCTGTCAAATTGGTTGTCCCGCCGCCGGTATATGTGGAAAGAACGCTAGTCCCGGGTGCACCCAAATCAATTGAATTTTCTCCATAAGCAGCTCCGGAATTTTTTGTATCATTACGTGTCGTATTTGTAACTGCAATCATATAATCACTGCTGCAACCTGTGGGAACATCGCCCGTATTGTCCACATTGGAATTGCTGTTCATCGTTGCCGCGGCACTCAATATTCCATACTCTCCCATGGCATCGTACATATCATTCCACAGTGAGTAATTTGCAGAATTGCAATCGGCGTTATCCACGCCGAAACTACTGTTCGTTGCTACAACAAATGCTCCGAGAACTCCATTTGTGGAATCGTAAAGTGCACGTTGATCTAATGCATATCCATATGCTTCTAACACTATGGACGTTGTTCCGGATGAACCGCCAATTGCCATTAGCTTGACATTCCAATTTACTCCGGCGACCTGACTCCCATTATTTCCTTTCGCGCCGATGATTCCTGCTACATGTGTTCCATGTCCATCACTGGGAATTGATCCATCGCTGTTATAAGCATCCCAACCATTAATGTCATCCACGTAACCATTATTGTCATCGTCGATTCCATTACCTGGAATTTCATTATAATTCGTCCAGAGATTGGGAACAAGATCAGGGTGAGTCAACATCATACCGCCATCCACCACTGCAACGACAATCGTATCACCAAGAGCAGTTAGTCCACCTGTTGTAATGTCCCAGGCTTCAGGGGCGTCGATATCCGCATCAGGAGTGCCGCCGTTTTGACCGGTATTATGTTTTGACCATTGATTGGAAAATTCATTATCATCGGGAAATGTTTGGCGCATCGTCACTTTATGATCTAATTGTGCTTTTTCTACCCAAGGATTATTTCGTAATTCTTCTACAGCCATATGAGCCGTGAATTGGTCATTCAGAATACGGATTTTATAAATACCCAATCGCCTGACTACCGTTTTTTCGATGGCGTATTTAGCCGGATCAAGCACAGTTCTGAATTCGCTCTTTTTTACATCTCGATCAAGTTTTACTAATACATAATTTGGATCGTAATTCTGGGCGATCAAACCGGTCAGAAAAAATAATACTATATATAATTTTCGCATTTCAGTAGAGAATTTAAGATGTTTTAAGTATTGTTTAGTGTGATTTGGAACTCACACAAGAAACGATTTTTAAAAGAAGTTTACTCAATAAAACACAACTTTTCATTTTCCCCTCTTTTTGTTTCCGCCAGTGGTCGGACAAGCAAGGAGGGATATTATTTTTCTTGCCTCCTCCTTTTATTCATGGAAGAAACATTTTTATTTAATTAATTCTTGAGCTTTTTGAATAATTACTTTAGCAATCTTTTCCGGTATACCTGTTTTTTGGGAAATAATATTTTGATTTGATTTGGCAATCAATTCTGTAGAATCGAAGGATTTTAGAAGTTTCTCTACTCGTTTGGGTCCCATTCCATCAATATCATTAAATACTGATTTTATGCTGTCTTTGCGTTTGCTGCGTTGAAAAGTAATAGCAAATCGATGTGCTTCATCTCGAATGCGCCTTAACAGAATAAGGCCAGGAGATTGTTTATGAATTGATTGGGGATCGGAAATTCCCGGCACGAATACTTCCTCCAAACGTTTGGCTAATCCCACAATGGGAATATAGTCTAACCCAAGTTCACGAAGAGCTGAAACAGCCATGCTCAACTGTCCTTTTCCGCCGTCAATCAAAATGAGGTCAGGCAAACTACCCTGCTCCTTTTTTAAGCGTAAATAACGTCTGTAGACCACTTCACGCATGGCAGCAAAATCATCAATACCGACTACAGTCTTAATTTTGAATTTCCGATATTCAGATTTTCGTGCTTTTCCATCCACAAAACATACCATGGATGCCACTGTATTTGTTCCGCCTAAATGTGAAATATCAAATGCTTCAATGCGACGGGGAGGTGCTTTTAACTGCAAATCTTCCTGGAGTTGATTTACCATTTTCGGTACAAGTTCCCTACGTTTTTTGCGATTAATCAACCATTCACCCAATAGCAATTTGGCATTTTGGTAAGACATACGTACTTCCTTTACCTTTTCGCCACGTTGCGGTTGACGAATAACCACTCTACTTCCCTTCTTTTCTGAAAGCCATTCTTCCAATTCTTCCTGACCTTCAGGTAAAAGGGAAACTGTAATTTCTTTTGGGAGAAAATCCGTATCCAAATAAAATCGAGAAATGACCGAAGAAAATACTGTTGATTCATTTTCATTCAGATTTTGCAGAGACACTTTTTCCCTACCGAAAATTCGTCCATTCCGTACGCGAATGATAGTCATAACTCCTATATCATCTTTCCGTGCTAATGCAAAAATATCTCTATCTTCGAAATCAGCTGTTACTTTCCGCTGACGTTCTTTAAATCGCCTAACAGCATTATATTGATCACGATACATAGCCGCATCTTCGTAGCGTAAATCTGCCGCCGAAATGTCCATTTGTTTGCGGACATACTCCTCCGTTTCCTTGGTTTGTCCTTGTAAAAATTTTATAACTCTGCCAATCATAGCATTATAATGATCTCTACTAATGAGTCCTTCGCACGGACCTTCACATTTATTGATATGATAATCCAGACACAATTTTACTTTTTTGGCCACGACTGATTCGTCATCCATATAAAAACTACAGCTCCTAACCGGGAAAATTTTGTGTAATGCTTTTAGTGAATATCTAAGACTTTTTACATCGGTGTATGGACCGAAATATTTTGAACCATCCTTTTCAATTTTCCGTGTGAGTAGTACTTGGGGATAAGGTTCGTTGGTAATGCGTATAAACGGAAATGACTTATCATCTTTTAAATCAATATTGTACTTGGGCTGAAGTTCTTTAACCATATTGGCTTCTGTCAACAACGCTTCCACGTTAGATCGCACAATTATCCACTCCACATACTTTATTCGTTTAATCATTGATTGATTTTTGGGAGTTTGGTATTTATTTTTCTGAAAATATGACCGAACTCTATTTCGGAGATTCTTTGCTTTACCAATATAAATGATGTCTCCATCCATATTTTTGAACTGATACACACCTGGCTTTGTGGGAATATGTGTAAGCTTTTCTTTTAAATTCATTCTACCGGGAAAATATCATTTATTTTATCAGCAACTTCTATTCCGTCAAGATAAAGCATAATTGCTTCAAAAGAATCGTATTTAAGGTTTTGAGCAACATTGTCAGGGGAAATTGTATATCGTCCAACTGTTTTTGACGTATTCCAATCCAGATCATCGAATGAAACGTAAATAAGCTCCGAACAAACAATTTCATTTTTAGATTCAACATCAAAGTTAAAATCGTAACTTTTACCAATTTGCGAAAATGCATTTAATAAATATGATCGTTTATTTTCTAATGTTAATTCATTATATCGAATTACTCCAAGATCATCAATATTAAGAAAATGCTGTAGTGTATTTATCTGGACACCGGGACGTAATGCTTCAATAACCATATGTCCATTTCGAATCGCATCCTGAAAATCCGGCCCCGAATAATGATACGTTTCTTTTGCTTCATTATAAATAGCAGGAAGTTGATCCCACACATCTAATTCTCTCAACTCATTTTCTGTTCCTGACCAAAGTGCCACATGTGACCAATAACCGGGAATTAAATGATCTGTTAAACGAAACGGTGCTTTTTCCAGTAAAATATCCAACGGCTGCAGATGTGCAATTATTTCAGATTGTTTTTCCTTTGTTAATTCATCCAACTTACCTCTGCGAGAAACAATGATACCGGCTGCATTACCAAACATTTTACTGACTTGATTGGTTGCGTCACTGCTGATTAATCGAATAGTATCTTCAATTTTATTTTTAAAAATATTGATTCTGTTAATTGAAAACATTGATTCAGTTTCCAACGAACTGTTCTTTCTAATTTCTGCATAAGACGGACTGCCGTAGATCATCATATTCAAATATTGGTTATCCGGATCATTCTTTACCAAATCAGACTTGGGATGAACATTTTCCCACTGTTCGATTTTGGAAATGAATTCGATTGCCTTAATCAAGCGCTGCATTTTTTTTCTATCCGTATAGCTTTCTGAAACAACACGCAAATAGCCTTCCACTTCCGGATCAATACCCGACTCATTAATTATATAGCGAAGTTTGTTATGTTCTTCGAACGGTGCCACCGCCACCAGATAATTGTCGTACAGTAACAATGCAAATGTTAATCCCAGTTTTACTTTTTTTATGACTGACTGTCCCGATTCATCATTGGGATTAATCTGTATAATTTCTTTTGATTTTCCACCAATTAGCTGTCTAACTTTTTTCTTTTGATAGAAAATCGAGGGATTGGAATCATTGATGATTAGATCAACGTTTTCATTGGTTAATGGAGCAAATCGGGCGATACCTTCAAGTAATGTTTCTCTCAAATCCTTATACCTGTTGGCAGCATAATTCAGGTAATTAATATCCGATGCTTTCAATACATCTTTTTCGCTTAATGCCGAATACGTTCGAACAGCACGAATACGCCAAACAAGTGCATATTCAATTTGCGGTTGATAATTGTAAATCATATCGCTTACATCTACGTTATCAGATTTCAACCAATCGAGAGCAGAAATCGAAGATACTTTTTGATCAAATGCGGTATTGGGATCTATCGATTGTCCAAAGGATATCGATAAAGTAAGGATAATTATATAATATTTACGGAACATGATTAATTTCGTAATATTTGTTGAAAAGAACTATAATTACAAATATTGTTGCATTGCATTAACCAATGCTTCCACACCTTCTTTTGGCATGGCATTATAAATAGACGCTCTAAATCCGCCAACAGAACGATGACCTTTTAAAGTAACCATTCCACGTTCAGCGCAATAATTCAAAAAGTGAGCTTCATCTCCGCCATCAGCAAAAACAAACGGCACATTCATCAATGAACGATCTTCCTCTGCAATGGGACTTGTAAATAGTGTATTTCGTTCTATTTCTTCATAAAGGAGTTTCGCCTTGGACTTATTTTGCTCATACATTGCATCCACTCCGCCCAATTCATTCAACCAGTGCAATGTTCTGTTAACGACGTAAATAGCAAAAATAGGTGGTGTATTAAACATTGAATCTTTGTCAGCGTGCATGGCAAAATCCAGCATGGATGGAAGATTACGCTCGGATCTGCCTATAAGATCTTCACGTACTATAACCATGGTTACTCCGGCAGGACCCATATTCTTCTGTGCCCCTGCATAAATCACTCCAAACGGGCTTACATCTATGGGTCGGCTGAAAATATCAGAACTCATATCTGCCACTAAAAACCCTTTTGTATCCGGAAATTCATGCCATTGAGTTCCGTAAATAGTATTGTTGGAAGTTAAATGCAAATACAGTTGATTTTTGCTTTGTTCAAATTGCTTTGGAATATGATTATAAACAGCCTCTTTGGATGAGCACACTACATTTACATTTCCATAGCGATGAGCTTCTTTAATAGCTTTTGCTGACCATGCTCCCGTGTCTGTATAATCCGCTGTTTCATCATCCTTGAGAATATTCATTGGAATCATGGAAAACTGAAGACTGGCTCCGCCCTGCAAAAATAAAATCTTATAGTTTTCCGGGACGTTTAATAATTGACGGATGAGCTGACGAGTTTCAGT
Source organism: Fidelibacterota bacterium (assembly GCA_014381755.1). Lineage (GTDB taxonomy): Bacteria > Fidelibacterota > Marinisomatia > Marinisomatales > TCS55 > UBA2126. The sequence continues at coordinate 23,613 of JACNLB010000102.1, read as the reverse complement.
TACCATATCCACAATGGGAACAGACCGATGACTCATTTCCAGAATGCTCATGCCATGACCATTATAATTCACAGTTGCTTCTGCTGCTTGTTTTAGAACGTCTACTGCCAGTACTGCCGGTCCGGCACTGAAGTTGTAAATTTTTTGCTTTTCCATACGAGTGGAAATTAATCGCCTTTTATGCTACTTTATAAAACAAAAATGCCCCAACAAAAAATTGTTGAGGCATTTTTTATACGTTATAAATGAAACTTTACGGTCTAATTATTCGATAAGGAAGAGACCACACAGCTGTATTATATCCTCCATCGCTTATAAATAATGTGGCATTATCAATAAGATCATAGTGCATATTAAATACACGGACCTGATGATTCGGGCGAATATTATGAGCCCGCCAAAGTCTTGTAAAAACATTATCTTCGACAGTAACATCACCAAAAACGCCTGCATCATTTAACCCTCTGCGTGCTCGTTCACCACGGCCACGGCCATAGTGCATATGAACTTTCTCTCCGCTATCCATATCTCCCAGATCGAAAACAGGATCATCATTTTCTACCGTTAGTTCAATACGCAGCGTATCACCGGGATTAAATGCTGGTAGATTATCTCTTGGGATAAATACTTCGCTTGCATTATCGGCTGTATAATTAAATAATGCATCGCTTCCGTTTAATGTATAAAAAGACAAATCAGTGATTCTCACTTTATTGCCTGCACCTCCATGACCAAGGGTTATTCCTTCAATTCTCCAAGGACGTTGACTGCTGCTGTCCGTGCGAACAAAACGAACACGTCGTTCAAACTCTTCAGAAAATGCCTTGACGAATGAATCCACCATTGTATGATTAGAATCAAACGCAACCACGTAGAAGTTACCACTTATTGAACGGTGCATTTCAGCGTAGGCTGTATCATCCTGCACATCAAATGAAAAAGTTCTTTCTCGATCGGTAATTTGTCTTCCCATGCGGAGTCTGTAATCTGAATTAGGCCAGAGTGTATCCGCCATGGTTTTCATCCCGCCGTCAGTATCCAGCCCATCGGAATATTCTTCATCCATGGCGCCTTCAGTATCTAATACATCCAAGTTTAGGACGACATCGTCTTCCATCAACCTCATTAATTGTGAAATATCATCCTCTTTCTGATTTTGTGTTTCAGCACAGGACATCCATATCATGCTGACTGCTGTTAAAATGGGTATAAATTTCTTCATCATTATTTCCTTTCTATTATGGGTTACCAACGATCTCTTTTATATCGTCGGTTTTGTGATTTTTTATGTTTTTTAATATTATCTTTAGCTTCTCGACGCATTTTATGGGGTACAAGCATCAGTTTAGCTCGTTGCGTATTAGTTAATGTCCCCTCTAAACTTTTAACAAAAGCAATTTGATTATCTACTTTTTCCCGCTCTAGTTTTTCGAACTTCTTCAATGCTGCATCAAGGTCCTTATCCGAAACATCTTTTCCATCTTTTAATGTTTCAAATATAGGTTTGAGAGATTCTTTACCTTCATTCCTAATCTTTTCCATTTTGTCTTGATGGGATCGAAATTTTGGAAAGAATTTTTCTGCTTGTTCTTCTGTTAATTCCAGTTCTTCAGTTAATTTCCAAATGTTCATGGTTTTCATGTTTTTTCTATCATCATTGTCCCAATCACCACGAGGTGGTTGTGCCATGACAATCATCATTGGAATTAATACTATAAAGGTTGTGAATAATTTCTTCATAGCTCTATCTCCTTTTCATATTCGTTAAATGCATGTTCATACTCTTGTTCTTCAAAAAATTCTAATACGGCCCAAACATCATCATCGTCCAATAAATAAAGAGCCAAATCTGCTACATAAAGATCATAATCGCTGGAATCAACTTCACTGAAATAATCATCCATTTCTTCATAACTAAAATATTCTTCATAACCCGTATCAAAAATTGTGTCGTTTAATTGTATAAAAGAAGCCCATCCGAATATTAGAAGGAATGCGGCAGTTGCCATGCTGCTTTGCAAGCGTGTTCTTTTCAATTCTAATTGGTGTTGTGCAGCATGCAGCCTGCCGATGAAATGTGCTTCATCGATTGAAGCATTATCTGCTTTTAAAGCGTTGTGTAATTGATCTTCAAAGTTCATAAATATCTTTCAACCATACTCGGAGTTTATTAATTCCGTGGTGATAATTCACTTTTGCTGTCCCTTCGGACATATTCAATACTAATCCGATTTCTTTAAATGGTAATTCCTGGTTTAACCGCATCATGACCACATTCCGTTGTTTTCCAGGAAGTTTGGCCACATAAGTCCATATTTCTGATTTACTGATTCGTGGTTCTTCATGTGAATATGATTGTTCCGAAGCTTGATCCAAGTGTAGAAAATTCCGCCATTTATTTCGTGTAAGGTACGTATTGGCAGTGTTGACTTTTGCCCTGTATAAATAAGTTGTAAATGCGGCATCGAAACGGAATTTCTTAAGACTTTTAAAGAGTTTAATAAATACAGATTGTGCCAAGTCTTCCGCTTCCATTTCATCAATTGTGATACGAACGAAAAATCGGAAAACTGAGTCCAAATGGCGCGTAACCAACTCGTCAAATGCTGAATTGTCGCCGTTTTTAAATTGTTGTATAAGTTCATGATCTGTTTTCATTCATTCACACCGTAAGACACGATAGTTAACGGAAAGGTTAAAAAATATTTTACGTATCTTAAAAGAACAAAACGTAATTATGAAATAGTCAGGATTAGGATGAAGAATTTGATTTGGAAAGATGGATTTTTGGATTATTGAAAATACGATTAAAACAAAGTTGAAGATTTATTATAAATGTCGCCTTGGAAAATTTAATGATCAAAATCTAGACAATGATGAGGAAAAGAATGATTTACTGTTTGAGCCCAACAATCGGCGGGCGAGTTTAAATCATTCCCGAATCGTTGACGTGGATTCATGAAATTTTCCACAGCGACTGTTTCTTTTGCAGTCGTTTTCTTTGCGTCAAAGAAAATGACGAAGATATTTTAATAATTTAGAAATTGTGATAGGATTAAAATATGGTTTTGGGAAGCCCACTATTGGGTGATTGTTTAATCCCCGCCCTAAAGGACAGGGTAATTATTTTTGTGATAAAACTTTATAATTATTGAAAGAAACTTACTTCTATCAATCGGTAATTTCACCCATGCCAGACATCATTCCCAACGAGCAACAGCGTAAAGCAATCGAACATCCGCTTGCACCGCTGATGATTCTTGCCGGTGCCGGAACGGGCAAAACGTTTACCCTAGAACACCGTATTATATATCTTATCAAACATTATAAAGTTAACCCAGCAAATATTTTAACAATAACATATACTGAAAAAGCAGCGCGAGAACTCAAGGAACGTATTTTAAAAAAAGTCGGCAGATCCGCTCATATGATGACTGTGTGCACATTCCATTCTTTTTGTTACCAATTATTACGCGATTACGGTTCGGATCAACTTCCCCAACTTCTGGAAGAAAGTGAAGCAATACACATGCTTTTGGAACGTTTTGATGAATTAGGTCCTTTTCAATCAGATGAATTTCCACTTAATCCTGCAAAAGCTGTTATAGATAGTTTAATTCCTTTCTTTAATCGTTCCAGAGATGAATTAGTCAATGTTGCGAAAAAGCCAACGCCTGAAATTGACAATGCAATATTTAAAGCTGAAACTGTCGCCCAGATTGATGATTTAAAGCGGATTTTCCCCACTTTTCAAATGTGGAAACGAGAAATGAATGTGGTTGATTACGGCGATATGATATTATTGGCATATAATCTTTTGAAGGACAATTCAACTGTATTAAAAAATGTGCAAGATAAATTTCAGCATATTATTGTTGATGAATTTCAAGATAACAATTTTGCCTTGAATGAAATTATTGGGCTGATAGCAAAAGAGCATCGTCACATCACTGTTGTGGGAGATGAAGACCAAGTGATCTACAGTTTTCGTGGTGCAAATTCCTATAATATATCAGCATTTAAAAATCGGTTCGGTGGAGACCCAATCGCTCTGGAAGAAAATTTTCGTTCTACTCAACCTATTTTGGACATTGCCAATGTATCCATCAAACACAATACTGAACGAACAGAAACAAGTCTTTTTGCAAAAAATGGTTCTTTCGGTTTATTACCAAAAATTTTCTGGGGAGAAAAAGCTGATCAGTTGCATTATTTAGCTAATGAAATATCTGAATTGATAAATAAGGGAAATGAATTTCATTCAATCGCTGTTTTGTGCAGAACACATGGGCAAGCAAACACTGTTGCAAAATCATTACTAAAGTCAGGAATTCCTGTTCAAGCTCGCATTCCCTCCTATTTCGGCATTCCCGCCATTTTAGATCTTAATGCATGGTGTCAAGTAGTTGCAGGAGGGAAATATCAGGATAATGCACTTTTTCGACTTATTAAGAAAAATACCGATGAAGAAACTGCACACTTAATATATAATATATGGCAGCGCAGAAATGAAACACCCCGCCTTCAACTAATTAAAGATGATGATCGAATTCTTGCAGAATTTCCTGCAATCGATTCATTGATTGATCAAATATCAACATTTCAGCACGTACTTCAAAAACGATCTGCCGGTGAAATGGTTTGGGACATATGTGAAAAAACTCAACTATTACGAAAACATTCAACACATTATTCACTGGATGATCGTCTTGCCATGCTGAATGTGGGAGATTTTCTAAAACGGGCACAAAGCTTTTCACAGCGAAATCCCGAAGATCATGGCTTGGCTGCATTTAATCTTTATATGGAAGCCATCATGGTTTCGGGTGGATTGCAAACTATCATTCCCAGTGAATACAAAAAACTAAACGGAATTCGTGTGTCAACCGTTCATAGTGTAAAAGGCGGTGAATTTCCCATCGTATTTTTACCCTTCCAACGATCCGGGAGTTTCCCATTGAATTTTAGATCAAACATAATGATATCGCGGCCGCCGGATGAATGGCTGACCTATGAGCAGTCAGCAACCAATACTCCCAAAGATCATCATTATGAAGAAGAGCGTAGATTATTTTACGTAGCTGTCACACGAGCACAGGAAAAATTATACATTTTGGCACCGTCCAAGGCAACATCCAAGTTTATTAAGGAATTACCCGAACATATTATGGAGAAAACCGTCATGAAAGACGACATTAAAGACACAAAGTCTTATTCAGACTTACGAATCAAATATGAACAGAAAATCCAAAAAGCACTGGCGAATGATCAGTTTGATCACGTCCGTGATCTTACCAGCGCATTGGAAGCCATAAAGAAATCTGAAAATGGCGAAGCGGTTGATTTGGGATCCAGTGATTGGGAAACAGATTTAACTTTGGAATTAGAACAGGATTTTGAACCAGCAATTAATGAAAAATTATATTTGTCTGCCAGTGCTATTGAAACATTTGAACAATGTCCATTGAAATTCAGATTTGGACGAATCGATGGCATTCCCCAGACGGCGAGTAAACCGCAATTACTTTTCGGAACAATCATACACAGCGTCCTACAGCAATTTCATGAACCGGGAAAAGAATTATCTGAAGAACGCATTTTGCGATTACTAAAAAATGAATGGAAAAAAGGTGAATTCGATTATACAGTTCGAGAAGAGAAATTCTATGAACAAGGACAGGAAATGCTGTCTCGCTACGCCAAATCGATCCAAGACAATCCGCCAAACGTCATTGCCCGGGAAGAACGATTTTCTTTTGAGCTAGACGACATTACGATTAATGGCGCCATTGACAGACTTGACAAAAATGAAAACGGTGTTCACATTGTTGATTACAAAACAAGTAAAACAGCATCACCGGCCAAATCGAATTTGCAGTTAGCCATTTACAGTATGTTCTTATCTCAATCCGATTCAGATGAGTTTGGCGGATTACCTGCCAGTGCATCTTTATTATTTCTCCGTGATGAAGAAAAACCAATCAGAGCTCATTCTTTCACCCATGAAGAATTGGAAAAAACAGAAGAAAAAATAAATGATGTTGCTTCAGGAATACGAAAGAAAGAATTTGATTCAAAAACAGGCAGACATTGCGATTGGTGCGATTATAAACACCTCATTTGCCCAGCGTGGGAGACTGGTTAGTAGTGATTGGTAACCCCGACACTTCGTGTACGGGATGCAAGCACTTGTTATTGGTAGCTGGTGGATTGGTTAAAAACCAAACTTTGCGGAAGCTATGAATTTATCAAAGTGTTTCTTTTCATAATTAGTGTGGCAATAGATCAAGAACTTCCGCAAAGATAATAGTTTTAAAAATAGGGAATCATACCCTAAAAAACAAAAAAACAAAAACAATCAAATTATTCCTTGTCTTTAGTATAAGAGATAGTGGGGGTTATGTTTCATTCTGCGTGAACCTGGAATTCATTGTTTGAATATCTAAAAAACCGCATAACTTCTGTAATAAATGAAGCAGATTCTTCTGCGGGAAGCCAATGGCCGGAATCTGGATAATATTTTATTTTTTGAGCACCATAAGAATCTGGTAGCCAATTGGGCAGATAGGGATCCTTTTCACCCCATAATATCAGAGTTGGTATTTGGCTCGTTGCCTTTAATAATCTGGGATGCCATTCTTCCCAACCGTTTTCTGGCATTTCCCGATACATTTTTAATATCATTTTTCTCATCTTTGAAGAAAGATGGCTATACATATCTTGAATATGTTGTTTGCTCAATTTCTGTGAGCCTTGACGCATGGAGAGTGAAAAAGCCATGCTATTCATGGTGAGCATACTAAACTCACCCAATATAGGAGTTCGCCAAATTTTAGCCATAAAATGCCAACCATAATCAGGTGAAAATGGAGCATTGGAAATAACTAAACGATGTACACGTTTTGGATACTTACTTGCAAAAGCCATCGCGCTAATTCCACCAAAATCGTGAGCAATCAGATAAAAAGGTTCATGCAGGTTCAATGCATCAGCCAAATCATTCACAAAATCAGCATGACCATCTAAAGAACAATCAACAGATTCACCCGATTCAGAACTGCCAAAGCCTGGCCAATCAGGTGCAATACAACGATAGTTAGATTTAAGCTGTGTTACAATTGGATTCCAAATATCACCTGTATCGGGTACGCCATGTAAAAATAGTATGGGGGTACCATCACCAGATTCCCTGCAAAATATTTTCACATTTTGAACAGTTAGATCCATTTATGAAATATCATTTATTAATAAATTTCTGAATTTCTAATAAAATATCATTCATTTTTTAATCCTTGTTTCCATTAGTTGATTGATGAAATATAACTAGTTATTATACGGCACATATGCTTTACAGTGCGCATTATAAGTGTGTTATACTGTATGTAATCAATCGATTCATTTGCTTAATAAACCAACTCCCATGATTATCTTATAAAATCTATATTCAAATTAAGACAAAAACTGGAGATTTTCAAATCAGCCGCAAATCTCCCGGCCATTCAGTCAACTACTGCTCACCACTTTACCAGCTACCCCGCCTACATTCCTTCGGTGGACAGGCACTCACCAATTATTTACTAACTATTTCTTAAATAACGAAAATTGCATTGTCCCGGAAAAATTCGACCCTTCGAATAGCAGTTTAGTGGGATAATATCGTGTATCCGTTGATAAGGAATCTGTGGACGTATAAGTTAAATTTCCAGTTATTTGAAACCAGGCATATGTTGTATCACCGGAATTTATCATAAAAATGCGCGATGTGTCATTCCCCGTCCAATTGGTAACAATTAACGATGTGGTTAATACAGAATTAGAATCCGGTTTCATTGATATCGTATATTCTTCCTCAAATGAAAAATTATGTCCCTTAAGGTTAAATGTAAATGCATCAGCCGTATTCACTATTGCCGGCAAGTCATCGAGTAAACCATCAATGGGATCTTCCGGCCCGACACAATTCCATCCGATTAAAATACCTATTACCAATAAAAATCTACTCCTCACCTGCTTCATTCATCATCCTCAATTTGTTTTATATCTTCACTCTGCCCCATTTGTAAATCCGTAATTTTATCCATGGGTTTTTCTAATGCTCTTCGGCGAGTCCCGGCAAGTTCATCATAATGATTCGAAACTGTTCCCAATGTTTTTCCTAATGCGTCTAATTTATCAATGAATTTTTCCCATTGGTCACGAAATGTAACGACTAATTTTTGCATCTCCCCTGCTTTTTCTTCCATATGAAAATTGGATACTGCTTGACGTATCAGAGACAAAATTGCGTATAACGTTACCGGAGAACACAATAGAATTTTCTTGCCCAATGAAAAGTCAATCAAATCATGATCTTCCTGGTTTAAAAAGGAATAAATACTTTCATTGGGAATAAACATTAAAACATAATCTACCGTACCGGCATTGGGATCAATATAGGATCGGCCGGAAATTTCTTTTACATGGTTGCGTACATCTTTTAAAAATGCTTTTTTCTCGGATTCCTGTTCAGTTTCATTTTCGGATGCAAGAAAATTCTCATAATGACTCAATGGAAATTTCACATCCATATTAATGTGTTTTCCATCGGGAAGATTGAATTTGAAATCCGGACGATCAGCCCCTTCCTGGGATTGCTTTTCGTAATTGATTCCTTCAGTCAAACCAATAAAAGCAAGGATATCTTCCACCATGCGCTCGCCCCATTGACCTCGTGCTTGGGAACTTGATAATATTTGACGTAATTGAGAAGTTGTATCAGATAATTCAGAAATGCCTATTTTGGACGCTTCCATTTGACCGGTGAGTTCCGTGGTTTGTTTATTCAGCCCCTCCAGTTGTTTCTTCATTTCAACTAAACTGGAATCGATGAGTTTTTTCTTTTCATCTAATTGAGCGTCGCTACTTTTCATAAGATCGCCAAATTTACTCTCGGCAATCTTCATGAATGTTTCGATATTTTGGTCCAATGCTTCTTTAGACAAATTTCCAAATGCATCTTTAATTTGTTGCTGATCAGGAACAGTATCCTTTTTTAACAGCAATAAAACGATTACACCGATTGCAATGCCGAGGAGTAATAATAGAATTCCAGTTGTGAAAGTCATACTTAAGAATACATAAGTATTGATTGATTATGAAACACCTTTTAAACCCAATTCTTCTGCCTTTTCCTTTAGTGCATCAATGACAAATTGAATATGATCAGTTAAATCAACACCTAATTCTTCTACACCTTGAAATATGTCATTCCGGTTCACACTGGCTGCAAATGCTTTCTGTTTTAACTTCTTTTTCACAGATTTAGGTTTCACTTCTAATATGGATTTTGAGGGACGGACATAGGTTACAGCGAAAATAAAACCGGTCAATTCATCGACTGCGAATAATGCTTTTGCCATATCTGTTTCCCGGGGGACTCCAGAATAAGTCGCATGGCCCATTATAGCTGTACAGATGGATTCTGGATAACCGTGTTCTTTTAATATTACATTCCCTTTTGCAGGGTGTTCTTCTTCTGTGGGAAACATTTCATAATCGAAATCATGGAGCAATCCAGTTAATCCCCATTCGTCTACATTTCCATTATATTTTTCCGCCATTTTACACATAGCTTGTTCTACGCCCAAAGCGTGTCGGCGTAGTGAATCGCCTTTTGTATATTCATGAAGAAGATCCAGTGCTTCTTTTCTGGAGGGTAAATTATTCATTTATTTTCGTTTTTGGACTAGACCAACCATGTTGGTGTACCATCAACGCGGTTGATGGATTCAATATTAAACTCCCATTACGTCCAGTACAAGCCTAACAATATTTCCCGTAGCACCAGATTTCGGACCATAGGGTTTTTCTTTTTCGCCCCAAGCAGTACCGGCAATATCAAAATGACACCAGGGAATATCTTCTCCGACAAATTCTTTTAAAAATGCACCGGCAGCGATGGTTCCAGCTTGCATGGGAGCGCCGATATTTTTTACATCAGCAATCTTGGATTGGATTTGCTCACAGTATTCTTCCCATAAAGGAAATTCCCACACTTTTTCACCTGTTTTACCTGATGACTTTTTCACCCGTTCAACTAGCTTTTCATCGGTGCCCATGATCCCAGTCGCAATATGGCCCAACGCAACAAGGACTGCACCGGTCAGAGTGGCAAAATCAAAAATAAATGCAGGATCATAGTGTTTACTTACATAACTTAACGCATCTGCTAAAATTAAACGACCTTCCGCATCCGTGTTTAGTACTTCAATGGTTTTGCCGTTATATGCAGTAAGTATATCCCCTGGTTTATAGGCTTTTGAGCCGCTCATATTTTCTGTGGAAGCAATGGCAGCCACAACATTAATTTTCGGTTTTATAGCAGCAATCGCATGCATACAGCCTAAAACGACTGCAGACCCGCACATGTCAAATTTCATTTCATCCATTTTTGCAGCAGGCTTGATTGAAATACCGCCAGAGTCAAAGGTTAATCCTTTTCCCACCAATACTTTCGGTTTTACAGATTTTTTTGTTCCCCAATATTCCATGAGGATAAATTTTGGCGGTTCATCAGTTCCGGCGGCGACTCCGGCTAATCCCCCCATACCTAATTCTGTAAATTTTTCACGATCAAAGACTGATACCTTCATTTTGCCTCGACGACCGATCTTTTTGGCATCATTTGCCAATCGTGTGGGTGTACTTACATTTCCCGGATGGTTACCCAAATCCCGAGCAAAACAGACGCCATTCGCCGTAATCGCCCCTTTGTCCAGACCCACCTTCGATCCGCCGGAAACAGTCACTTTATCCAGTTCAAACAACTCATCCTTCTTTTTGGTCATATAATCATTGAACTGATAACTGCCCATAACAAGTCCTTCAGCTAATGCCTGGCCAAAATCTGACGTTCCTTTTCCACCAAAATTCTCGCAAGCTACATGTCCATATTTTTTTGTGATAGCTTTCTTGGCTAATGCACCGCCAATTTTACGAAGGCACTCTGTTTCAAATTCATCGGCTTTTCCAAGTCCGATTACGATTATGGGACCTTTTTCAGAATAGAAAATTGTTATTTCAGAATGTTTGCCTTTTATGTCACCGCGTTCATGAGCAGAACTGACTTGTCCATTTAGATTATTGTCAACAGCTTTCCCTCGAATCGTCATGGAACCGTCTTCAAAAATTCCGATGGAAATTGCATCAGATTTAATGCTGTCTAATGCGTCAGTAGTGTGATTTAGTTTTGATAAATGTGCCATTATATCCTCTTGTAATGAAAATTAAATGTTAATTTTGGGGACGTAAAATTAGGTTGAATCCGTCACTGCTGCAACGGTAACTGGCAGGAAATATTCAAGTTTTTCATTCCAATCAATAATCAAATCCTGTTCATCGACAATTTTACCACGCTTGTACACTTTTAAAACATGATTTCCCGATTCCACATTAAGTTTGATACTTTTATCCCACCATTCATGTTCATCATCTAATACAAACTTCAATCTTTCCTCTTTTGTTGTGAAGTGGAGAACATTTAAGCGATTTAATCGAAATTCTATGTTTACTTTTTTAGCTGGTTGAATATCTAATATCTTTTCCAAAGGAGCATAACCCTCTTTTAGTAATTTAAAAGAATGATCACCAATTGACAGATTTAAAATACCGATGGGCGTTTCTCCTCTTAACTGTCCGTCGATATATAATTCTGCTTCATCCGGTGAACTGAAAATAAAAGCCTTCATATTTTTTAATTGAGGTATTGCAGTCATATTACCTGAATCGATGGCGGATGATGTATTTCTTTCTTCCCCTCTCTTCGGTGTTTTAGCAAGATGTAATCCTTCAACAAAACCTGATAATCCAACGCCACCGCTATCAGTTCGTGAAGAATCAGTAAACTCACCCGACAACTGAATAAATTGATTCTCATAATAATAAGGTACTTTATGTAAAATGAATTGTGGAAGAATAATCACACCTTTATCATCATAAGAAAAAGATATTTCCTCTTGTTGAAAATCATCTCCAATTGCTTTTAAAACAGCAACGTTTCCTTTTGGAGCTGCGTTTAAATGATTTTCTGCAACCATGAATTCCAGAGTATCTCCCGGTAAAAACATTTTCTGTATAATTGGCGCATCGAGATCTGCCCGGTGAAACACAGCAAAAATATATGCCTGCGGATTGTAATTCCCAGCATCTACAGAACCTATTATTCGAATTTCATTAAATTGGTAGCGTATATAAACGTGTTCATTATCCTCTATCAAAATGGGGTTTGGATACGTAATCGTCTGCAAATAAGAACACCCCCAAAATTGGAGGTGTACCAGAAATAATATCATTAATTTTATTTTATCATTAGTCACACGATCTACCATGCTCAAATTTATGGTATTCGCCATTTTCATCCGTACAAACTGCAACCATTGTAATTAATGCTGTGCACGCTAATCGTTTACCACGCTCACGGCCTTCAGCATAGGCCTCCACCTTAACTTGAAATGAAGTTTTTCCAGTATTGATAACTGTACTTTCAAAATTAACCCACTCGCCTTTGTAAACAGGTTCTTTAAACTCCACTTTTTCTATTGCTCGAGTAACGGCGCCATTTGCTGCCGTACCTTCTAAAAATCTATAGGTTACTTTTGCGGCAGCCAAATCCATCCAAGACACCATTTGACCTCCAAAAAGTGTACCGATAATGTTAATATTATCCGGCATAACAATTTGAGAATATTTAGCAGTGTAATTCATGTGTTACTTTAAGTCATTCTATTATATTGTTTTATATTAAAGTAAAGCCCCGCAATGTTACCCTCGAGAAAATCTTTTTCCCTGAAGAGCACGCCACACCTGCGGGGCTGGTGAAATATTATAGGATAATGCATGTTGAAATCAATACTTTTTTTAATCAACATTTTTACCACTGGAAAATTCTAGAGCTAACCTTTCACCTTCATCGAAATCTACTTTTGATAAAAAGTATGCTCCAGCTATAAATAGGATTAGAATAGATAAAATACCCAAACGAACATTACCGGTTGCCAGTGTAACCCAACCCATCATGACAGGTCCGATTACAGCAGCAAATTTACCCAGCATATTATAAAAACCAAAAAATTCTGCTTCTTTTCCTCTCGGAACTAACCGTGCAAACAAACTTCGACTCAACGCTTGAATACCACCTTGAAAAAGCCCAATCATAGCAGCTAACATGAAAAAATGATTCTTATTTGTCATAAAATATGCCAACAATGTAACCAAAGCATAACCGCCGATTGCAATCAAAACAGCTTTCTTGGTACCAATCTTGGATGCAAACCAGTTATAAGCCAAAGCGGATGGAAAAGCGATAAATTGCACCATGAGTAATGCTGTAATCAAATCTCCGGCTTCAAATCCCAGAGATGAGCCCATTTTCACAGACATTCTGATAATTGTATCCACTCCATCGATATAAAGCCAATATGCCATTAAAAAAACGCCGATCACTTTTAATTCGCGAATATGATTAAATGTCTGGCGTAATTGTAGATATCCAGCTTTGACAGCTTTAGGCAATGCTAACGATTGATCGACTTCAGGTTCAGGAACAAACAAAATAAGAGGAATTGTAAAAACTCCCCACCAGACTGCGACTGAAAGAAATGATAGTTTAATTGCGGTTTCAGCATCGCCTATTCCAAACCAACTTGGATTTAAATACATGAGCACATTGACCAAAAAAAGCAAGCCACCGCCAATATAACCGAGGGCAAACCCTAATGAAGAGACATAATCCATCTTCTCTTTTGGGGCAAGAGACGGCATGAGTGAATCATAAAATATATTCGCACCCATAAATCCAACAGATGCAGCAATATATAACATAAGTGCGAACTGCCATTGACCTTGTTCAACCATATACAATCCACACGTCATAATGACACCCATATAACAAAAGAAAATGAGAAATTTTTTCTTTGCAGACCCTTTATCTGCAATTGCTCCAAGAAAAGGAGCTAATGCTGCTATTAAAACGGATGCCAATGAGTTTGCCCAACCCAATTGATATGTACTTTGAATAACATCATCCGGATTAGACCAATATTTTTCGAAAAAGATGGGGAAAAACCCAGCTACAACCGTCGTGGAAAAGGCAGAATTTGCCCAATCATACATGGACCAGCTTAATATTCTCTTGCGTTCAGAAGTCATAATAATGTCTTATAAATCTACCACGCTTGAGCATAAACGACTAATTGAATCCATGCAGAAAAATTACTATATGAATTTCTGGTTACAATTGGAATGGAAACTCCTCCCCGTAATTCAAACGGAATTGGACCAATACGTTTTAACGGATTGACATTATGGAATGCTACTTCAGCAAATTGTCTTACAACAGTCTTTTTTGTATCATAATTATCTTCACGATAACTCATCCACTTATCCCAAACAGGATCGTTGGAATAGAACGTATCCCGGCCTTTCACATACATAGACGCACCACCAGAAACGGATACCCAATCAGGAATAAGTTCCAACTTTCCTTGAGCCATGGCAAATACTTCATTTCCCTTTTTAATTGTATGCTTTACACCAATTGATACTGCAATACTATCTGGATTGAATGTATTGAAATTCACGAAGGAAATGGGAGAATTCACCCGGGTTTGACTATAAAATCCAGAACGAACCAGCCAATTAATATTGACCTGTCGACGAAGAATAGTTTTGAACAATTCGCCAAACAAAGAAATGTTATATCGAGAAACTCCATCACCTAAAGGTAATGTTTTAAAATGAGATTGAACCACTGGGATTCCACTGCTATATGAATATGTATGTAATCTATCTGCAGATCCCAATAAAACGGATAAACCGGTATAGAGTGAAAAATTTCCTGATTCACTCCATGCCGGATTACCCAGCAATAAAATTTTTAATCCAAGTTCCACATCGCCCAAACCAGATGCTGTACGATTAGACGGATAATAATAATCAAGTAAATCATCCATTGTGACTGAAGTAGTATCATTTGTTGTAAAAGGATTGAATTCTGATCCGTAAATACCATTGACAAATGGGTCTCCTCCCATTGCCCAGCGCAATGAATTACTTCCCTCCCAATCATAAAAACGATTGCGAATCAATTGCAGATTAATATCATAATTACTGACCAAAGCAGAATCCATAGCTGCCATTGCTCCCTGATGATATTCACCAAAACTATCCAGACCTTCAATTTCATTTGATGTCCACTTGGATGTCCTGTTTTGAGAAACATAAGAAAAATATGGGATATTCATTTCAAAGGTTAATCTGTTTGATAATCCATATTCTATTTTGAAATCCATTCCCCAGGATGTTTTACTGATTTCCTGGTCCAAACTGCCGCCGACGGTTATTGAATCATTACCAAAGAAATCTGTACTTAAATCGGGAATGGAATCATTGTAGATAGCATTATAATATCTGATATACTCACCAACAGTATAATTAGAATTAAGCCCGAGTGTATCCAAATTATGAAGATCATTTTCGCTGGCATAATATCCATCCACTACATAACCATGATCAAAATATCGTTTGCCGTAATTCGCCAAATTAAATGACATATTCTGGATACCTTTTACTCCACCGGGACCAATATAACTTCCTCTCGTAACTGAAGGTTTTACGCTGATCCGCCACACATTTTCAGGAACTGTAAAATGAGTTTGGGAAAATAAGTAAGAAGTAAGAAGAATTAAAAAAGATGGAAGATGAAAGATGGAAGATGTAAAATGGAAAAAAGATAAAAAATGTTTTAGCTTTTTCAATTTTAGCTTTTCGCTTTGATTACGGCTCATTTGTAGAGTAGAAACCGTTCCCTGAATTTACTGAAGCGAATCACATCCATCACCCATTGCGGCGGAAGATATTCTGGTGTTTTTCCCTGAGCGGCAAATGCAGTCAATAGATTGTGCCCAAATAACTTATTGATATAATCATCATGGATCCATTCAAACTGCTGTGGATAAAGCTGGTAAGCCAAAATCATAATCGCTGTGGATGTGGCTAAAGGATCAAATATTTCACGATTCGTAATTTCAAATTCAATCCCACTGCATTTTTCCTGGTAATATAACGGTACTGAACCATCGCCCTTGGTTTGGGTGGGTGTATATTGAATATGTTTGAATTTTACTCCCGGTAAATTCACGTTCTTTATTTTTTGATAAAAAACTCGGCCGGAAATCCATGGTGCTCCGGCTCGAAAATAGGGTTTCGTTGTTCCCTGCCCCCAATTCAAATTTGACCCTTTCAACAAATTCATCCCCGTGTATGCAAGACATGCTTCTACGTCAACTAATCCTGGCGCCAACGGTGTAAATGGTAAATCAATTTCATCCGCCCACAAGGATCGCTTCCAATTCGCCATGGGAATCACGGTCAATTCTGCGCGCTGCAAATCTTTCACCCATCCCATTTCATTCACCATGAGTGCATATTCGCCAATTGTGAGTCCGTGGCGGATGGGGACGAGATGATATCCTTCAAATGACTGATAAGTTGTTCGCACAACAGGTCCATCCATTCGGTCTCCTCGAATGGGATTTGGGCGATCCAAAACAATCACTGGTTTATGAAGTTCGCTGGCCACTTCAAATATTTTAGTCAAGGTTGTCATATACGTTGTGTAACGCACGCCTGTGTCTTGTAAATCCACTAAAACGATATCTACATCGCGAATAGTCCATTCCGGTGGCTTGACAAAACGGTCCAGCAAATTGACTATTCGAGCGCCGGTGTTGGGATCTTTCTCAACTTTACCAATGATTTTTGTTTTGTTAACCTGGTCGCCAAATAAACCATATTGAGGAGTCAAAATCACATACGTATAAATGTCCGGTTGATCTTTCAAAATGTCCAAAAGATGGCGACCGTTGCGATTCACAGCTGTTTGATTACAAAAGACTGCAATCGTTTTGCCTTGCAAAGGTTTGAAATCCATTTGTTCAAGAACATCCAAACCGGAGTATACATGGGGCATGAATGACAAATCCGGAACCTCTTCTACTTTGCTATACTGAAAATCATTAGCAAAGGTATCGGCGCCAAAAAATATTAATATTAAAAGAAATTTACGCATCATGGCGCCGGGAAAATACGGATTGCCATACAAAAACCACGGCTATATTTACACAAACAGCCAATAAGATAAACCATGTCCAGGCGATGCCACTTTGTTGGGCGATATACACTGTGAGCAAACTGGATATTAGACCGATCATTAAGCTCATGGGTTGAAACTGCCGCTTAAGTTTGCTGATAATAAAAAGAGACAGCAGTCCGCCATACGTATACGACGCTATCTGCAAACCCATTTCTACAATTGCTTTATCGCTTTCGTCGAAAACCATGGCAATACCAATGAGAACAGCAGCCCACACAATGCTCGTTTTTTTAGCTGTAATTAAATTAACATCTTTTTTAAACCAATCACGTAATGTAGATGATGCCAGTGAATTGATGGACGAACTTAATGTGGACATTGCTGCTGATAAAACTCCAGCCAGCAATAAGCCCCTTAATCCAACGGGCAATTCATTTATAATGTAATAAGCGAACTCCCGGTCTTTTGGCAATTCCATACCACCTAACGAAACGTAAATCAGTGAACCGGCAAGGAGAAAAAGTGTAAACTGTAGAAATACAAAAAATCCGCTGCCGATCATGGCTTTTTTTGCTGACTTCAGATCTTTGCACGTGAGTGTGCGCTGTACCATCATGTAATCGGCGCCATGGGACGCAAATGATAAAAATATTCCACCAATGAATGCAGACCAAAATAACCAGGGATTTGTGGACAAGTCGCCGCCAAATCGGAAAATATTAAATTTACCATCATGCAATAAATCGGCAATAAAGCCCGTAGGAATAACATTCGATTGGGTAAAAATATGCACAATAACAATAACTCCGCCCAGTAAGTATAAAACAAATTGAAAGCTGTCCACCCACACAACGGTTCGAATGCCGCCTGAAACTGTATAAATCAACGTGACAATACCAATGACCAATACGGCAGCAGGCAATGACCATCCCGTTAAAACCTGAACAATAACCGCCGTAGCCAAAAAGCGAATTCCATCTGCTAAAATGCGTGTAACCAAAAAGATACCGGAAGCCAGTTTTTGAATTCCAGGACCAAATCGTTTCCCTAAAACTTCATAAATAGATACTATTCCGGTATCGAAGTAAGCAGGAAGCAGAAAAATACTCACGAGTATTCTGCCGATGATATACCCCATAGCCAGTTGCAGGAAAAACCAATCGCCCCTGTAGGCTAAACCGGGAATGCTCACAAACGTTAATACAGACGTTTCCGTAGCAACGATGGAAAACATGACCATGATCCAGTGCTGGGATCGGCCGGCCAGGAAATAGTCTTCAGATGATTTATTTTGCTTGCCCTGCCACACTCCCCACCCGGTGGTGATAGCCAAGAAACCAACTATAATTAGTAAATCTAATGTATGGATCGTTTAACCTCGGTCATTTTATTGGACGAGAAATTACATGTATGAATGAGTTGTTGTGCAAACATTCTTATCTGTTGTACATAGTTGCACTTTGTAAAATTAACAGATAAATTATAAGGTGATTTTCTTTAAAAATAAAGATTCAATAATTTTGGAGTTTTAAGTTGACATTTCTGATAAGTGGATAAAAAGGATATAATGGAGATACAGCATAAAGAACTTGCCCTAGGTCGCTGGGCAAAAATGTCTCTCGCTGAACAAATGGCAAATATTGGCAGTGAAATCAGCAGGGCAATCCATTGGCGAAATAAAAATAATGAAAAATATTCACATAATTCAATCAATCGAGCTCTTGAACTCATCACTCTTTCAATTGATGCTGTCGAAAATAAATCGCACTTAAAAGAATTGACCCGACTTCGAGAAGCAATTAATGACTACTTTTACGGAGACAACGAATTTTCTTCTTCAGATCTCTCTTGGCAAAAGTATTTTGATCATTTTAACTACTCGGCCAGGCTAAAACAAAACAGGATTTGAAGAAAGAGTCACATGAATAGCATCGAATTCAGAGAATCACTTAATATGAATAATGATGCATCTCTACCCAACTCCCCCTCCTCCGATGCATTTACATATTAACCGGCTCCTCTATTGTTATAACATTTTATTATGTTTAGATTAGTCTAACTTTTAGTGGAATAATACAAATGGAAGTAAAAGAAATAAAACCACAGTTCATTACTGACAAAAATGGTAAAAAGAAATATGTAGTTCTCGCTTATCCCGAGTATGAAGAACTACTGGAAGATCATAATGATCTCGTCGTAATGAATGATCGCAACGATGAGTCCCGAGTAAGTTTTAAAAAATTTGAAGAAAATTTGAAAAATGACAATCTGATTTAATTTGCCTTATAAAATTGAAATTGTAAAGTCCGCAGAAAAAGAATCTCAAAAAATAGATAAAAAGTATCTACGAAGAATTGTAGCTTCCATTAATACACTTTCAGACAATCCTTTTCCTCTGAATACTAAAAAATTGGTTGGATCTGATTCAAGTTATAGACTTCGTGCAGGACAGTATCGTATTTTGTACGAAGTTGACACCAATAATAAAATAGTAACCATCTTTCGGATTCGTCATAGAAAAGATGCATATAAATGAATTATAATGTTGTGAGTTTTCATATGACTTATTTTTTTTCCGCCTCCGCCACGGTTGTAAATTGATTTTGTTAAATTCAAATGGAATTTGTGCGGTGAATAATTTTTTGTATGAATTTTAATTTGTTGAAAATAAAAAAGAAATTTACTTGGTTAACAACAGCTGTAATTATTGTAATTATATTTACTTTTATAATGTCATATACACCAGTTCCATCAAATGAATTAATAAATCAACGCATTTATGAAACATTGGGAGTAAATGTTACAATGGACTATTCAATTACTAATTATAAACAGAACCTAATATTTTTAGGTGGTGGAGATTATTCTGAAGATTGCGAATTGTTATTTAACAAAAAAGATTTTATGGAATTATTAAGCAGAATAGATACCTCAAAGTGGACTAAATATAATAATTTACTCGGAATACAAGATAACTACATCGAATATGAAAACACTGCATTTAATTGGTACAAATATAACTTGGACCTTTTCAATCAAAAACTTATTTGTACTTGGGGTTATGAATAATAACAAAATACCTTCACCCTCACCAATTCACCTATATTTCAAATAAATAACCCTTCATTTATACACTTTTTTACTTGAACCTATACTGCATCTAGCCCCACTTTTCAATTAGCTATGACAGACCAGCAACAGAATTCTTCAGGCGGTTTTTCCAAAACGACCAATTTCAAATGGTTGGCCGTGGGCTTTGCGCTCTTCATTCTCATCGGCTTTGTCATGCCCCTGCCCGTGTCCATGTCCGAGAAGGCGGCGTCTGTTTTTTCCGGCTTATCAGCCGATGACGTGGCCGTTAAAGCAACGCATATCCAAATTATTATCGCCCTGTTGGCAGCGTGTACTATCTTTTTTGCCACGGAAGCTATTCCCATGCCGGCGGTGGCATTACTGATCGGATTGGTCCAATTATTTTTCGGCATCACAGCACCGTCGCATATTGTTTCTACCTATGCACACGATGCCGTTTGGTTTATTGCCGGATCGTTGGCCATCGGCGCCACGCTGGTAAAATACGGACTGGATAAACGCATCGGCATGCTGGTAATGAAAATGTCCGGTTCCAAAACGCGCATGATAGTTGTTGGACTTTTACTGGGGACCGCCATTCCATCTGCTTTTATTAATGAAGCATCCATTGCACCCATGTATGTTCCCATCGCTTTAGCATTGTACACACTTACCAATAAAACAATTCCGGCGCCTAATCTTGGGAAATTGCTTATGATGTCTATCGCCGTGGGCTGTATGATTGGCGCACCCATGAGTCCTTCCGGCGGTGCACGAAATGCAATTATGATTGGATTTTTGTCCAATATTGGCGTGGAAGTTTCCTTTTTTCAATGGATGTCCATGGGCGTTTTCTACACGTTTGCCATGTCCATCTTAATGTCCTTTATACTACCAATGGTCTTTAAACCAGAAGTCAGTGATCTTTCAGACGCGGTATCCACATTAAAGTCCGACCTGGAAAAACACGGCAAAATGAATGCCAAACAATATCTCGTTGCCGGAATTATGCTCTTGGTTGTATTCATGTGGATTACAGACAAATCAGTCACAAAAAGTTTACTGGGTTTTTCACTTGGTCTCGGCGGTGTTGCCATTTCCGGCGCGGTACTTTATATGCTCCTGGGATTAACCTCCTGGAAGGATTATGAAGAAAATGTCAGTTGGGGAGTCATTATCCTTTATGCCGGCGCAATCAGTCTCGGAACTGTTTTTCGATCGTCCGGCGCTGCCGGCTGGCTGGCTGATAGTATTATAAATGTATTAGCTCCCTTGGGAATTGATTCGGGAATTCCGTTGATTTTATTGGTTGTTGCTATTGGAGCCAGTCTTACTAACTTAATGAGCGCCGGAGCAACGGTAGCGGTAATTGGTCCAGTCGTTTTGGATATGGCTCAAAGTTCCGGTACAAATCCCTTATTGGTTGGTGTTGCATTAGCTATTGCTACTTCTCTTGCTTTTTGGCTTGTT
This sequence comes from Fidelibacterota bacterium, assembly GCA_014381755.1. GTDB lineage: Bacteria > Fidelibacterota > Marinisomatia > Marinisomatales > TCS55 > UBA2126. The sequence continues at coordinate 1,943 of JACNLB010000102.1, read as the reverse complement.
ATCGGTACACCTGCCAGTTCAATTGTGTATGCAGCAGGCATGTTGGACGCAAAAGATTTTATACGTTTGGCCATGTTTGCATGGCCTATAGCTTTGGCCGCAATGGTTGCCATGGTTTCGTTGTATTGGGCGGGAATTTTAAGAATCCCAGTTTTTCTGGAATGAGGTTTTTATGAATGAAATAATAATAACTGTAATTGTTTTAATTTTATTTTTACTTGTGTTTCTTTTTGGACGAAAAGAACAAGTATCTCAAGCAGCATCAGATAAAAAGGGATTTCAAGCTGAAAAGGATTCATGGTCAAAAGAAGAAATAAAAAGCCATGGGGATATTGATGACACCCGGGATGAAATGAATAAGTTGATCGAGGAAAAATTAGATGCAGACCCCGATGACGGGATTCACTTAAAATATATTATTAATGAATGGGCTGACTTGAAGAAGCGTGTTTTTAGCGAGCGACGCTCCTGGGTGAGAAATCCGGAAAAGGATTCTGAATAATGTTTTCGGGAGGATGTTATTGTGGGAATATCCGCTATGAAATGGCCACCGAACCTACGGTAGTCCATTGCCATTGCAATAATTGTAAACGATCTGTAGGCAGCTCTTTTGTTTCTTGGGCAGTCATTCCTTTGAAAGATTTAAAGCAAATTGGTGAGCAGCCGACGATTCACGTCACGGATGAAAAAGTAGAGCGCGGTTTTTGCAGTAAATGCGGTTCCTCTATTAGTTATTTTCAGCGAGACGGAGAATCAATTGACATTACTGTGGGGACGATGGATGACCCAAGTTCCGTTAAACCATCCAAACATATTTGGGACAGAAAACGCATTCATTGGATTAAAATGGATGATGGACTTCCCCACTTCTCTGAATGGAGCGCCGGCAGCGAGCCGATCGAGTAATTTTTTCTAATTTGGACTGAATTACCGTGTTAATTCAACGCTGACGAAAGAAGCGTTAAATACAGTACCTTTTTGCTAGATTTATATACATTATTGAATCTCCTCCGTCGATTCTACATCAACACGGTTGATGTTTACAATCCCGTTCGTTTCGGGGGACTCTAAATTTCTTCATTTTATTACTTACCTGTCATATTCTTAAAATCCCTGAAGAGGTCAAACTAAGTATTTCTCATCAAACTCAATACCCGCTTCTTCCAACAACTTCCTCAACTCCTCTTTGAATGATTTTTTATGATGATGCTTCTCCTGATTTTTTATATAACGAATAATTCTATCCTTATCCTTCTGTGCAGCTGTAAATGCACCATATCCTTTTTGCCAACCGGAAAAACGTTTAAAAATACCATTTTCCTTAATCCAATCAGATGAAGACAGTTTGATGTCTTTTACCATATCAGCTAATGTGACTGTGGGATGTAAATGTGTAAGAATGTGCAAGTGATCTTCAACACCGTTTATTCTATATAAGTGACAGTTTTTATTTGTTAAAACTCCCCAGATGTATTTATATAGATCCTCTCGCTTTTGCTTTGTCATGCATGGCGTTCGGTTTTTTGTACTAAAAACGATATGGTAATATATTTGCGTATATGACATGTTATTATTCAACCCCTTCGGGGTTGCCTCATTTTTATGTGTTCTAATTATTCACATTTAACCCCTTCAGGGTTAAGTGAATATATTAAAACAAGATTTTTAATTCATTAATTTTTCCTATAAATATTATTGTCGCATCATTCATATTAGACCCATTCACATTTCAGCACAAATTAAAAACATTATAAAAGATATCTTAAGGTTATTCAATTCCATTTTACGACATGCCGGTCATATTTTTTTAAATCCCTGAAAGGGATTAACTGCCATAACAACCGATGAAATCGGTTGAACATCGTAAAACAAAACCCTGACCCTGAAGGGGTCAAACTAAATGGTTTAATCTTTATCTCAACCACCCTGTAATCCCTCCTTAC
>JACNLB010000046.1 GCA_014381755.1 Fidelibacterota bacterium | reverse complement strand
CTAACGGTATTTTGTAATAACACATTTTTCTATAAAAATTCTTACATTCAACATTGAGAATTAGAAAAACTAATGAAAGGGTCGGGCACATTAGATATTGAATATCTAATTAGACATACTGCAAGTCAATCCCACCATTACTATGTTTAGAATAAGCGGTATATTTTGTTTGACCAAACCGTATTAGATTATATACATGAAATAATAATTGAATATTATAACAATATTGTGATATATTATGAGTGAATGGATTATCCGAGTCTTTGATTTGGTTGAAGATTTTGGAATTCAATTAGGAGAACCCTATCTCAAACATATTGAAGGAAAAATTTGGGAAATGCGACCGGGAAAAGAAAGAATACTCTATTTCACTTTCACCGGTAAAAAGTTTGTGTTGTTAAACGGATTTACTAAAAAAACCAGAAAGACGCCAAAAAAAGAAATCAAAATTGCGCTAAAAAGGAAAAAAGATTATGAAGAAAAAAACAAACGTTGATCTGCATAAAGAAAAGCTGCTGAAAAATGCTGAATTCAAACAAGCTTATGCTGATTTGGGTCCTGTATATCAATTGGTCAGAGAAATTGTTGCATACCGAATTGAACAAGGGATTACACAAAAAGAATTAGCCGAAAAGATTGGCACCAAACAAAGTTCAATATCTCGTTTTGAAAAGGCAATGAAGATGCCGTCTATTTCCTTTTTATCTCAAATTACCAATGCACTTGGTTTAGAATGGGAATTCAATATTCACCCAAAATCCGTGTAAGCTTGGAAGGAAATATGAAAAAATTATACCATAAGTTTTTATCCCTAAATATTGAGGCTGCCAGAAAACGATACCAAAAAAGAGGCATTAACTTTTATGAAGAAAAATATATAAAGAGACAAAAGGCAACTTTACCTATTTTGCTTTGGTATATCATTGTGATTATTTTTTCAAAAATTTTACCTGGTTTCATTCCACTAAGTATTATTCTGATTATTTTTTTAATTCTAACACTAAAAGGAATGAATGATTATTTTGGGTGGGTAAAAATTAAATATTTTGATTAAGGATTAATTTCCATCACCAAATAACGGTTTTTTGTTTTAGTATTTTGAGTTTGATGAATATTAGATTTAGCCTAAATGGGAGTCAACTTTGAATAATAAACCAAACAGAAATGATGTATGCAACTGTGGAAGCGGGAAGAAATACAAGGCCTGTCATGGCTTATCTAGCGCACATTCTTATAAACAATGGACATTAATAGGTGTTTTAATACTGGCAGTACTTTGGTTCTTCTTTTATGAACCTGAACCTGAAATAACTCCAAATAGAATATCATCTCCCATAGAAACAACTCCCCCGGGGAAAGTTTGGTCAATGGAGCATGGTCATTGGCATGATGCTTCTACTCCTCCTGAACCCGCACCACCTTCAAAACCAATTCCTAAAAAATCAACATCTAAACCAGCCGGAGAAGCACCACCAGGAAAAGTATGGTCTGCAGAACATGGCCATTGGCATGATATACAATAATTAACTCAAGTTCATTTGATCAGAATCTTTTTGTAAAAATACTTTTTCTACATAATGTTTAGTAGTTTGAACGAAAAATATATTTTAATAATAGATAAACGTATAAATAACCATGCCTGATTTAACCCGCCGAGAATTTCTTTTCAAGACCATGCTCATTACCGGCGGATTGGCGTTGGCGTCATGCGAGGATGAGGTCCAAGACGAAGAACCGGATTATGAATCGCCGGGCATGCTGTTGGGTGATTATCCACCCAAGAATGTGATCATTGTCGGCGCGGGAATGGCCGGTTTGTCTGCGGGATATGAATTAACACATGCCGGTCATAATGTAACAATCTTGGAAGCGAGGAGCCGTGTAGGCGGACGCGTTCATACTCATCGTAATGAATTTTCAGATGGACATTTTGCTGAAGCCGGCGCTGCACGCATTCCCCCGGACCACGACATGACGCTGGGTTATGCAGACCATTTCAATTTACCCCTCGATCCATTTTATCCTCAATCAGGATTTTTTGTGTATTTGTCAGAAAACACTCGCACCTTGATTCCAACAAATGATTTTTTAGAAGGCCGACCATGGCCAACATCGGTCCAACATAAGGATTATGTAAAAATTCGCGGTGGAACAGATTTATTACCGACTGCCTTTGCAGAATATCTCGCTGACCAAATTCAACTTATGACACCTGTTGAATCCATTACACAAAATTCCGGCGGTGTTTTTGTACGTGTTTCTGATGGGACGGAATTCACCGGAGACAGAGTGCTGTGTACAGTGCCATTGCCCGTACTAAACCGCATTCAATTCAGTCCCCAGCTATCTTCAGAAAAATTAGACGCCATGAGTGGTGGGTATAATTATGCATCATCCACACGGTTATTTATGCAATTTGCAGAGCGCTTTTGGGAAAATGAGGGACTCAACGGCTGGGGTTATTCAGACTGGCCGGAAGAAATATGGCAGCCAACTTGGGATCGGGAAGGACCTCGCGGTATCCTTATGTCATATCTTCGATATGATCGCGCAGATGAATTGGATGCACTCAGTGCCTCAAACCAACTTGAACATGTTCTGAACCGCTGGGAAAATGTTTTCCCCGGAATTCATGATCACGTGGAGCATGGATCTTCTCATTCGTGGGTAAAAGATGAATGGTCTGGCGGAGCGTGGGCTTCACCAACGGAAGAGCAATATGAAGTGTTGGAACATCACATCGGAGAGGCAGAGGGGCGAATTCATTTTGCCGGTGAGCACGCTTCAGATTATCACGGTTGGATGCAGGGCGCTATTGTTTCAGGTTTGCGTGCAGCAACAGAAATTCATGAAAGTGCATCACTTTTAACTTGAGTTAACAGTTCAAATCGACTTTTCGTCCGAATTTGGATTAAGCGGTATATTTTATGTGCATGTTTGGGGTTAGATTAATGGTTACACCAAGGAAATAAATAATATGACAGATATACTTATCAACCAGTCCGTGGCAATTCTATGTGATGGAAATAATATTGAACGCAGCATCCATGGAGTGTCAAAATCAACCAAAGCGATGATCAATTTTGATGAACTGATCCCTAAACTCTTAAATGGCAGAGGATTAAACAGGCTGATCTATTTTCGCGAGGGGAAATCCATATCAAAGAAATTTGCAGAGCGGCTTCATGAGAATTATTACGGATCTGTTGTCCCGTGTCATAAGTCAGCCGATATTCCGCTTTCCATTAAAGCATCGCAATTGGCGTCAAAAGTCGATACCATTATCATCATGTCAGGCGATTCAGATTTTGTTGAATTGGTGACTCATTTGAAAGCGGAAGGCGTCCGGGTTGAAATTGCTGCTGTTAAAAAAACCACAGCAAAAATTTTATTGGAAGAATCCGACCATTTTCATGAAATAACAAGTAATGATTGGTTTGTCTACAATTCACCTAAACGAACATCTTTTCAGAAAAAGAAAAATTAGAATTGAAGAAAGGTGTTAATTCACGAGTCCTTTCTTAAAATCATATACTACATTTATCTATTAAAGATTTATGCATCGAATTAGCTTTTTAGCAATTGGATTTTTACTTCAATGTGTTTTATGTCAGTCTACTGATATTATATATGAAAAAATAAATCAGCTAAAAATAAATCAGTTTCAAGTTATCGGTAGTCATAACAGTTATCGATTACGAATGGATGAAAATATATTTCGATGGTTATCAAGATTTGATTCAGGTGTAGCTGAAGATTTAGACTTTTCTCATTCTACATTAGAAGAACAGTTCAGTCAATTTGGAATCCGTCAGATTGAATTGGATATATATTATGATCCGGAGGGTGGATTATTCAACAAACGGTTGGGGAATAGTGTAAGTAAAGATCCTGTACGACCCAATTTCCCCGAATTGATGGAACCGGGATTAAAAATTCTCCATTTTCCTGACATCGATTTTATGACGAATTATTTAACCTTTAAACATGCACTTGCTGTTATCAAAAAATGGTCAAATGAGCATCCAAACCATTTTCCAATTTTCATTTTAATCGAAGCAAAAGATGAAGGTGTATCGGACAAAAATCCCTTTTTGTCGTTATTTGGATTTGTTCGTCCGCTGGAATTTGGTATAGATGCATTAAATACCATTGATGATGAAATCCGCGATGTATTCGGCACTGATCTTGAAGGTGTTATTACGCCCGATAATATACGTGGTGACAGTGAATCTCTGGAAGATGTCATATTAAATGGCGGTTGGCCTACACTTGGAGACTCCAGAGGAAAAGTTATGTTTGGATTGGATAATCAAGGTCAAGTAATGGCTGATTATATTACGGGTCATCCTGGTTTGAAGGGACGCATTTTGTTTGTAGAAGCAAATCCGGGAACGCCAGAAGCTGCATTTATTGGAATGAATACACCAAATCCAGAAATTGAAAAACGAGTACAACAAGGATATCTTGTCAGGACGAGAGCAGATACGGATACCAGACAAGCTAGATCAGGTGATTCAACTCGGAGAGATACCGCTTTAGCTAGTGGAGCTCACTTTATTTCGACTGATTACTACACGCCAGATTTTCGCCATAAAACGAGTTCAGAGTGGTCAGACTATTCTGTAACACTACCGGGACATGTTCCTGTAAGAATAAATCCTGTAAATGGGCCAACAGATTTAATAGGAATTGAGATTGAAAAAAACAAAACTAAATAAATTTATACACATTCCAATTCTCCTATAAATTGAGCATTCTGAAATATTAACTTCAATTAACAATTAGGAGGAAAAACATATGAAAAAAACATTATTACTCATACCGTTCATTATCTTCATCGGGTGTGAAGATAAAGAAGATGAAAAAGAAGTATCGCGATTCGTTGGAACTTGGAAAATCACTTTTGGCGGTGAATATGAGAACTCCGACTGTACGGGCGCGATTGATTCTACCGATTGGGAATTCATGGAAGCCTTTGGTTTTGCCGGAACATTAACAGTTAATGAAGGAGGTACCTATGAGATGACTATTTCCATTTTTGGTTTAACAGAAATAGAAACGGGTACTTGGGTCGAAAATGAAAACAGTCAATTAATTATAGACGATGAAATTTTAGCATTTACGATGACTGCAGATGGAAATTCATTTGTATTAATTGAAGAAATGGAAGCGTATTGTGAAGATTCATATACCTATGAAGAAACAGCTCATTCAGATTCAACTTCGTGTACGGATGCAGGAAATTATTGGTATGAAGAATCATGTGGCTTAACTGAATTCACCAAGCAGTAATTTTCATCATAATAAATTTTAAAAAAAACCTCGTTACTGATGGTCGGGGTCACAGGGGAAACACAAAGGGGTCGAAAATTACAGTTATCCCCCGCCGGTTTAATATCCAAATATCAATACTTAATTGAAATGAGATTTTCCACACTCGCAAAAACAAGTCGGACTTTATGGGCTTTAGGCTTTTTCAAGATTCCTCTCATATTTTTCTGCCGTCCAAAGATTCATGAAATCAGCGATGAAAAATGTGTTATACGTATTCCTTGTAAACGCCGCGTCAAAAATCATGTGAATGCTATGTATATTGGTGCATTAACAATTGGTGCAGACCTTGCAGCCGGTATTCTGACCATGAGGCATATTGAAAAAACAGAAAAAAAGATTATACTTATTTTTAAGGACATGCATGCGGATTATTTAAAACTCGTTGAAGGTGAAGCTTTTTTTACCTGCAATGATGGAGCAAAAATAAATGAAGCAGTCAAATTAGCAGCGGAAACAGGGGAACGCCAGAATATTCCTGTGGATATAATGGTAACAGTACCCAGTCACTTGGGAAATGAACCGGCGGCAAAGTATGCGTTAACCTTATCTATTAAGGACAAAAGTGAATCATGAAAACAGGAGTAATACGGCATTATGATGATGAAAAGAAATTTGGTTTTATTCGTAGTGATGACGGCAATGATTATTTTTTCCACGGCGGCAGTTTAAGCCCCCGACTTCAGCGCATGGCCGGATTACTTCGAGAAGGTTTTCGAGTAAAATTTGATACTGATTTTGATATGAAAGGAGATAAGGCTGTCAACGTTCAGCCTGAGTAAATGCAAGACAACCAATCATTGAATTATCGAATCGCTTTTCGAAACATTCAAATTTTCAAGAAATTTTCAGTATTTCTTCACCTCCCCACCAGACCCCTCCTCGTACGAGGAGGGGATTTAGGGGTGGTGTAAATATAAAGATTCATAAAAATAAAAATAGGTACTATTAATTGGGAGATTTATTATTTTGAATTTCAACCAGCCTTGCCACGGCCAGCAGGCAATCAATCATTGAATCATCTTATCGCTTTTCGCAAAAATTGAATAAAAGGAAACATGGCTTTATAATCCCC
>JACNLB010000047.1 GCA_014381755.1 Fidelibacterota bacterium | reverse complement strand
AAAGAAGACATATTAAAAATCTGGCCGGAAATTGATTGGATCAAGGATGGTGAATTAAAACAAAAAGTAACAGACGCATGGGTGTGGGCTATTGAAAATAGCGTTCTTTCAGCAGATGATTTAATGGAAATTCCATTTTCACTGCTAATCAAGGATTGCAACGTCACCTTTATGAATCACAAACGAACCTGTGTTCATTTGGCTGTTGATATTGCCAAGCGCATGCAGGAAAACTTTGGTGATGAAATTCAAATTGATATGGATATTCTCATAGCCGGCGCTATTTTGATTGACGTGGGAAAATTGTTAGAATACGAAATTGTAGACGGCAAATTATCTACAAGCGATTACGGTAGCAAAGTCCGTCATCCGTTCAGCGGAGTTGCCATTGCAGCACGATTTGATTTACCGGCAGATGTCCAGCATATTATCGGCACCCACTCAAAAGAAGGGGATTTGGGCAAGCGAACGGTGGAATCCATCATTGTCCATCATGCCGATTTTGTTTCATTCGAACCATTTAAGGCTTAATAAATGTCACAAAATTTAGTTGAAAAAATAGCGCAGAAATATGCTGTGGATTTACTCACGGGGACTGAAGTCCGTTCTGGAGATTATATTTCGATCCAACCGGAACATATTCTAACCCACGATAATACAGCGCCAGTAGCTGAAAAATTTAATTCAATAGGCGCCGCCAAAATAGCCAACCCCCGCCAGCCTATGTTTGCATTAGATCATAATGTACAGGATACTTCTGCAGACAATTTAAAAAAATATACAGGTATTGAATCGTTTGCTAAAGAAATGGGTGTTGATTTTTATCCTTCAGGCCGAGGAATCGGACATCAGATTATGTGTGAAGAAGGATACGCTTTCCCGGGTACTATGGCAGTTGCTTCAGACAGCCACGCCAATATGTACGGTGGTTTAGGTTGTTTGGGAACGCCGATCGTTCGTACGGATGCAGCCGCCATTTGGGCAACAGGCAGAACTTGGTGGCAAATTCCACCTGTAGCTAAAGTAGAATTGTCTGGAAAATTATCATCCGGAGTGACCGGCAAGGATGTGATTATCACATTAGCAGGAATTTTTAATAATGATGAAGTATTGAATCATGCGCTGGAATTCGCCGGAGACGGAATTGAATCATTATCCATTAATGATCGCTTAACCATTTCAAATATGACTACAGAATGGGGGGCGCTTGTTGGATTATTTCCGATCGATGCTGTTACGATTCAGTGGCTACGAGAACGAGCCGATTTTATCGCCGGAAGGGGATTAGAAGGTGTTCCATCGGATGAAGACAGTAAAAATGGAGAACATCCACGAATAAATCTTGACCGCATTCAGCAATTGGAAGATGATCAACTATCTGCCGATAGGGATGCATTATATATAAAAGAATTGAACTTGGATCTATCCACAGTTACACCTCATGTCGCCGGACCAGACAATGTAAAAACTATGACATCCGTAACGGAAATGTCCAGTCGAAACATCAAAATTAATAAAGCATATTTGGTGAGTTGTACAAATAGCCGGACAGATGATCTGGCTCAAGCAGCAGAAGTTGTGCAAGGTTCAAAAGTAGCTGATCATGTAGAATTTTATATTGCTGCTGCTTCCAGCGAAGTTCAGGCAGCAAGTGAAGTAAAAGGAGACTGGAAAACCTTATTGGATGCGGGTGCTCGTCCACTCCCTCCCGGTTGTGGTCCTTGTATCGGCCTGGGAATCGGACTGTTGGAAGATGATGAAATTGGAATTTCTGCTACAAACCGGAATTTTAAAGGACGCATGGGAAGCCGCAGCGCAAAAGCATATTTAGCATCCCCGGCTGTGGTTGCTGCTTCGGCAATAGCAGGAAAAATTACCGGCCCTGATTTTTACTCTGATGTGAAACCGGTTAGCAGTATTAAGATAAATAGTCAGCCTTCCGCAGCGAAAAGTACCGTTTCATTATTAGACGGATTTCCGGAAAAACTCTCTGGGGAATTGATATACTGCAATCAGGATAATTTAAATACAGATGGAATTTATCCGGGAAAATATACGTATGTGGATGGATTAACCCAGGAGCAAATGGCTGCTGTTGTCATGGAAAATTATGATCCTGAATTTGGCAAAATTGTAGAAGAAAATGATATTCTAATCAGTGGATTTAATTTTGGTTCCGGCAGTTCCAGGGAACAGGCGGCTACGGCGTTAAAATACCGTGGAATTCAAATGGTTCTGGCCGGCTCATTCAGCCAAACATATAAACGAAATGCGCTGAATAACGGGTATTTGGTTATTGAAGCGCCGGAACTTGTGAAAGATTTGAAGGAAAAATTCGGCACGGAAAAATTGACAGTAAAGACAGGAATGATTGCTTCAATTGATTTTGCATCATCGGTACTGCTAGTAAATGATAAAAAATATTCAATTTCTTCGGTTGGGACAGCCGCGCAGGAATTAATCTTGACGGGTGGATTAGAAAACTGGGTGAAAGAAAGAATTTAATTCGTTGTTAATAAAGGAGAAATAATGTCAAGAAGAACGATAGTTAAAATGCCCGGTGACGGTATTGGGAAAGTTGTATTGGAAGAAACATTACGAGTCTTGAATGCAGCCGGATTCGAAGCGGATTATGTTGAAGGAGACATCGGATGGGAATTTTGGAAAACAGAAGGAAATCCTCTTCCTCAAAGGACTCTTGATTTGCTTGAAGAACATAAAATCGGTTTGTTCGGTGCAATTACGTCCAAACCAAAAGACGAAGCGTTTGAAGAATTGTCTCCAGAATTGAAAGAACAAGGATTGGTTTACTCCAGCCCCATTGTTGGATTGCGTCAGCATTTTGGGTTGGATATCTGTTTACGTCCGTGTCGAACTTATAAAGGAAATCCTCTTAATTTTATCCGTCGAGGTGCCGGTGACGCCATAGATGAACCAGAAGTGGATGTAGCTATTTTTCGTCAGAATACGGAAGGATTGTATGGCGGCGTGGAGTGGAGCGATCCTCCACCTCAAGTATATGATGCACTCATGACACATCCGAAATTTCAACAAAATTTTGGTGATTCACCCAAAGAGGAAATTTCTGTTTCAACGAGGATATTTACTAAAAAAGCAACAGAGAGAATTTTGCGGGCAGCATTTGAACATGCTAAAAAGTATGGATATAAATCTGTAACTGTTTGTGAGAAACCAAACGTTATTCGCGAAACATCCGGCATGATGTATAAAATGGCACAGCAGATTCAAAAAGCGGATTTTCCTGAAATAGAATTATGGAATACAAATATCGATGCCCAAATGATGTGGCTAACCAAGAATCCGGAAAATTACGGTGTCATTGTTGCCGGGAATATGTTTGGCGATATTGTGTCCGATGGATTTGCCGGTCTTATCGGTGGACTTGGATTTGCCTGCAGTGCGCAATATAATCCGGAAACGGGTATAGGTGTATTTGAACCCACTCATGGAAGCGCACCAAAATATGCTGATTATCCCGTATCTATTGTGAATCCAATTGCCATGGTTGAATCTGCCTGCATGATGCTAGACTTTATTGATGAACAGGATATTGCTTCAAAAATAAGAAAAGCAGTAGCCAATGTTATTTCTGAAGGAGAAGTGAGAACGTATGATATGGCAAAAATGTCCGGCCGAGCCGATGTGGTAGAAAACGGCGCTGCTTCAACGCAAGAAATGGCGAATGCAATCATCAAAAAACTTTGAATAACTACGGAATAAACGAAAAACTCGAATAAAAAGAAAAGAAATCGCCCTTTCGATTGATTCGTAAAATTCGTTGTAAATAAGGAGAAAAATGGATAAATCAATATCAAGACAGATAGCTGAATTTGCTGTAAACCTGAAATATGATGATATTCCGGATGACGTTATCTATGAAGTCAAACGGTATCTCTATGATTCAATCGGTTGCGCTTTCGGCAGTATGAAAACCCATGATGTGAACGTTATTTTAGATATTTACCGGGAAATGGGCGGTTCATCAGAATCCAAAGTAATTGGTTTTGGTGATGAGTTACCAGCGGTGAATACTGCCTTGATCAATTCGCTCATGATTCGTGCGCTGGATTTCAACGATATTTATTGGAAAGACGATCCCAGCCATCCAAGTGACATTATCCCAGCAGCATTGAGCACAGCAGAAAAAATGAATTCATCTATGAAGGATGTGATTGTTGCTATTGTTTTGGCGTATGAATTCGAACAGCGATTATGCCTTTTTGCAAAACCCGGTGTCCGGGAACGGAAATGGCATCATGCAACTTTGACCCAATTTGTCTCTCCCATTGTTGCGGGGAAGATTCTTGGCCTGACTGTAGACCAAATGGTAAACGCAATTGGTATCAGCGGGTGTCATAATCATACCATCGGCTGTCCCACAGCCGGAAAATTGACCATGATGAAAAATACGGTGGATCCCATGGCGGTACAAAGTGGCGTATTTGCAGCACTTATGGCTCAAAAAGGGTATTCCGGAACGGAAAAAGTTTTTGAAGGGAAAGAAGGATTTATGGATGCATTCATCGGTTGGAATGCAAAAGATGAAACATTAAATCCAACGGACATGGAAGGACGTGACGGCGTTTCTTCATGGGCGTGGGATGTGGAAGCTCTCGTGGGCGAATTGGGGAAAGATTACAAAATATTGGAATGCGGAATGAAAGCGTTTCCCACAGAAGCTTTGACTCACACTCACATTTCTTGTGCCCTGAATGCCATGATTAACAATGATTTGGTTTACACCGACATTAAAGAAATAAAGGTAACTGCTTTTGCACAGGCTTATGATATTTTGTTTGATCCAACAAAATACCGTCCGGAATCAAGAGAAACAGCTGACCATTCACTACCCTATTGTATGGCGGCAGCCATTGTTGATAAAAAAATCACTACCGATTCATTTTCTGATGAAAAATTAAAGGATCCCAAGATTTTTGAAGTCATAGATAAGATCAAAGGTGAGCCATCATTGGAATTTGAAAAGATGTTTCCTGCTAAACAGCCGTCAAAAGTGGTGATTACAACTAATGATGGGCAGGAATATTCAGAGTATCTTGAATATCCAAAAGGCGATCCTAGAGAACCCATGACTATGGATGACTTGGAAAATAAATTTAATTCACTTGCCGGGGATTCATTTAATCAAGATGATTTGAATTCTTTAAAGGAACTCATTTTTAACTGCGAAAATATTTCTGCACGAGATTTTATGTCACGACTTGTAGTTAGCTAGAAAGGATAATTTATGAAAAAATTTGGACCGGATTTTTATAATATAGCAGACCTTCTCACTGAAGAAGAATTACTTATACAACAAACAGCATATGATTTTGTTCAAGCTGAATTTATGCCGGTAATCAATGAACATTATGAAAATGCCACTTTCCCCATGGAACTCGTTCCTAAATTAGGGGAACTTGGATTTATGGGATCTTCATTGCCAGAAGAATCTGGCGGTGCGGGCGTAAGCAATGTGGCTTATGGACTCATTCTCCACGAACTGGAAAGAGGTGATTCGGGATTGCGGTCTTTTGCCAGTGTTCAAGGTGCCTTGGTCATGTATCCGATTCATGCTTATGGTTCCGATGAACAAAAAGCCAAATGGCTTCCCGGTTTAGGTGCGGGAACAAAAATTGGATGCTTTGGTCTTACTGAACCAAACTTCGGTTCCAACCCCGGCGGTATGGCAACGCGCTGCAAACGGGACGGCGACGACTGGATCATTAATGGCAATAAAATGTGGATCACCAATGGTTCAGTTGCAGATGTAGCTGTGGTTTGGGCTCGGGATGAAGAAGGGGTCGTCCGTGGATTTTTGTTAGAAAAAGGAATGGACGGATTTACATCCAGCGACATCCATGGGAAATTGAGTTTAAGAGCATCCGTAACATCGGAACTTTCCATGGTGAATGTCCGTGTTCCGGACTCGGCACAACTGCCGAATATAGAAGGTTTGAAAGGACCGTTGAGTTGTCTCACCCAAGCACGCTACGGCATTTCTTGGGGAATGGTCGGCGCTGCCGTGGATTGCTACAATACCGCATTGGAATATTCTAAAGAGCGGAAACAATTTTCCAAACCCATTGGAGGATATCAACTTACACAGAAAAAATTAGCAGATATGGTAACGCGAATTACTGAAGCGCAACTTTTAGTGTATCGTTTGGGACGCTTGAAAGACGAAGGCAAAATGACCTTTCAGCAGGTTTCCATGGCAAAGCGGAATAATTGTGAATTGGCCAGAGATATTGCCAGTATATCCCGGGGGATTCTTGGAGCAAATGGTATCACCGAAGATTATCCCATCATGCGTCACATGGCCAATATTGAATCGGTGTACACCTACGAAGGAACCCATGAAATGCATACGCTCATTATTGGACAACAAGAAACGG
>JACNLB010000088.1:27859-32301 GCA_014381755.1 Fidelibacterota bacterium | reverse complement strand
ATTGAAGGATTCTCTCACCTAAAAACTGAAAACCGTATTTCGAATAACGGTAGGAAAAAAGACAGAGAAAATATTTATCGCGATATTAGAAAAGGGCTGGAATCTTATACCACTGATAAATTTATTGATATTTGTCTCGAGAACAATCTGGCGGTTGCGCCTGTTAATAATGTAAAAAATGTGGCGAATATGGATTTAATTGATGAATTGATGGTAGAAACAAAACTCCCAAACGGAAAAAACGCCAAGATGTTTCCCGCTCCCATGAATACAGATTTTCTCAATAAAAATAATAATATACTCCCCTGCGCACCAAAACTCGGGGAACAGAATGAATCCGTTTTTTTGGAAGCAGGTTTGACGAATGAAGATATTTCAGCATTGAAAATAAATAAGATTATATAATAATGAACAAAAAAATTGAAGCACAAATAAACGCACCCGCTGGCACTACCTACATTATGCAGGGGAATGCCGCCTTTGCTCTGGGGGTGATTCACGCTGGATATCATGCGGCAACGGGATACGCCGGTACACCCAGCACAGAAGTTATTGACCGTACGTTAGCTCATGCACAAGATATGATGAAGGTGGGATGGTCTGTGAATGAAGCTGTAGCTGTTTCTACAGCTGTAGGTCATGCTATTGCTGGTGAAGATGTTTTAGTAACCATGAAAATACCCGGCGTATTTCAAGCGGCGGATGCTATTACAACATCGGCTTTTTTCAGCGGAAAATCCGGTGCACTTGTTATTTATGCTGCCACAGATTATGTCCCATCCAGTACGCAACATGTGATTGATTCGCGATATTTTTTCGCGTCGTCTCGTCTTCCAATATTGGAACCGCGCACTCATCAGGAAATGTATGATATTCCTAGAATAGCAGCGGATATGAGTAGGGGAAATAATACGCCGGTTATTGTTTTGGCTTCCGGGATTTTATGTCATTCCGAAGCATTGATACGGACGAAAAATTCCAGAAAGGTTTCTCCAAAAGATTTGCCGGACACACTACATGATTGGATGTTGTTGCCCAGCATTGCAAGGCAAAATTATAATAAAGCAACTCAAGAACGAATCCCCACTATTCAAAAATGGGCTGAAACATCCGAACTGATTACTGAATCAAACGGCGCGGATGATTGGGGCATTATTGTATGCGGAAATACGGAAGGAATTGTCCGGGAAGCATTGAACGGTTTAAATCTAAACCCATCTATTCTATCCCTTGGGATAACAAATCCCATTCCAAAAGAACGAATTAAACAATTTGCCGATAAGGTGTCAGGTAACATTTATATTATTGAAGATGGTGATCGGTTCTTGGAAGAAAAAATCCGTCTTTTGGGATTAGATGTCATTGGAAAAGAAGATCAAAGTATTCTCACTATTTGGACACCGGAAGATGTGGTTGAATATTTTACAAAACATCTGGCTTTGGCTCCATCTCCAAAGATTCAGTTACCGAATTTAGAACCTTTACCACGTCCGCCATCCATTTGTCCCGGGTGTTCTTATAAAGCATTTGCTCTATCTGTAGCCAGATTAAAAAGGCAAAAAAAGATATATGCATCCTTTGGCGATATCGGTTGCTCTACCCTATTATTTTTTAATAATGCTTTGGATACGGTCTCATGTATGGGCGCTTCCGATCCCATGCGACAAGGATTTGTACTGTCTAGACCTGATATGGCCCATAAAGTAATCAGTGTTATTGGTGATTCAACTGAATGCCACTCTGGGATGGATGGAACACGAAATGCCATTTTTCGAAATATCCCGGGTGTAAAAGTAATTTTGGATAACTATTCTACAGCCATGACTGGACAACAACCTGCGCCAAGTTCTAAAGAGAATTTAGCAGGACAGCCAATACAATTTAATCTTCATAAAGCCATTGAATCGGAAGGTGGACGAACAGTTGTTGTAGATGCTTACAATGTCAAAGAAGTTGATAAAGCATTAAAAGAAGCTTTAAAACTCGCTAAAGAAAAAGTATACACAACCCTTATTCTTGAGGGTGAATGCATTCATAATATAGAAACAAGTAAATTAGCACGAGATCTTGAGTTTGATTATGATAATTGTAAAAATTGTGATTTATGCAATATTTGTCCTGGAATTATAACCGATGATGAAAAAACACCGAGTTTTACCAGTATGTGCTCTAATTGTGCATCCAACAACCAAGTCTGCTTGCAGCGATGTCCATTCGATGCCATCACTACCATTGAAGAAAACGGAAAACAAAAAAATAATATTCCACTCATAGAAATTCCACGGTTTACTAAACCATTGGAAATAGATAAATCTAAACTGCCAGATTCATTGAAAATTGCCATTCGAGGTATTGGTGGTCAGGGCAATTTATTTTTTGGGAAAGTATTGACGGAAGTCGCCATGAAAACCCCCTATTCCGGTACGCATATTATTAAAGGCGATACTTTGGGAATGGCTCAATTGGGTGGCTCGGTCATATCCACATTTAGTTGCGGGAATGTATTTTCATCAAATTTAGCTCCCCATTCTGCAGATGTACTTGTGGTTATGGAACAGAGTGAAGTACTACGTCCGGGATTTTTAGAATTATTGAAACCCGGTGGCACCATTATTTTAAACGAATTTTCAGCCATTCCTATCAATGCAAAAAAGGAGGATTATCCTGAAATCAAATCTATCCATAAAGTTTTAGACGGGTATAAAATCATCAATATTAATGCGCACCAAATTGCTTTAGATATGAATGATATATCAGGAATATCAACAAATGTTATCATTATTGGGTTATTATCTATGATTGATCCTTTCAGTAAAATTCCCAGTGAAATCTGGCAGTCATCCATTTTGGAATTATCACCGAATGAATTAATTAAATCCATGAACCTTTCAGCGTATTTTAGGGGTAGAGAGTTGTTCCAAAATAAAAAAGTAACAGTCTGATTTTACATGACGAAATATCAAAATAATAAAATTTCATATTCACTTAACGGCAGGAAGATGGAACAGGAAATTCCTTCATCAATGCTATTAATTGATCTCATTCGCGACGAGTTGAAATTAAAAGGGACCAAGCCCGGTTGTCTCGAGGGAGAATGCGGTGCCTGTACCGTGCTGGTGGATGGTCTTGCCATCAATTCCTGCCTTTTCCTTGCCATCAATATTCATGGGAAAACTATTACCACAATTGAAGGCCTTTCCGGCGGAGAAAAAGTATTTGATGACGTTCAGCAGTCAATGGTAAATCATGGTGCAGTACAATGTGGTTTTTGTACTTCCGGTGTGGTGATGGCCATAAAATCTTTTCAAGAGCAATGTAAAAGAAATAATCATAAACCGGATAGGAACGAAATCAAAAAAAGTTTGGAAGGAAATATATGCCGATGCACAGGTTACGTGAAAATTATTGATGCGGTGGAGGCGTTATTTTAAAATGGAAGATGGAGCATGGAAAATGGATAAACAATAATTATGAAAGATTATGAGTTATAATATAATAGGCAAACCCACACCAAAGATCGATGCTGGAGACAGAGTAACCGGCAAGTCAGTTTACGGACACGATATTGAATTGCCGGGAATGTTGCATGGTGCTATTCTTCGTGCTAAATATCCTTCTGCTATCATCAAGTCCATTGATGTTTCGAAGGCAAAAGAATTAGAGGGAGTTGAATGTATAATAACAGCGGAGGATGTGAATACTGAAAATTTAAGTTACCGGAAAGACCATCCGTTGTTGAAACTTGAAGAAGTGAACTGTATTCGGGACGAAATTGCGGCTGTGGCGGCAATATCAAAGGATATTGCGAAAAAAGCGTTAGACTTAATTGAAGTAGATTATGTTGAAAGAAGGGGCATTTTTGACCCCGTTGAAGCGTTGAAAGAAAGTGCTCCCCAAATAAATAAATTCAGTAAAGGAGAAAACGGCAATAAAAATATTTCCGAATCTTTTCATTATGAACATGGTGATTTGGAAGATGAAAAAAAGAAAAGCACCTGCATTATTACTCGTCAATATACGCTTCCAAAAGTAACTCATGCCTGTATGGCGCCCAGCAATATTACGGCAGATTATTCAAGGGAAAATGACCAACTGACACTTTACAGTTCCACTCAAGTTCCTTTTCTTTATCAAAGGGAAATATCACAAGTTCTCAAAATGGAACCGTCGAAAATTAGAGTGATTCAGCCCGTTATTGGCGGAGGGTTTGGGAGCAAATTAGACCTTCACCCATTTGAGCCAATCTGTGCTTTATTGTCCATCAAAACTGGAAAACCTGTGCAAATATTATTTAATAGAGAAGAGGAGTTTCAGTATTCCGCCATTCGCCAATCCATGGTTATTGACCTTACAACCGGAGCCGATAAAAATGGAAAATTCACCTTTCGAGAAGTAAAAATTATCAAGGATAATGGTGCTTACACTTCTTGGGGAGCAAGAAC
>JACNLB010000088.1:0-27516 GCA_014381755.1 Fidelibacterota bacterium | reverse complement strand
AAATAGCGGATATTCTGAACAAAAGATAAAAAACAACGGCGATAGATTTAAACGGGGTATGGGATTTGCATCCATGCTTCATGTGGGAGGCGGTGCAAAAATTTATCCATCGGATGGATGTGGTACTACGTTAAAAATGGACCCATATGGCTTTCTCACCATTCTCACGGGTTCCAGCGAAATTGGTCAAGGATCAGAAACAGTTCTTGCCATGATGGCGGCAGAAGAATTGGGAATTGGTTTGGAAAAAATTAAAGTCATTAATTCCGACACAAATATTAAACCATGGGATGTAGGCGTTCATGCTTCTCGGACGAGTTTTGTTGCCGGTAACTCCCTTCTCGGTGCCGTGAAAATATTGAAACAGAAATTGGCGAGTAGAGCGGCTGAACTGCTCAATACGAATGAAAAATTTCTGCAATTTCAAAATGGAGAAATTAAATCGAAAAAAACAGGAGATTCGTTTAAAATAGATAAAGTTGTGCGGGCATTGCATTTTAAACCGCCCAATGAATTATGCGAAGTATCCTATTTTTATGAACCATCCAGCAAATTTCAGGATAAAGAATATAAGGGAAATGTGTCCGGGTGTTACGCCTTTGCTGCTCAAGCTGTGGAAGTTGAAGTGGATACATTCACCGGGAAAGTGGATGTATTAAATGTATTTGTTGGGCAGGATGTAGGAAAAGTACTGAACCCAATGGGCATTGAGGGGCAAATTGACGGCGGTGTGGTTATGGGAATAGGATATGCGTTGAGTGAAGAAATGATTTACGAAAATGGATATTTATTGAATCCCACATTTCATGATTATAAACTGCAGACGGCAAGAGACATCCCCGAAATCCATTTCTACCCCATCGAAACCAATGAGGAATCGGGTCCCTTCGGTGCGAAAGGGATGGCGGAGGCCCCACTCGTTCCCACACCGGTCGCCATTGCCAATGCTGTTTCCAATATTTTGGGGGTGGAAATAAACTCTCTCCCTATTACTCCGGAAAAAGTTTTACGTGCTATTTATAATAAAAGCAAAAACGAGACTGCGTAATGGATTTTAATACAATCACCCCACAGTCAACCGCTGACCTATTAAATGTTATTCAGGCAAATCAAGAAAATAATTTTCGATTTGGCGCAGGTTACACAGACTTAATTCCGGAATTGCAAATCCAGAACGAAAAGGGGTTAATTGTGATTAATCTTGCACAATTAAAAGACCACGATTTTACAGAAATCAAGGCCGAAAAATCCGGTATTAGAATTGGAGCATTAGCCACAATGACCGATACGCTGTCAGAAGAAAACCTGCGTAAAATTCCTGTTATGATTGAAGCAATAGAAAGCCTTGCGTCAGTACAGATTCGGTCCATGGCAACTGTGGGAGGAAATATTTGTACTGCATCACCGGCGGGAGATGTTTCCTGCGCTCTGGTTGCGTTAAATGCAGAGTGTGAAATATTGAATGTTGAACATAAAACGAGGACCATTTCGATTAAAGACTTTTTTACCGGTGTAAAAACGACCGTTCTCAAAAAAGATGAAATTTTAAGAAGTGTATTCATTCCCAATTTGGAATGTGCAAACAGAACTCTTTCCGGTTTTATCAAAATCGGTAATCGCAATTCCATGGAAATTGCGTTGGCATCTCTTGCTTATCATTTGATGTTAGATGAAAATGGTATTGTTACGAATGCCGGTGTGGCTATTGGTTCTGTGGCCAAATCTATAATGTTTACTGAAACAGCCTGCGAATTTATAATGGGGAAGAATATTGGGATTTTATCGGAGGCAGATAAAGAAAGGTTCGCTGATTTGGTTATGGAATATGCCAGCCCAATTTCTGATATTCGGGCTTCGGCTTGGTATCGTTCACAGGCTCTTTGGAATATGTGTAAAAGTATTTTTTTAGAATAAAATTTAGTAATAAAAAAGGGAGGATTAATCCTCCCTTTTTTTTATCTTTATAGGATACTCAGTTTTTATACTGTTGGTAATCCTTCTAGTGCTTTCAGGCTTTCTTTCACTTCTTCGTCGGTCATGGCATGGTCTTCCAGTGTACCTGCCAAGAAGTTTGTGTAGGCAGCCATATCAAAGTAGCCATGTCCGGAAAGGTTAAAAAGAATAACCTTTTCTTCGCCGGCTTCTTTTGCTTCAAGAGCATGTTTCACAGCGCCGTGAACAGCGTGACTGGATTCGGGAGCTGGAACGATTCCCTCTGTTTTTGCAAATGTAATGGATGATTCGAAGCAATCCAACTGGCCGTAGGCTTCCGCTTCTATAAGTCCGTCTTTCACCAATTGAGACAGCAGAGGAGAATCACCGTGGTACCGTAATCCACCGGCATGAATTGGAGGTGGCACAAATTGATGCCCAAGAGTGAACATTGGAGATAATGGCGTTAGTTGAGCCGTATCACCAAAGTCATAGCGGAATTCTCCTTTTGTCAGTGTGGGACATGATGCAGGTTCTGTAGCAACAAATCGAGTATCCTTACCATTGATTTTATCCCGCATGAAAGGGAATGCTAATCCTGCATAATTGGATCCGCCACCGCAGCAGCCAATAATTATATCAGGATATTCTCCGGCAATTTCCATTTGTTTCATTGCTTCCTGTCCTACAACTGTCTGATGGAGAAGCACATGATTCAACACAGACCCAAGAGCATAACGTGTATCGTCTCTTGTGGCAGCATCTTCCACCGCTTCAGAAATAGCGATTCCAAGACTTCCCGGAGTATCAGGCGTTTTTTCAAGAATTGCTCTTCCTGCATTTGTATCAGGGGATGGACTGGCAACAATTTCTGCGCCATATGTTTGCATCAATGCTTTACGATACGGTTTCTGGTCAAAACTGATACGCACCATATAGACCTTTACTTCTTGTCCGAAAAGTCCACCTGCGAATGCAAGGGAACTTCCCCACTGTCCTGCACCGGTTTCTGTGGAGAGTCGCATAACACCCTCTGCTTTATTGAAGTATGCTTGAGCAACAGCAGAATTTGGTTTATGACTTCCCGTGGGACTCACACCTTCATATTTATAATATATTTTTGCAGGAGTTCCCAATGCTTTTTCTAACCCGGTTGCACGAATCAAAGGAGATGGCCGCCAGATTTGAAGGGCTTCCAATACAGGTTCTGGTATATCAACAAATCTGTCCTGACAGACTTCCTGCATAATTAATCCCATAGGAAAAAGGGGTGCTAAATCATCAGGTCCAATAGGTTGCCCCGTCCCAGGATGCAAAATGGGGGGCGGTGGGGTTGGCATGTCTGCTACAATATTATACCATTGTTTTGGGATATCTTGTTCGGATAGAAATATTTTCTTTTGATTCATATTGCTTCCTTTCATTGATGTGGGAGGAGGATTAAAGCTGAATAACTGACGAACCAGTTTTGCAGCACGTGTTAGTATATCATCTTTCATATTAATTGGAATATTCAGACATGGAGATACAATAATCAAGTATTTTTTTATTATTCGTTATTTAGTAAAATATATTTGAAATCTCATAGTCTAAATGGTAAAGATACTTATTTAGTTATTGTTGTTTGGATTATAATCAAATGAAAGAAAACCCAAATGCTTAAGAAAAATTTTGAAACTGTAAGACTAATGTCTAATGAAAATCCTTTTGGTCCATCGCCGAGGGCTTTAGAGGCAATTAATAAATACAGTAAAAATATTCATTGTTATCCAAATTGGAAACCCCAGGTATTAAAAGAAAAACTTGCAAATAAAAATCACGTTTCACCAACAAACATTGCTGTATCAGCAGGTTCGTATGAATTAATCAATCTTATTACACGGTTTTTAGTCGGTGAAGATGAAGAAATAATTACTTTTGATAATACATTCATGGCTTATAGCTATAGCGCAAAACGAAACGGTAGAAAATGTATTACTGCTAAAATGTCTAACCCTGATTGTAATTTGAATGACCTTATTCCCTTATGCGGAAATACAACGAGAGCGATATTTTTTGCCAATCCAAATAATCCTACCGGGACCATTATAACTCATGATTCCCTATTGAAATTATTGGAAACTATACCTAATGATGTACTGGTAATTTCAGATGAAGCATACTTTGAATATGTCACGGATGGATCATACCCTGATTCAATACAGCTTCAAAAAGAATTCTCCAACTTGATCATTCTTCGCACGTTTTCGAAGATTTATGGTATGGCTGGTATTCGGATTGGTTATGGAATTGCAACTGATAATATCGTTGAAAAACTTGAAAAATTTCGACTGTTGCGTTCTATCAATTCTCTTGCTGAAAAAGCAGCCGAAGCTGCATTAGATGATATTGATTATCTAAATCGTTCTGCAGATCATAATGACCATGAAAGAGACTATTTAAGAAAAGAATTAACTAAACTTGGTTTTACAGTAATCCCATCTCAAGCAAATTTTCTTTATTTACCTTTTAATGATAATGACCATAAAAATAAAGTAGTTAAAACACTGGCAGATAATGGGTTATTAGTTTGCGATTTAGCAATATTTGGACATGATAAATCTCTTCGAATCAGTATAGGGAAAAGTGATACAAACCAACGTATTATTGACTGTCTTAGCCAAGGCACCTAATTATTTTATTCTCTCATAAGTACCTTATAAAATTCATATAGTTTACTTGTTAATAGTTCATATGTAAACTATATTCAAATATTAAATTAAGAATAAATAATCCTTTTACCCTAAATAAATAATCTGTGAGCTTATTATGAGTTATGAAATACCAACAGGATCAATGGAAAAAACAACTGGATTTTTAATGTTTAGGACTGCAAGAGGAATGAAAAAAATGCTGGATTCAAGATTAAGTGAATTCAATGTTACTTCTTCTCAAGCATCCGTCCTAAATACTCTGAGCAACTTTGATGGTTTACCGTTATCTGATGTAGGGAAAAGTGTTCACCTCGATAAACCAGCTATTACCGGGTTAGCGGATCGAATGGAAAATGACGGACTTGTTGAGCGAAGGCGGACATCATCAGATAGAAGAATTATACAACTATTTTTAACGGTAAAAGGGAAAAGCTTATTTAACAAAATAGAAGATATTATTGTGGATGTGGATCAACATTTGGTCATGGACTTTTCTGAAAAAGAAATTGATACATTACACGAAATGCTTCAACGCATTTGGGACCAGTCTAATGGTCAATCAGATTTATAAACAGAATAATTGAAAAGGGAAATAATATGGATGTAAAAGTGATGGAAAAATGGCAGGGAAAATCGTTGGATGATATTCTCTGGCTCTGCCAAGAAACAGTAGAAGACACGGAAGTAACAACGGTAAAGCGCTGGCGGGAAGCCGGCGGTAAAGTATTAGGACATTTTCAGGTTTATTTCCCTGAAGAAATTGCCCATGCTGCTGGGATGCTACCTGTGAAGATGTTTGGTGCATCTGTGGAAACGCGAATTGCGGATAGTAGATTTGGTTCTTATTTATGTTCAATCCTAAAAACCTGTCTTGAACAAGTTCTTTCCGGACGCCTTGAATTGGACATGTTCGTTACCCACCCTATTTGCGACGCTGCCAGAAATTTAGCTCCCATCTGGGGACGGAATTTTGATTATCCTTGCCAAATTCTATATCTGCCCCAAAATCCAAATTCGAGTTACTCTGTTCAATATTTAAAAGAAGAATATGAAAGAATTCAGGGTATCATTGAAAAAGTTTCTGGTCAGAAAATAACAGATGATGCTTTACGGAATTCTATTGCCATATTTAACAAGAATCGTGCTTTACTCCGAAAATTATATGATATAAAAAGGGAAAAACCCTGGCTCGTTACCATCAATGAGGCCTATACCCTTGTTGCAATTGGAGGCATGATCCCACGGGAAGAACATAACGAAATACTCGAAACAGTTATACCCATGATTGAAAAAAGAAAGGCTCGAAAACAGGATCGTATTCGCGTCGTCTTTGAGGGAGGCTTTTGTGAACAACCGCCATTGGATATGCTACGGACAGTTGGACGTTCCTGCTATGTCGTGGATGATGATCTTTTGATCGGACTACGGTATCTATTGGAAGATGTTGATGTGGGAAATGATCCTTTAAATGCCATGGCGGAAGCCTATATCAATAAATCAACTTACAGCCCTGTACAGCATGATCTTCGTAAACCGAAAGAAAAAATGTTGAGAGATCGGGTTAATAATGCAGAAGCAGAAGCCGTGATCATCACAGCGGCCAAAATGTGTGAGCCGGGGTTGGAAGAACAAGTGACGTACACCCAAGAATTGGAAAAAGATGATACGCCTTATTTTGTGAGTGAATTTGAAGAAAACATGACCAGCTTTGATCATTTAGAAATCCAACTGGAAACGTTTGTCGAAAACTTAATGTTTGATTGAGGTAAAAATGAATGAAATAAAAAATAAAGAAATGGTTGGCCGCGGTACTCGTGAAGGAGCTGCGTTATTCAGAGATTGGTTTCAGGACCTGACCGAAAAAGCGGAGAAAGGGGAAACTGCAGCGTACGTGTTTGTCATGGGAAGTATAGCTGAAATCCTGCGCGTTTTTGATTTGCCTATGGTCTTTCCGGAAATTCACTCCCTGCAAACTGCGGTTCGTCATGTGGCTGATGATTATTTAAATGTAGCTGAAGACTATGGTTATTCCCCGGATATTTGTGGATATGTAAAGGCTGATTTCGCCATGCAGATGCAGAATGGGAAACATCCCATGGGGCAGATTCCAAAACCGGGCATCGCCGTATTGACAAATGCCTGCAATACCTATCTGAAATGGGGTGAAATCTGGGAACGCATTTACGATATTCCCATGGTTTCTATTGACGTCCCGGCTACTCGGGAAGCTGGTACACGAACCTGGCCCGGAGATGAACAGTTTGAACGTGAAAAACGGTATGTAAAAACTCAATTAAAAGAATTGATTGAAATCTGTGAAAAAATGACAGGAAAGAAATTTGATATTGATAAACTCCGGGAAATTTTAGGACATGTCAATACCATGAGTACCGGCTGGAAACGGGTGATGGAATTAAATCAAAGCCGTCCATCTCTCTTCAATGCACTAACTGATGGAACCGTCTATTTGGGAATGTCCAATGTATTCCGCGGAACGCCTGAAGGTGCCGAATTCTTTACAAGACTTGTAGAAGAAATGGAATATATGTCAGCCAACGGAATTGGAACACTCACGGATGAAAAATATCGTTTAAGTTTCATAGGTGTCCCCTGTTATCCCATCTTTCGTCGATTCAATGAAATGTTTACAGAATGGGGCGGTGCTTTTGTTATGTCCACATATTTGTGGTTTGCTTCTGGTGGAACGAATTTGGGTGTACAATATGATTTGGATAACCCAATGGATTCTTTAGCCGAAGGTGTACTTATCAGTGTTCGTGATGCTATGGATTCCATGTTTCACCCAGAACTAACTGTTCTTGATAAAACTAATGATTTTAATATTGATGGAGTCGTATATCATCCAATCAAAAGTTGCAGAACCACATCAGCAGGCATGGCAGATAATCGCCGTGCGTTAATGGAAAACAGCGATTTACCCAGCTTATTCATAGAATCAGATATGATGGATTCTCGCGTAGTGGGTGAAGCGCAAATGAAAAACAGAATTGACGCTTTTTTCGAAGGTTTGGCATCCCGGAAAGCAAAAGAAGCAATAGGAGCATAGAATGGCATTATCAGCAGGTGTGGATGTAGGCTCCACGCAAACAAAAGCAGTGATTATAAATGAAGGATTGGAAATTGTTGGGAGATCTTTAATCGATACAGGTGCCAATGTTGTTCAGGCTGCAGAGAAATCATATTTGAATGCCCTGAATGACAGCGGGCGGAGAGAAGAAGAAGTGGCGTATGTCATTGGAACGGGATACGGGCGATATAAAGTGACTTTTGGGGATACGCAAGTGACTGAAATCAGCTGTCATGGCCGAGGCGCTGTACACATGTTCCCGGATACAAGAACCGTTCTGGACATGGGTGGACAGGATACGAAAGCCATTGCTGTAAGTGAAACGGGTGAAATAGTGGACTTTTGCATGAATGATAAATGTGCCGCAGGAACCGGTCGATTTCTGGGTGCCGCTTCCATGGCGCTTGACATCCCTTTAGATGAATTGGGATCCACAGCTTTAAAATCGGAAAAACCGGTAAAAATCAGTACAACTTGCACTGTTTTTGCGGAATCCGAGGTGCTCTCATGGTTGGGAAAAGGGAAAAAGATTGAAGACATTTTACTGGGTGTCCATAAATCAATTTCATCCCGATCCATTTCATTATTGAGACGCGTGGGGTTGAATCAACAAATTACATTTACTGGAGGAGTAGCAAAAAACATCGGCATGGTAGAAGTCTTAAACGAAAATATAGGTAAAGAATTGAACGTCAGTGACGAATCCCATTTTATGGGAGCATTAGGTGCGGCGCTTTTTGCCATGGACCATATTAAAACCAGTCGCATTCCAGCAGGAGGTCAAGCATGAGTTATGTTATTGGTGTAGATGTGGGATCTACTTATACAAAAGCGGTTATTCTTTCACCGGAAAAAGAAGTAGTTGGGCATGCCATGACAGCAACCGGTTTCAAACTCGATAAGGCATCCGAAAAGGTTTTTGATAAAATACTGAAAGATTCGGGATTGGCTAAAGATGAAATCGGTTACGCCATCTCTACCGGTTACGGCAGGCATATGGTGCCCTATCGAGATATTACCGTTACCGATTTAACGGCTACTGCCCGGGGTTCACATTATTTTTTCCCCGATACTCGTACGGTTTTGGATATCGGCGGACAGACCATGAAAGCCAGTCGCTTGGATGAAAAAGTAAAAGTAAAATCCTTTCGCTTAAATGATAAATGTGCTGCAGGCACGGGAGCCTTTCTGGAAAAAACAGCTCGCTATATGGGGTATGAAACCGAAGAAATTGGCCCATTGGTTCAAACATCAAAAGACGATGTCCCTATTTCAGGTGTCTGTGCTGTGTTTGCAGAATCGGAAGTGATCAACCAGTTGTCTTTAGGATCAGCTCCTTCGGACATTATGCACGGCGCTATGTCTTCATTGGTAAAGCGCGCAATACAATTATTAAAACGAGTGAAAATGGAATCCCAGATAACACTCACAGGTGGCATTATGCGCTTTAAAACAATGGTGGATGTACTGACAGAAAATGTGGAAGAAAAAATTAATGTCCCCAAAGGTGAAATGGTGCAGTTCACCACAGCGCTTGGCGCGGCAACATTGGCGCTCCAGCGATTGGAAAAAATAAAGGCTGAAGCATGACAGACCTTTGCGGTGTGGCCGTTTCGTCCCGGGATGAACAATTAATATCAGAGGGCTGGAACAAACAATTCACCTGTGGTGAGCCACGCTTATCGGAATCATGTGAATTGTTTGCAGAAATGGGTAGAGAAATCCATCTGGAAACAATGGAAAAAAATGACCAGCCTTTAGGCGCAAAATGTGACGCTTGCTTTGAAACCTGCGGCGATGAGATGAAAACAATATGGACTCGTCAAAAAAAATGATGTAATGAGTAAAATGAAAACGTATTCCAATTCACTTCCACTACCTGATTACGCAGTGAATATGGCTGCTTTGCTACTGACAAATGCAAATAAATTTTCTGAAAATCCTATTTATCAGGAAGTTAAAAATGGCAGTTATACTTCTTTAAACTGGAATCAATTTTTTATTCGTTCACGCGCCATTCAGTCATGGCTAACATCCAATGGGTTTAAACAGGGCGATAAAATGGCTTTTCTTTCCCGGAACTGCCAAGAAATGCTGGAACTTGAATTGGCTGTCATGGCAATGGGTGGTATTTCCGTTCCCATTTTTTCCGGATATCCAGCCGATCAAGCCAATCGACTATTAGAGTTTTGTGAACCCACTTTCGCAGCCGTTGCGGATCAAGATCAATTCGCAAAAATTAAATCTCCAGAAAACATATTGAAGATGATACATTTTTCATCTGTGGACAAGAAAGGCTTACCCAACCTTGTCCCCTTTTCAGACTTGATTCTTCATGAAACTCAATCAAATGAAATAATGGGGTTGGATATTTCTTCTGATACTATTTCATTAATGATGTACACTTCAGGTACCATGGGAATTCCAAAATGTGTACAATTAACCCATGAAAATATTCTTTCCCAGCAAGCGGCAATGAAAGCGTTATGGGATTTGAATCATAAGGATCGGTTTTTATCTTATCTTCCTTGGCATCATAGTTTTGGTGGCATTTTCGAAAAATTTGCCGCTGTTGTAAATGGTGCTGTTTTGTCCCTTGAACATGGATATGGGAAAGATTTGGATATTCTTCTTGATAATTGGAAGAAAGTAAAACCAACCGTTTTTTTCAGCGTCCCACGAATTTATCAAGCCATTGCAACTCGCATCATGCAGGACAAAGAAGTGGAAAAAATGATTTTTCATGATGAATTGCGTTTTATTTTTACAGCGGCAGCACCCTTACCTAAAAATATTGCTAATCTTTTTGACGATCATGGAATACCCGTAGTGGAAGGCTGGGGTTTAACTGAAACTTCTCCCTGTTGCACCGTTACCGATCCCACGATTTCACGAGAGCAAGGTATAGTAGGCAAACCCATCCCGGGTGTGTCGATAAAAATAGCAGACGACGGTGAAATTTTGGTCAAGGGTCCAAATGTCATGACCGGTTATTTTCATAATCCGGATGCAACCACAGATGTGCTTATAGAAGATGGCTGGTTTAAAACGGGTGATGTTGGCGAATACACTGAAAACGGCTTAAAACTCATTTCCCGAAAAGATCGGATTTTCAAATTAATCAATGGCGAAAAAGTAATTCCGACAGAAGTGGAAAATCTCATCGCAAAAGACTGCGCCTACCTTGCCCATGCCTATCTTCACGGCAGTGGAAAAGATCACCCTGTGCTCCTGGTATTTCCCAATAAAAATTTATTTTCCCAAAAACCGGATGGGTCTCTTCTTTCGAAAGATTGTAAATGTCCTGAAAAAATGGATGACTATTTTAACTGTTTGTCTGATTGTTTGATGAAGTGGAACAATGCCAATGAAACGAAATTTTCCCGATATAAAAAAGCAATGCTGATTGACTATGAGTTAAGTATCGAAAATGAAGAATTAACACCTTCCATGAAACTGGCACCCAATGTGGTGGGGAAAGTATTTAAAGCAGAAATTGAATCTCTCTATAACCCTTCGGACCTAAAACCCGAAAAGGTTTACATCATCAATATGGATTAAATAATGGCACAATTAAAATCTCAAATTGCATTAAAAAAATTATTAAAAGACTATTTTATAGGGATGAAATCGCCCATCGCCTGGTGCACAAGCGCTGGGCCGGCAGAAATTCTTCGGGCATTGGGATTCGAAGTGTATTTTCCTGAAAATCATGGTGCTTTACTTGGCGCATCCCGAACAGCGGAAAAATATATTCCCCGGGCACATCAAGAAGGTTACGACGGCGAAATTTGTTCTTATCTTACAGCTGATATTGGCGCCTGGCTCATGAAGGAAACACCTTTGACAAAAATTTATGGATTAGAATCCATACCCACGCCTGACTTGATTGTCTTCAACACAAACCAATGCAGGGAAGTTGCAGAATGGTTCAATTTTTTCGGACGGGAATATGATTGCCCGGTTGTGGGAATTTTTCCCCCACGATATTTGGAAGAAATCACGCAAGCTGAAATTGATAATGTAGTCTCTCAATTCAAAGGATTGATTGAAGTGGGCGAAAAAATTATCGGAAAACCATTAGACCCGGAGAAATTATCCGAAACAGTCCGATTGAGTTTTGAAGGATCTCAACTATGGAAAGAAGTGCTGGAAACAGCCAGTCATTCACCATCGCCACTGACTTTTTTTGACGGATGTATCCTTATGGCGCCCATTGTAGTTCTTCGCGGAACACAAATCTGTTTGGACTTTTACAAGGAAGCTTTGGTGGAATTAAAAGAATTGGTTGCACAAAATGAAGGGGCAATCCCCAAAGAAAAGGTGCGGATTTATTGGGAAGGAATGCCCGTGTGGGGTCGGCTGCGTTCCCTATCAGAATTCTTTGCTGAAAACCAAACTTCGGTTGTGGCTTCAACTTATTGCAACAGCTGGGTCTTTGATCATTTTGATCCGGACAATCCAATGGAATCTATGGCTTATGCCTACACACAGATATTTATCAATCGTGGTGAAAACACCAAGTTGGAAATGATGAAGGATATCATGGAAAAATTTGAAGTGGATGGCGTCGTTTTTCATGATTCAAAAACCTGTTTTAACAACGCCAATAGTCGATTCGGTTTACCCAAACGGGTGGAAGAATCAACTGGGATTGACACCGTTTCATTCGATGGTGATTTAGTGGATTTACGATTCTTTTCCGAAGGACAGACCCGCACAAAGCTTGAGACATTCATCGAACAACTCAAATATGATAAGTGAACAAAACAATGACTGACAATTCAAACACACCAATAAAAATCGGCATCATCGGTGCGGGACCTGTTGGATTAACATTGTCTGCCCATCTTATTGAAGCAGGAGCTTTTATTGTTCTTTGTGATATTGATGAAGAAAAAATTGATGAAATAAAAAAGTCAGGCATAAAATTAACCCGTACACTAAACAAAGAAATAAAAGTTGACCAAGTCTGTTATTCCGTCGATGAATTGAAAGATTATGATTTGGATTTGGTGATTATTGCTATCAAAACAACGGTATTGCAAATTGTCGTTGACCAACTGTCAAAAATCGATGATGAAAAAATGTTTGTCATGTGTGCCCAAAACGGAATTGATAATGAACTGATCGCTGCAGAAAAGTTTGGTAAAGATCGGACATTGCGCATGGTGATTAATTATGCAGGCGGAATGGAAAATCTGAACACAGTTGCTGTCACTTTCTTCAATCCCCCCAATTATGTAGCGCCTTTGACTTCAGGTGGAAAATCCATAGCAGAAAAAATTGCTGATCTTTTAAATCGTGTCACTCTAAAAACAGACATTTGCAATGCTGCTGAAATACAGAATCATGTTTGGGAAAAGGGAATCTTGAACGCCGCTTTGAGCGGACTGTGCGCCATATCTCACCGCACCATGAAAGAAGTCATGAGTTTCCCTGAAACTGTGGATATGGTTACGGGAATCATTGATGAATCCATTCAAGTCGCGAAGAAAGAAAATATTGAAATCAGAGACGGCTTTCGCCAAGCGTCTATTGAATATCTCACAAAAGCAGGAAATCACAAACCATCTATGCTCATCGATATTGAGAACGGTGTAAAGACTGAAATTGACCAGCTGAATGGTACGATTGTAGAATATGGAAAAAAATACGGTATCAATACGCCCTTAAATCAAGGCGTGACTGCATTAATCCATTTGCATGAAAAAAAGAAAATGGGCGTTTATTTTCTTGGCATCGACCTTGGCTCATCTTATACCAAATTTGCCGTTACGGACGATTCCGGGGGTCTTGTGCTGAATAATGTTATTCCCACTTTGAGCCGAAATAAAGGCATGTTCAGGAATCAATTGACGAAAATAAATAAACAATTTTCCATCAAACAAATTTGCACAACCGGATACGGCAGAGATACGTTTGATGGCGACATTAAAAAAACAGAACTCATTTGCGCATCCGCCGGTGTTTCTGCATTATTCCCAGAACATAAATGCATTATAGATATTGGCGGCGAAGATATCAAAATCATTGAAAGCGGTCACGATGGAAAAGTGATCAATTTTTATATGAATGACAAGTGCTCTGCGGGAACGGGCACATTTATTACTGAAATCGCCGATAAAGCAGAACTGGAAATTGGGGAAATGAGTGACTTGGCCAAATTGTCTTCCGGATCAAGTATTATCAACAGCTTCTGCACTGTTTTTGCCAAATCGGAAATACTGGGCTGGAAATTCAATAATATTCCCATCGAAGAAATTGCAAAAGGAATCTATCTCTCCATCGTTACGCGAATACGAAAACTCCCCGTTAAAACCCATATTCCCATTATTCTTTGCGGTGGTGTAATTGCATTTCATCCCTATCTCCAGGAATTATTATCGGAAGAATTTGAAGTGGAAGTTTCCATTGCACCTAACCCCCAATATATGGTTGCCTTGGGAGCATCTATTTTGGCAATGAAGAATGAAGCTTAACATCATGAAAAGGTCTCGCTAAAGAATGAGTAAAATATTTACATGGCAAATGGTTGAGAAAGATCAGCCCTTTGAATTGGTAGAACAATCTATTCCATCTTTGCAAGAAGGCGAAGCGCTTGTGAAAATATCTGGTTGTGGCGTATGTCATACAGATTTGAGTTTTTGGCATTATGGTGTCCCAACTCGCCATGAACTTCCATTGGTGTTGGGTCATGAAATCAGCGGTGTGGTTGTAGATGGGTCACCAGAATTAATTGGAAAATCTGTCATCATTCCGGCTGTGATGCCCTGTGGTGAATGTGATTTATGTCAGGCTGGAAGGAGCAATATTTGTCAAAAACAACAAATGCCCGGGAATGATTTTCATGGTGGTTTTGCCAGTCATGTGGTTACCTCTTCCCAGTATTTAGCGGAAGTCCCTGAAAGCGCTTTGGCTCAACATGAATTATGGGAATTAGCTGTCATAGCCGATGCTGTATCTACACCCTATCAAGTCATGGTAAAAAGCCAAATCCAAGAAGGTGATTTTGCCGTAATCGTCGGAGTCGGCGGTGTTGGGATTTATGGCGCTCAACTGGCAAAGATATTTGGCGGCAAAGTGCTGGCTCTGGATATTTCGCAGGAAAAATTGGATCAGCTTAATCAAGTAGACATCGATCAAACATTAAATATTTCCGGGATGGATGTGCGGGAAATAAAAAAAGCTGTTAAAGTAAAGTGCAAAGAAATGGGCGCACCATCCAATCGCTGGAAAATTTATGAAATGTCCGGAACCAAGCCGGGGCAGGATTTGGCCTACGTGCTCATGGGAATCGCATCTACCCTTTCCATCGTCGGATTTACCATGGACAAATTGGAAGTCCGATTGAGTAATCTCATGGCGTTTGATGCAAATATTATCGGCACATGGGGATGTAAACCGGAATTGTACGCAGACGTTTTGCAATTGGTTGCTGAAAATAAATTAACAATAAAACCATTTACAGAATCGTTTCCCATGTCGGAAATCAACACCGTATTTAAAGATACTTTGAACCATAAATTGAACAAGCGTTCGGTCATGATACCGGATTTTAAACAAATTGGAGAATAACATGAATACACCACTCGTCAATCACAATTTAACAGATATTAATTATTCAGAAATAATCTTTGAATTGCGCCCTTGTTTAGATACTGATGGCAATCCTGTTGAAGGATTAAACAATGCATGGATTTTTCTGAACAATCCAAAACAATATAACTCTTACACGACAGCCGCTGTCAAAGAAATTATTTTTGCTTTTCGGGAAGCATCCAATGACCGGAGCGTTGTGTCCGTTATCTTTTCTGCCGTGGGAGATAAAGCATTCTGCACCGGCGGAAATACGAAAGAATACGCAGAGTATTATTCCGGAAAACCCATGGAATACAAACAATATATGCGTCTGTTTAACGATATGATTACATCAATCCTTCACTGCGATAAACCGGTTATCTGCCGCGTGAATGGCATGCGTATTGCAGGTGGACAGGAAATTGGGATGGCGTGCGATTTTACTGTTTCCAGTGATTTGGCTGTATTTGGTCAGGCCGGGCCCAAACATGGCAGCGCTCCCGACGGTGGCAGTACGGATTTTCTCCATCTTTATGTGGGGATTGAACGGGCCATGCAAAGCGGTGTATTGTGTGAAATGTGGACTGCGTATGAAGCAAAGAATTTTGGATTAATTACAGATGTTGTGCCTGTGCTCAAAGTGGATGGAGATGTGGTACGCAATCCACTGATAGTCACGGATAAATGGGTTGATGATTCGGGTGATGTTGTATATGGCCAGAAAAAATCTGGAGACGAATACAAATCCGGTAAAGAGCAACTCATGAATGGTGAAATTGATTTAACACCTTTGGATGATGCTGTGAATGCATTGGCTACAAAAATGATGTACTTGATGCCTGAATGCACCAGCAAAACATTAAACAGCCTTCGGAAAAAGAAACTGGAGCATTGGGATCAAAATAGCCAAACCAACCGTGATTGGCTGGCGCAAAATATGGTGACAGAAGCACGGGCAGGATTCAGAGCATTTAATGAAGGACCCAAAGGAAATCGTGAAGTTGACTTTATTAAACTACGCCTGATGCTGGCTGAAGGACATCCGTGGGATGACGAATTGGTGGATGCGATTCTACCAAAGTAAACAATTGAAATATGGGAAAAGCACAACTTTGCGGAAGTAATCCGCCGACTGGCGGACGCAAAGTAAAAAAGTTGAAAAATAAATGAGTACAATAATTAGAGAAGAACAATTTGACGGTCAGGTAATCCGGCTCATATTGAATGCACCCAAAGCAAATGTGTTAGATAGAGAAATGATGGCTGAAATGCAGTTTGAACTTGAGAATATCAGCAAAGATGTAAAGATAATTCAATTCGTTGGTTCTGGAGATCATTTTAGTTTTGGAGCCAGTGTGCCAGAACATACAAAAGAAAATGCCCCGGAAATGCTGCGGCAGTTTCATGGGCTTTTCAAAACAATGATTAATCTATCCGTAACCACTATGGCATTGGTTTCCGGCCAGTGTTTGGGCGGCGGAATGGAATTGGCCATATTCTGCAATTTTCTCTTTTTGGATGAGTCTGCTCGAATGGGACAGCCTGAAATCAATCTCGGTGTTTTTGCACCGCCGGCTTCCCTTATCCTTCCCATGAAAGTAGGCCAAACAAAGTCAGATGATTTACTATTAACCGGAAAAAGCATGAAGGCAAACGAAGTCATGGCTTCCGGATTGGGTACTGAATTATTTGAAAACCACCAAAGTATGATTGAAGGTGCAAATACTTGGATTGAGCAATACATTTTACCCAAAAGTGCTTCTTCCCTGCGAATAACCAATCGTGTGGCGCGTTCATTATTTAATAATACGCTTTTAGAGAATTTGGATAATCTGGCGAAAATATATACAAATGAACTCATGGAAACCCATGATGCCAATGAAGGCATAAACTCATTTTTAGATAAACGAAAACCTGAATGGAAAAACAATTAATAGGATAAAATAATGAATAAAACACTTAATGGAAAAATTGCATTAGTCACAGGGGGAAGCTCGGGAATCGGTACGGCGATTGTACAAAACTTTGCCAAAGCGGGCGCCCATGTTGCCTTCACTTATCACAGCAATAAAGAAGGCGCTGAAACAGTCCTTTCAGAAATAGAAGCTTTGGGCGTGAAAGGTGCTTATTTCCAGGCGGATATGGCAGATTTTACTAAAGCCCAGGAAGTGGTAGATCAAGTTATTGGAAAATTTGGCACATTGGATATTCTGGTGAATAATGCGGGAGCGAATCAGGATAAAGTGATTTGGAAAATGACTGAAACCATGTGGGATGAAGTAATTGATACGGACTTGAAAGGTGTTTTTAATTATATCCGTGCCGCATCCCCAAATTTCAGAGAAAAGAAATATGGTCGCATCATTACCGTTTCATCCATCAATGCGTTGCGGGGAAAATTTGGACAGGCAAACTATACCGCTGCTAAAGCAGGCGTTATCGGTTTATCAAAAAGTGTGGCCAAGGAATTGGGTCGTTCGAATGTGACGGTGAATGTTGTTTGCCCCGGACTTATCGCCACAAAAATGATCCAGAGTATGCCAGATGATTTTAAGGAAAAAGCATTGGAAGAAATTGTACTTGGACGCATCGGAACGCCGGAAGATGTTGCCGAAGTTATTACATTTTTATCGGGCAGTGGTGCTCAACATGTTACGGGTGAAGTAATCAAAGTCGATGGGGGGCAGTACATATAATGGAAAAAGTATATTTAATGGATGGTTGTCGTTCTGCCATTGGCAGGGGTCATCCTGAAAAAGGTTTATACAGCAATCTGCGTGCGGATGAATTATCTGTTCAGGTTTTGCAGGGATTGATTGAGCGCACGGGATTAGACCCAACCAAGATTGATGATTTTTATCTCGGATGTGTGGGGCAGCATCTGGAACAGGGGAAAAATTTAGCACGATTAACACTGCTTCTCGCAGGATTGCCGGACACTATTCCCGGGGCTACAGTTAACCGTTTATGCAGTTCAAGTTTGAGCGCACTTCAAATGGCGGCGGACAGTATAAAATCGGGGAATAATAACCAAATGCTGGTTGGCGGTGTGGAACATCTTGGCCATGTTCCCATGACAGCCGCGTTGGATTATAACACCAAACTTTTTGATGGATATGATTTACAGTGGACCAATATGGGCCTGACGGCAGAGAAACTCTCCGAAGATTATAATATTGGAAGAGAAGCGCAGGATTCATTTACGATTGAATCTAATACACGATTTTTCGCCGCCAAAGAATCCGGATTTTATAATAATGAAATCATCCCGGTGAAATTATCTGACGGACAAACTGTTTCGGATGATCAAGAGCCCCGTTTATCTACATTAGAAAAATTAGGTGAATTGCGAACCGTTTTTAAAGAAGATGGTACCATTACCGCTGCCAATAGCTCCGGAATTTCTGACGGTGCATGTATGGCTTGGGTTGGAGATCAATCTGCTGTTGACTCATCTGGCATAGAGCCTTTAGTCGAAATCCAAAAAACAGTAAATATTGGACTCAACCCTGAATCCATGGGACTGGGCCCGGTTTTTGCTATCCGTAAATTGTTGGACAAAACTGGCTTATCCATGGAAGAAATTGATCTGTTTGAAATCAATGAAGCGTTTGCGGTCCAGGTATTAGCGTGTCAACGAGAGTTAGATATTCCATCTGATAAATTAAATATTCACGGTGGAGCCGTTGCCATGGGACATCCTTTAGGCATGTCCGGGCTTCGAATCGCTGTTACACTTGCCCACAGCATGAAAGAGAAAAATTCAAAATATGGAATTGTTTCGCTTTGTGTCGGTCACGGACAAGGCGTTGCCATGTTATTAAAACGAAATTATAATTAATCACTAATTCATGGAAAAAGTCGCCTTAACTGTAAACGGCTTTACGCAATTGGTGTTGGTAGAGTCTCATGAAACGATTCTGGACACCATACGCAATCGACTGAACTTGACCGGTACGAAAAAATGCTGTGATGAAGGTACATGCGGCAGCTGTACGATCATGATGGATGGAAAACCGGTTTTGGGTTGTCTGACTCCTACCCTGCGTTGCGTTGGTAAAAAAATTCTTACTATCGAAGGAATAAGTGCAGGTGAAAACTTGCATTCGGTTCAAAAACATTTAGTTAAAAGTTTAGGTCTGCAATGCGGTTTTTGCACACCGGGTGTTGTGATGACAGCAGTTCCCTTTCTTGAAGAAAACCCAAAGCCTTCTCGAGATGAAATTAAGGAAAATCTTTCCGGAAATCTTTGCCGTTGTACCGGTTATAAAAAAATTATAGACGCTGTGGAAAATGCCGCAGAAGAGATGCAATCATGAGTGGAGCGATTGGCAAACCAACCCCCTACATCGATGCAGTGCAAAAAGTGACCGGTCAGGCCATGTATGCAGACGACTTCAAATTTCCGAATATGCTATATGTTCGATTTCTTCGCAGTACAGAATCTCATGCGAAAATAAAATCTTTGAATGTAACTGAAGTGGAAGCATCTTCGGGTGTAGTCGCTGTCATTACAGGTAAAGACATTCCCCAGCCATTTGGTGTCTTGTCCATCAGTAGGGACGAAACAGCAATGGCTATTGAGAAAGTTCGTTACCAAGGCGAAATTGTGGCCGCTGTTGCTGCAGAAACCATTGAAGCTGCGGAGGCTGCCGTCAAAAGATTCAGGGTGGAATATGAACCCATCAAAGAATTTTATACACCAGAAGATTCATTAAAAACATGTGAATCGCATGAACAGATTCATCCCCATACCAAAGATCATAAAAATATCCACAAAACAGCGGAACTACGTTTTAACGAACCGGAAAAAGAATTAGAAACAGCGAAACATAAACAAACAGGGAATTTCAAATTTGCCGGTGTCACTCACGGATTTACAGAACCCCATTCCGCTGTAGCCATGTGGAATGGCGATGAAACGCTTACTGTAATTTCCGCCACACAAGTTCCCCATTATCTGCACAAAAATCTGTCAAAAGTGCTGGGGCTTCCATTGCATAAAATTCAGGTTAAGAAACCAGTATTGGGTGGTGGGTTTGGTGGCAAGAGTGACCCGTTTCCCCATGAGATGATAGTTTCTTATCTTGCCATGAAAACAAAGCGTCCTGTAAAATGCACTTTTTCTCGCGAAGAAGTATTTATCACACATCATGGACGTCACCCGACGGAAATCGCCATGTCCATCTCCTGCGATGACGATGGAAAACTTACTGCATTGGATACGGATATTATTATTGATGGCGGCGCTTTTGGCAGTTTTGGTGTGGTGACATCTTATTATAATGGCGTCTTGCTTCAAGGTCCTTACAAGCTTGATAAATTCGGATTTCGAACACGAAGAACCTATACAAATAAACATCAATGCGGTGCAATGCGTGGCCACGGTGCGGTTAACCCAAGATATGCGGTAGAAACGCTTTTGGATATGATGGCCCACGACATGAAAATGGATCCCTGTGATTTGCGGGAAAAGAATTTTTTATCGGAACATTCATCTACGGTTGGCGAGTTTAGAATCACCAGTAATGGTATCCGTGATTGTATTGCAGCCGTACGAAAAAAATCTGATTGGGACAATCGCTACGGAAAACTTCCGTTTGGACGCGGATTGGGTGTGGCTTGCGGATTTTTTATCAGTGGAAGCGCATTACCGATTCTGTGGAATCGTTATCCCCAAACGGTGGTTCACGCCAAACTTGATTTTGACGGACGAATTGTCATGTTCAGCGGTGCAAGTGAAATCGGACAAGGCAGCGATACGATGCTGGTGCAAATTGCGGCGGAAGAATTGGGAATCCCTATGGATTTTGTTCAAGTGGAAGTTGCCGACACCAAAACGACCCCTGTTGATTTAGGCAGTTATTCCAGTCGTGTTACATTTATGGTTGGGAATGCGGCAAAAACAGCCGCTTCTAATGTTCGAAGTGAAATGGCGAAAGCCATTGCGAAAGAGAAAGATGTTTCTGCGGAAAGTTTGATTTTTAAGAATGGTCGCATTTTCACAAAAGATAAATCTCTGGATATCTCTTGGGAAGAAGGTGTGGAAATGGCCATGGCTGGTCGGGGTGCTTTTGTTGAAAGCGGATTTTATATTTCGCCAAAATTGGGTGGAAAATTCAAAGGCGCTGGTGCCGGATTAAGCCCTTCATATAGTTTTGGCGCATTTATTTCTGAAGTGGAAGTCAATCCAAAAACGGGTGAAACGAATGTGAAAAAAGTTTGGGGTGCTCATGATTGTGGCAAAGCATTGAACCCACTTGCTGTAGAAGGGCAAATCGAAGGCAGTATTCACATGGGATTGGGGCAGGTCATGTCGGAAGAAATGCGTTATAATAACGGTCAACAGATGAATGCTAATTTTTTTGATTATCGTATTCCATCGAGTTTAGATACACCCGATATGGATGTGACCATCATCGAATCCAACGATCCGGAAGGCCCCTATGGGGCAAAAGAAGCGGGCGAAGGGCCCATTCACCCCGTATTGCCATCCATTGGAAATGCCGTGTTTGATGCAGTAGGCATTCGAATGATGGAACTTCCCATTACGCCGGATAAAGTGCTGAAAAAACTAAAAGAGACTGCATAATGGAATATTATCATTCTCCTGATACGATTCAAGACGCCTTTTCGATTGCGGAGAAATGTGATGGGAATTTCATTTATTTTGCCGGCGGGACAGATGTCCAGATTTATCGAAAACAAAATCTGGACAAAAATGATCATATTATAGATTTGAGTTCCATTCATGATTTGAATTCCATTTCTTTGAAGGATGGTAATTTAACACTGGGCGCCATGACGTCATTAGGCGACATTATCACTTCAAATAAAATTCAAAATAAATACCCGCTTCTTGTGGAAGC
This sequence comes from Fidelibacterota bacterium, assembly GCA_014381755.1. Taxonomy (GTDB): domain Bacteria; phylum Fidelibacterota; class Marinisomatia; order Marinisomatales; family TCS55; genus UBA2126. The sequence continues at coordinate 5,353 of JACNLB010000088.1, read as the reverse complement.
TGCAAAATCCGTTGCCACACCCGTCATTCGCAAAACAGCTACGATTGGCGGAAATATATTGGTGAGAAATAGATGCACCTTTTATAATCAATCACAAGAATGGCGGAATGGCGTGGGGTCCTGCCTGCGTGATGTTGGAGATATTTGTCAAGTTACAGGTGGGAAGAATGATTGTTATTCCCGGAATGTATCTGACACCGCAGCAGCTTTGATTGCACTAAATGCTGAAATCACATTGCTAAATTCAGCTGGAGTTTCCCAACAACCGCTCAAAGATATTTTCTTGCCTTGCGGAATAAAATTTCACGATTTGGGAAACGATAACATTTTAACCCAAATATCTGTGTCCATGAAACCGAAACGATGGTGGTATAAAAAATTGCGCTTACGAAAAACGCTGGATTTTACTTCCTTGACGGTTGCCGCCACAATTGACATTAATAATATTGCCCGTATTTGCCTGAACGGCGTGTCCATGACACCTATTCTTATTGAAGAACCATTGGAAACTTTGACGCTTGAAAATCTTATCAAACAAGCCCGGAAAAACTGCAAAACAGTTGATAATGATTTGATGCCGTTGAAATACAGACGGGAAATGATTAACGTATTTCTAGAAGAATGGTGGGAATATGAACATCGTAAATAAAGAGAATACCTTGGTATGAAAAAAACGCCATTTCCATTAAATGAAAAGATTCTTGATAAATTACTTATAGAAAAAGAAATAGATCTTCGTCGCGTAAGCATTCGAGAACTGGGGCTACTAGTAAATGACTTATCGGCTCAATCGGGAGTGGATTTTATCCGTATGGAATTTGGAATTCCCGGGTTGCCGCCTGATCGAATCGGACCCAAGGAAGAAATCCGCGTATTAAAAGAAAATAAAAAACTCCCTTCCATATATCCGCCTTTTGATGGCATTCCAAGGCTAAAAAAAGCAATCGCGGTATTCGTAAAACAGTTTCTAAATGTTGATATAAACCCGGAAAACTGTGTTCCTACAGTCGGCGCTATGCTCGGGTGTTTAATCAGCATGGCAGTCGCCGGCCGCAGAAGACCTGAAACGGATACAATTTTATTTCTGGATCCGGGATTTCCTGTGAATAAACTGCAAATCAAATTTCTGGGACTAAAAACAGAATCAATCGATATGTATGATTACAGGGGCGAAAATCTTCTGAAAAAACTTGAAGAATTATTTTCAACCGGGAAAATTGGTGGAATACTCTGGTCGAACCCAAACAACCCAACTTGGGTTTGCTTAAAGGAAGAAGAATTGGAGGGAATTGGAAAACTAGCCACGGAATACGATGTAATTTGCATTGAAGACGTCTCTTATTTTGGTATGGATTTTCGGAAAGATTACAGTATTCCTGGGGAACCACCTTATCAACCATCTGTTGCTCATTATACAGATAATTATTTTATTATTATGTCCAGTTCAAAAATTTTCAGTTACGCCGGCCAGAGAGTGGGATTCACAATCCTTTCCCCTGAATTAAGTAAAAAGAGATATCCCCATTTAAAAAAATATGCTGATACAGATATAGTAGGTCACGCTTTTGTTCATGGTGGGATATATCCAACAACAGGAGGCGTTCCCCAAACGACACAGCATGCTCTATCAGCGATACTTGAAGCAGTTTGTGACGGGAGTTACAATTTTATGGAAAAATTACATTGGTACGGAGAAAATGCTGCAAAAGTAAAAGACATATTTCTTTCTAATAGTTTTGAGTTTGTATACTCTGATGATTTAGGCGATGTAATTGCAGATGGTTTTTATTTTACAATTCGATGGGAAAATATGTCCGGTGAAGATCTTCTTTATTACATGCTCCTCTTCGGAATGGCAGGGATCCCCTTAAGCACCACCGGTTCTACAAAAGAAGGAATACGTATTTGTATTTCTTTACTTAAAGAAGAACAATTTGGGGAACTGAATAATAGAATATCATCCTTATCAAAATACTTAAGTATTACATATTAACTTCTCATTTTAACTAACAATATGTTAAGAAATTCCTAACTGATTTTATATTTATAGCTAGGCTATCTCCAGTTATTCCAAGTCTAATACATTGAAAAACTGGGTAAAATATTATAAATTCAATAATAAGATATGCATATCTTATTATTGAATTGGTTTCGATAATGAATAATAATACAAATTGTCAGCTCAAGTCATTTTATGCTTAAACCTATCAAGGAGTATAATTCACTAGAAGAAGTTCTCATTGACGCAATTGCTGAAGAAGAATACGCTGAAAATTGGTATACTCAGGCGGCGGAATTGATTCCAGATCCAGAACTGCGATCCACATTAATCACCCTAGCTGCCATGGAAGCAGATCACGCATTGCAATTGAAAAATTGCCTTGGACTTGCCAAAGCACAGCAGTTAGTGAATGAAGGAATCATGTCATCTTTTGGAGAAAACCCATTTCAAAAGGAGACTAAATAATTCCATGGCGAAAATTCGCGGATCAGTAATAATAAATAAGCAATATTGTAAGGGTTGTGAACTGTGTGTTTACGAATGTCCACAAGATTCTTTAAAGATGTCGTCAAAACTAAATACCAAAGGGTATCATTACGCATTATTGGCAGAGGATACGTGTACTGGATGTATTAATTGTGCGTTGGTTTGCCCAGATGCTTGTATTACAGTATATCGTAAAACCAAAAAGAATCATTTTTCAACGGAAAAAATAACTACAAACAGTTCAAGCAAAATGGCATTGAAAGCCTTATAGGAAATTAATGGGTCAGAAACGTTTAATGAAAGGTAACGAAGCCTTGGCTGAAGCAGCTATTCGAGCTGGAGTCCAGGGATTTTTTGGTTATCCAATTACACCGCAATCTGAACTTTTGGAATATATGTCAAAGGAGCTTCCTGATCGGGGCGGTACTTTTGTCCAGGCGGAGAGTGAAATTGCTTCAATCAATATGGTGTATGGCGCAGCCGGTGCCGGTGCCAGGGTAATGACGAGTACAAGTAGCCCAGGTTTCAGCCTGATGCAGGAAGGAATTTCTTATTTAGCTTGTACCGAAATACCTTGTGTTATAGTTAACGTCATGAGAGGCGGTCCGGGATTGGGAACGATACAACCTTCCCAAGGGGATTATTTTCAAGCAGTAAAAGGAGGCGGACATGGTGATTATCAACTCATTGTGCTAGCCCCAAACAGTGTACAGGAAATGGCAAACTTTGCTTTTTTAGGGTTTGATCTTGCAGATACATATCGTGTACCTGTTTTAATTCTTGCAGATGGTGCTTTGGGTCAAATGATGGAATCGGTTGAATTTCCAGATTATGTTGTAAAAGAGCATTTGACTGATAAAACAGAATGGGCAACTACAGGTAGAATTAATGGAAGGGAACAGCATATTCTTACATCACTTCATCTCCAACCTGAAGATATGGAAAAGATCAATAAAATTCTCCAGCGTAAATACCGGGAGATTGAAGCAAAAGAAGTACGATATGAAACACTTTTTACCGATGATGCTGATTTACTTATCGTCGCCTATGGCCTTTCTTCCAGAGTTTCGCACAAAGCGTTGGAGCTTGCGAGGAAAGAAGGCTTAAAGGTTGGCTTGCTCCGCCCACAAACCCTCTACCCTTTTCCATCCACTGCTCTCAATAATTTCGCAGATAAAGTAAAGAAGATTCTGGTTGTAGAAATGAGTGCGGGGCAAATGGTAGAAGATGTTCAATTGGCAGTAGAAGGTAAAATCCCCGTGGAGTTTTATGGACGGATGGGCGGAATGATACCTCAACCTGACGATATTTTAGAAAAATTGCGAAAAATGAATGGATCAAAAATTAAATCAGCATTGAATGTATAATATGGTTGATGTAGACGTATCTGAAAAAATATTAACTCCTGACAAAAGCATGGACATAGTTTGGGATCGACCTGATTTATTAATCGATGTTCCAAATCATTATTGTCCTGGCTGCAGTCATTCTGTTGTTCATCGTCTTCTTATGGAAGTTGTGGAAGAATTAGATATTGTGGAAAGGACAATCGGAATCGCACCGGTTGGTTGTTCTGTACTGGCTTATGATTATTTGAATGTAGATATGCAGGAAGCCGCCCATGGAAGAGCAACTGCATGTGCCAGCGGGATTAAAAGAGTCTTTCCGGATAAAATTGTATTTACATATCAGGGAGATGGAGACTTGGCTGCTATCGGTACTTCCGAAACGATTCACACTATAAATAGGGGTGAAAATATCGTAATGGTCTTTATCAACAACGGTATCTACGGTATGACAGGTGGACAAATGGCTCCGACAACATTGGAGGGAGCAAAGACTTCAACATGCCCCGAGGGCAGAAATTTAGACCTTATGGGGCATCCTATCAAAATTGCCGATATGATTGCCTTGCTGGATGGCGCTTATTATGTTACAAGACAAGCAGTGCATAATTCAAAATCTGTACGTAAAACAAAGAAAGCGCTGTTAAAAGCATTTCAATACCAGATAGATGGAAAAGGCGGTACCAGTTTTGTAGAGATAGTATCAAATTGCCCATCGGGTTGGAAAATGACTCCCCTTGAAGCAAACGATTGGCTTGCTGAAAACATGTTTGAATTTTATCCTCTGGGAAATATTAAAATTCCCCAGAAAGAAGAGTAAACCATGAAGACTGAATTAATAATTGCGGGTTTTGGCGGACAGGGTGTTTTATCCATGGGTATGACATTAGCCTATGCAGGAATGCTGGAAGGAAAAGAAGTCACATGGATGCCCAGTTATGGACCTGAAATGCGGGGTGGCACTGCTTATTGTGTTGTTATTATTTCCAATGAAAGAATCAGTTCACCAATTATTAATCGTTTTGATACACTTATTGTTTTAAACCAACCTTCCCTGGATAAATTTGAAAAGGATGTTAAAACAGGAGGAAGCTTGTTTTATGAAAATAATAATATCATTAATTCCCCAACCAGGGACGATATCTCAATCCACAGCATTTTGGGGGTGAAAGAAGCATTACAATTAAAAAATGCAAAAATCATGAATATGGTTCTCTTGGGTTCTTATCTAGAGTTACACCCTATACTTGAAATTGACTCAATTATAAAAGCATTAAAAAAAGTGCTTCCAAAACGGCGTCATAATCTTATTTCTGTCAATGAAAAAGCCTTGATTCGGGGAGCGGATTTAGTCAGGCTGAATTCAATACAGTCAAATTTTTCAGATATTACTGTTGATTCACTGATTTAAGTTCAAACGAATACTTTTCCTAGTCTTTTTTATCATTTACATTTTCTTACTTTAATACTCTTCCGAAAACGACAAGTTATTTCAGCTCCATGCTTTGAATAAAAAAAA
>JACNLB010000160.1 GCA_014381755.1 Fidelibacterota bacterium | reverse complement strand
TTCATTGCCAATCATTTGGTAACGCAAAACACAGCTGCATGTGTAAATATTATTCCAAATATAGAATCAGTCTATAAATGGAAAAATGAAGTGTGCCGGGAAAATGAGTTTCTCCTCTTGATTAAAACAACAGCTGATCAAGAAACAAATGTTTATGATTCCTTGAGTAAAATTCATCCCTATGACACACCGGAAATAATTACTCTTAATATTCAAAAAGGATCAAAAGATTATTTAAATTGGATAAGTGGGTCTGTAGAATCATGAAGTCAAAAATCCTTATTTTATTTTTTTTCACAATGACTGTTTTAGTATCTGAATTATTCTTAAAACCCCTTCAAAATTTACCAATTATTGATCCCAGTTCTCTTCCTAGTCCCACGGAGATTATTCAGTATAAAAAGGATAAAAAAGAATTCAAAAAACATCGCAAGGAATATATTCGTCAAATGCATAAGGCCCATCCGGACACGGATTGGGAATCCATGGATAAAGCAACTCGCGATGAACGCAACAGAAGAGTAGCGGAAAAAAGGAAGAATCTTATTGATCAAGGAATCATTAGTAAAAATAACAGGAAATTGCCACAATCCAGATTAACATCGCGGGATGTTCCCGGGGAGTGGTTTGAAAGAGGAAGTAATAATCAGGCTGGTCGTATTCGCGTAGCGGAAGTTGACTTTGCAAATAATTCGATTTATGTTGCGTCTTCCGGCGGGAATATTTGGAAAGGAAATCTGGATGGAACGGGGTGGATGTCTTTAACGGACTATCGTCAATTAAAAGGGGTTCATTTTTTACGTTTACTGGATAATAATGATTCACCCAGATTATGTTTTTCAAACAGTAAGGGATTTAATTATACCGAAGATGATGGGTTGACAATTTCAGACGCAACAGGGTTAAGTTCATTCCAAAGTTGGGGATATATTTACAGAGCTCTTATACATCCTGATAATGAAAACATTGTTTATTTGGGAGTCATTGAATGGGATTATTCCAGTTGGGAAATGATTTCAACAGTCTATAAATCCACGAATATGGGGCAATCATTTTCTCAAATTATAGATATACGAGCTAGTGACGGATTCACCATGTCAGGAGATGCGTTTGAAATGTGGGCACCGCAATATGAAAGTGGGAGTATATTTCTTCAAAATGATGGCAATATTTATGAAATTACTGTAAATGATACTTACACTTTAGTCGGCTCATTTTCACCTGTAAGCAGTGGAAATAATAATTTGACAGGCGGCGTTTCGAATGGTACGGAATTTCTTTTTGCGCGAGTTGATAATGAACTTTTTCGATCCATGGATGGCGGGTTAACATGGACGAATCAGGGCGATTTACCCACAGGAACATTCATGAGCAATAGTATGAATAGTTCAAACATTGACCCTAATAAAGTTGCTATTGGATCTGTAGATGCATATGTAAGCAACGATGGGGGCCAAAGTTGGGATTTGATTAACCATTGGTACGAATATTACGGAAATCCATCCATTTTTCTCCACGCCGATATTCCGGAGATACGATATTTTATTGATGAAAATGGCGAAGAATTCCAGCTTATCAGTACTGACGGTGGAATCTATATTTCCTATGATGATTTTAGCACGGTTCAAAATCTATCTTTAAACGGACTTGGAGTCAGTCAATACTATTCAACCTATACCAGCCGTTTTGCTCCTTACCATATTTATGTTGGGAGTCAGGATCAGGGATTTCAGCGCCATTTGGGTAATGATACAGGAGGATCACTGGATTTTGAGCAGGTTATCAGCGGCGATTACGGACATATTGCATCAGCAAATAGTGGTGCCAGCATTTGGATGAATTACCCCGGATTCTCTATTTATTATGACGATATTGTCAATAGTACAAATTATGTCTATTGGGAATTTACCAGCACAGGTCAATTATGGCTTCCACCCTTGATGAATGATCCTTCCAGTGAAAATATTGCCTATTTAGGCGGTGGTGGGTTAAATGGCGGAAATCACATGATTAAAATGACAATTGTAGGTGGAGGGATGTCCATTCAGGAAATGCCGTTTAATTTTGATGGGGCAATTTCTGCAATGGCTTATTCACCAATTAATTCGTCGCATTGGTACGTCTTGACTACAAATGGAAAATTTTATGTCAGTACAAATGGAGGAGCCAATTGGACTTTATCAACTAATTTTACAGGCCCGGAATCACATTATTTCTATGGAGCAACAATTCATCCATCCAATGCAAATCTAGGCACAGTTGTTATCGGTGGCAGCGGCTATTCAAATCCTCCGGTGTTTAAAACAACAGATAATGGACAGACGTTTAATTCTATGTACAATGGACTCCCAAACACACTCGTGTTTGATATTGAAGGACTTCCCGACGAATCATTACTTTTTGCAGCAACTGAAGTGGGACCCTATATTTATTCTGTGGAGGATAATTTATGGAGCGAAATGAGTGCGTTATCAGCTCCGGACCAAACCTATTGGACAGTAGAATATATTCATGAAATTTTTACGGCACGTTTTGGTACATACGGTCGAGGCATCTGGGATTATACATTTGAATCAAATCCTGTACTGATTGCCGGTGACATGAATGGAGATGGAGTTGTGAATTACCAGGATTTAATTGAATTAGCCCTGCTTATTATGAATGAGGAAGAACCAACGGAATATCATCAACAGGTTATTGATTTAAATCATGACGGTCTGTATAATATTTTTGATGTATTATTAATGACGGAAATCATTATAGGATAATGCAACTACAAACACGCTTACGATTTTTTATTTACTTTGGTTCGGTAATCTTTATCGGTTCTTTTGGCTTTTACAGTCTTGGAAAAGACTGGTCTGTCTTGGAGAGTGTATATATGACGATTATTACACTTTCCACAGTGGGATTTAGTGAAACGCAACCACTCAACGACGCTGGAAAAATTTGGGCAATTGTAGTCATATTATTTGGCGTAACAGGTGTTGCGTATTTGTTTTCAGAATATAGTAAGGAATTGTTCCGTTTAGACTTATACCGGAGAAATAAAATGCTTAAATCAGTTAAAAAACTACATGATCATTACATCATTTGCGGTTACGGCAGGATGGGAGCTGTTATTGCAAAAGAAATGCACGAAAAAAAGCAGCATTTCGTTGTTGTTGAATTTAATTCTGAAAAAATACGTAAAATAGAGGAATGCGGTTTTTTATATGTTGAAGGCGATGCCACATTAGAAGAAACGCTCATCGAGGCCGGAGTCCAGAAAGCAAAAGGGATTGTCGTTGTCTTAAATACAGATCAGGACAATTTATTTGTCAGCATGTCCATCAGAACGCTAAACAGCGATGCTTTTCTCGTTTCCAGGTGCAGTGTGAATGATACATCGTCAAAACTGCGTAGAGCCGGTGTGGATAAAATTGTCAATCCATACATAACAGGAGGGCATAAGATGTCAGAATTATTATTAAGTCCTCAATTGGAAGACAGTGTTTCTATAACAACTCCACAACAGACGTCCATAGATTACGGAATTGATGAAATTCAGATGAGTGAATTGGAACGATTTGACGGAATGATGGTGAAAGATTGCCGCTTAAGAGAGGATTATGAACTCTTAATAGTAGGCATTATAGACGCAAAAGGCGATGTAAGGGTGAATCCAAGTTCCGATCAAATATTGCATAGAGACCAAACTATAATGGTTATAGGGACAAAGGAGAATTTGGACCGACTGAAGGACTCAATAAGTATTTGACGTATAATATATATTATGTATAATAGGATAGTGTAATATATTCTACTTCACGACGAAGTTTACCAATCTCCCCGGTACATATATTTCCTTTATAAGTTCACCATTGGATAAATAAGACAAAATCTTTTGATTTTCCCTTGCTTTGTCTAATACAGACTCTTTTTCCGCATTTGATTCAATTTCTATATTCGCTCTTAATTTTCCGTTAACCTGTATAACGATGTTTATTAGATCTTCCTTTGCCACGTTTTCATCATAATCCGGCCATGCTTCATACGTTAATGACTGATCTTCATCCAAGCGATTCCATATTTCTTCAGCAGTATGTGGAATAAATGGTCCTAACAATTGTACAAATGTCTTTAAAATATCATGATTTATTGTTTTGAGTGTAATTAAATGGTTCGTAAAAATCATCATTTGAGAAATAGCCGTATTAAAACGCATATTTTCTACATCATCGCCAACTTTTTTAATGGTTTGATGTAATAACTTAACCGTTTCACTGTTTGACCTATCTGCAGTTATACAGTCATTTTTTCCATCACTTGAACATACTTTATCCCATAATTTATTTATAAATCGTGAACAGCCTTGCAATCCTGCAGTATTCCATGGTTTTGACTTATCCAAAGGCCCCATGAACATTTCATATAAGCGCATGGAGTCAGCACCGAATTCATCGACAACATCGTCAGGATTGATCACATTTCCACGAGATTTACTCATTTTAGATCCATCTTCACCGAGAATCATACCTTGATTAAATAGCTTTTGAAATGGTTCTCTCGTCGAGACAAAGCCCAAGTCGTTTAATACATGATGCCAGAAACGGGCATAGAGCAAATGAAGAACAGCATGCTCTGCCCCGCCTACATATAAATCAACGGGCATCCAATAGGACTCCTTGTCTGAATCCCATGCATTCTCACTGTTTTTTGGATCAATATAACGTAGGTAATACCAACAGGAACCTGCCCATTGGGGCATGGTGTTTGTTTCTCGCAATCCTATCACTTTACCCTCATCGTTCTTGATTTCAACCCAGTCTGTAATAGTTGCTAAAGGAGATTCCCCCGTACCCGTGGGTTCATATTTTTCAACTTCAGGTAATACTAAAGGTAAATCTGATTCATCCAATGGTTTTGCTTCATCACCAAAATGTATAATTGGCATGGGTTCGCCCCAGTATCTCTGCCGAGAAAATAACCAATCACGTAATTTGTACTGAACTGTCCCCTTTCCTTTTTTCTCCTTTTCTAACCATTTAATCATTTTTGATTTCGCATCAGCAATATATAATCCATTTAGAAAATCGCTATTAATCGCCGGACCTTCTCCTAAAAATGCCTCACCGTCAAAATCTTCCCCAGGCTCGACAGTACGAATGATGGTTAAATCGAATTCTTTCGCAAAATCCCAATCCCGTTGATCTTGCCCGGGAACAGCCATAATGGCGCCTGTACCATACGTCATCAAAACATAGTCAGCTATCCAGATGGGTATCTCTTCACCATTAACCGGATTGACAGCATAACTTCCCGTAAAAACACCCGTTTTTTCCTTATTGAGCTCTCCCCTTTCTAAATCCGATTTTCGACTGGCTTTCTCCTGATAATTGTTAACGGCATCCCTTTGGTCTGCCGATGTCAATTCATCGACCAATGGATGCTCCGGTGCCAACACCATGTATGTTGCGCCAAATAACGTATCAGGGCGCGTTGTAAATACTGTAATGACATCTTCCATGCCAACCACATTAAAATCCACTTCAGCACCTTCTGACCGTCCAATCCAGTTTCGCTGCAATTCTTTTACGCTATTGGGCCAATCCAGATCATCCAAGCCGGATAATAACGATTCAGCATATTCAGTGATTTTAAGCATCCATTGGCGCATGGGCACGCGATGGACCGGATGTCCGCCGATTTCGGATTTTCCATCAACAACTTCTTCATTAGCCAAGACGGCTTTTAATTCCGGACACCAATTAACAGGTTTATCAGCTTCATAGGCTAATCCTTTATTGTAAAGCTGCAAAAATATCCACTGAGTCCATTTTACGTATCCGGTATCGGTGGTATTAATTTCTCGATCCCAATCATATGAAAAACCCAGCATTTTGATCTGACGGCGAAAATTATCAATATTCGTTTTGGTTGTATCCCGAGGGTGAGTTCCTGTTTTAATGGCATATTGTTCCGCCGGAAGACCAAATGCATCCCAGCCCATTGGATGGAGCACATTATAGCCTTTCATGCGTTTGTAGCGGGCGATGATATCCGTAGCAATATATCCCAGGGGATGTCCCACATGAAGCCCGGCTCCCGATGGATAAGGAAACATATCCAGCACATAATATTTGGGTTTATCAGAATTTTCAGATACTTTAAAGGTTCTGTTTTCTTCCCAAAACGCTTGCCACTTTTTTTCTATGTTTTTATGATCGTAACTCATTTTCTGTCTTCAAAGTTTATTTTTTAATATGGAGCATCAACACGGTTGATGCACTCCAAAAATAAAAGTCGGGGTGAAAGGATTCGAACCTTCGACCTCGTCGTCCCGAACGACGCGCGCTAACCGGGCTGCGCTACACCCCGAATTTTCAGATAATGTACAATTAACATTATCAGCGATTAGCTAATCTATTTTATTCCATTACGATGGAATTGCCGGGCTGCCTGTCCGCCGGAGCAAAGCAAAGGCGGGCGCTACACCCCGAAAAGAACATGCAATTTAAAATTATTCAAAGCTGGAAAGAATGATAAATAATCAAAAAACATATTTGATAAGAAAAAAGCCACCTATAAGCAAAATAGTAAAAACGAT
>JACNLB010000157.1 GCA_014381755.1 Fidelibacterota bacterium | reverse complement strand
AGAATTTTACACCTTAAAAAGTAAAAAGACTGCTCAGACTATGGGGTCCACTTCAGTTATAAATAAAGTAAATGAAAATGTATCAATCACTTTTAATTCACATGACCACATATGTTTGTATTCATGTTTAAATATAAGACCATCATCAAAAAACAATATAAGGGATCCATTTCAAACAGATACGAGATATTGTTTTTATGATGAACCACATAATGATTATTTGTTTAATGATGATTGGGCTGATTTTTTAATCGATAACATTAATAATGGTTCTCTTAATCAAGAAGAATGGAGAAATGCATATAAAAATAACCTACAAATAGAAATTGACGGATTATATAAATAAATCTATAGAACAGTATGAATGAAACCAATCGCATAGAAAATAAACGAGAACTCACCAGCGATTTGGATTTAGAGAAGGAAGTGATAGGAAAATGAATAAAAAAAACCGACTCATCATCTACCAAACTGAAGATGGTAAAATCAAAATAGAAACCCATTTTGAGAATGAAACGGTGTGGTTAAATATAGAGCAGATTGCAGAACTATTTCAGAGAGATAGGAGTGTAATAAGTAAGCATATAAAAAAAATCTTCACAGAAAATGAATTAAGTGAAAAAGTGGTATGTGCAAATTTTGCACACACCACTCAGCATGGAGCGATAGAAGGTAAAACTCAAACCAAAATCGTAAAGTTTTATAATCTGGATATGGTTATTTCGGTAGGTTACAGGGTCAAATCTCACAGAGGTGTTCATTTTAGAATATGGGCAACAGCACTGATTAAAGAATATTTGATAAAAGGTTTTGCCATGAACGATGAACTGCTGAAACAAGCAGGGGGCGGAAATTATTTTGATGAGTTGTTGGCTCGTATCCGTGATATTCGTTCAAGTGAAAAAGTGTTTTGGCGAAAGGTATTGGATATTTATGCCACCAGCATTGACTACGATCCAAAAACAGAAGATTCGATTCTATTTTTCAAAACGGTTCAAAACAAAATGCACTGGGCATCACATGGAGAAACAGCTGCAGAAACAATTTATAGACGAGTTGATTCGTCAAAAAAACATATTGGTTTAACAAATTATAAGGGTGAAATACCAAGCAAGCAAGAAACTGAAATTGCAAAAAATTATTTATCAGAAGATGAGCTCAATATTTTAAACCGAATGGTAACTGCCTTTTTAGAAATTGCAGAAATACAGGCTTTAGATCGAACACCAATGTATATGATGGATTGGAAAAAACAATTGGATACTTTTTTAAAAATGACAAATAAAGATATTTTACAAGAACTGGGAACGATTAGTCACGAAGAAGCAATTAAAAAAGCACATGATGAATATGAAAAATATAAGGACACAATTAAAAATAGAATTTCTCAAGTGGAAAAGGATTTTATCAAACAACTTGAGAATAAAACAAAGCAATTGAAAAAATGAAAATTACTGAAACCAACCGCATAGAACATAAACGAGAAATAGATTGGTCACCTTTTTATTTGTCCAGTTTTTTATAAAATAAACTGGACATATTAAGCTATTATATAGTAGCTTATACCAATGATAACGACAGATATAATTAGACTTAAGATAGATAAGTTTTCTAAAGGGTATGTGTTCACCTATAAGGATTTTATTAGTGATGTGAATCAAAAAGAAGCCATTATAAAATGTTTAAACCGAATGGCATCATCCGGCAGAATTATTAAACTATCCAAGGGGAAATATTATAAACCCCAATCTACGCCCTTTGGTGATCTACAGCCGGAACCATACCAAATTGTAAAAGATATTCTTGAAAAAAATAATAAAACAGTGGGATATCTTACCGGTTACAGTATTTATAATCAATTGAGACTTTCAACACAGGTGAGCAATACGATCCAAATTGGAAAAAATGATATACGCCCAACATTTAAACGAGGTGTTTATACCATTTCATTTATCAAACAAAAAAATATCATCACCAAAGAAAACATTCCCCTGCTTCAAATTTTGGATGCGATTCGATATATAAAAAAAATTCCGGACAGCACGGTAAGTCAAGCCTGTAAACAACTGCAGTCTATTCTGAAAAAATTAGGACAATCTGATGTAAAAACCATGATGCGCTTATCGTTGAAATATCCCCCAGCCACCAGGGCATTATTGGGTGCAATGTTAACACAGATCAAATTACCGATGGACACATCATCCCTGTTTAATTCTTTGAATCCCATTACCGTTTATAAAATAGACATTGCAGAGACAATATTACCCAATAAACAATCGTGGAATATCCAATGAATTTGCATCTAAATAAAAGATTATTTGGGGAAATGGTTTCAGTTGTGGCGCAAGATAAAAAAATCAATCCTGTATTTATAGAAAAAGATTATTGGATATCTTATGTCTTGAATCAACTCTCAAAAAGTGAGTATGCCGTTCATGCTGTGTTTAAGGGTGGCACATCTTTATCAAAGGGGTATCAACTTATAGACCGGTTTTCTGAAGATATAGATATTGCCATTATAGAATCTGCTGCGAAATCAGGAAATCCTATGAGAAAATTGATTCGACACATTGAAAAAATCATGACAGTAGGACTAACAGAAGTAACAGTAGATGGAATTACCGCCAAAAAGGGAAAGAATCGCAAAACAGTCCATGAGTATGAAAGTGGTGTGCAAAAGAATAAAAAAGATAAACTCATTGTTGAAATCAATGCGTTTGCTAACCCTTTTCCCTATGAATTAAAGAATATTTCCAGTTTTATTCATGACTTTATTGTTACGACAGATCGAACATCAATGATTGATGAATTTGAACTAAATCCATTTAAAATCAATGTATTAAGCAAAAATCAAACCTTATTGGAAAAATTAGTATCCTTGATTCGCCATTCTCAAGTCGATAATTATATTCCGAGCATCGCATCTAAAATTCGACATTTTTATGACATTTATTTTTTACTCAACGATAAAGATTGCAAATCCTTTATCCACTCAAACGAATTTAAAAAAAGGTTCTTCAAATTATTGGAACATGATAAAGATATATTCGATGAACCCATTTCATGGAGTGAACGTCCTTTATTAGAATCACCCCTTCTTGTCAATTTTGATTTTTGCTGGAAATCATTAAAAAGAACATATTCTTCAGAACTCTCTCAATTGGCTTATTCTGAAATTCCAAATGAAAAAGCTATATTCGATTCATTTAAAAAATTGTTAGATATTATTTCATGAAATTTACAGAAGCAAAATTAGAAAAAGCGTTTATTGAACTTTTAGGAAATGAAAAAT
Organism: Fidelibacterota bacterium; assembly: GCA_014381755.1. GTDB lineage: Bacteria > Fidelibacterota > Marinisomatia > Marinisomatales > TCS55 > UBA2126. Next base: position 3,316 of record JACNLB010000157.1, on the reverse strand, counting down.
ATCCGCACCATTTGGGTCATACAATTTCTCGAAACGATGACGAAGTCCTTATAGATGAAGATTTAAGGACATTTTTACTCACACATTATAAAAAAGATGGGCTGACAGAAACAGAAGCAAATTCTATTATTCTTCAGTTAAAACGACTTTCATCATTTGACTTATACGACAGCAATAAAACTGTCATGCGATGGCTGGCGGATGGTTTTATTTTAAAAAGAGAAGATCGCAGTCAGAAAGATATCCATATTGAACTCATTGATTACTGCGGATTAAATCTTCAACAACAAAGTAAACATTTAGATAGTGTTGTGGCTGAACCGAAACCGGGATTTGGTAAAGATAATAATATCTATAAATTTGTAAATCAGCTAGAAATCTTTGGCACAGAAAAACGTATTCCTGATGGCATCATTTATATAAACGGAATACCGGTTGTGGTCTTTGAGTTTAAATCTGCCATAAGAGAAGATGCCACCATCCACGATGCATATGTACAATTAACAACCCGATACAAAAGAGATATTCCGGAATTATTCAAATACAATGCCTTTTGCGTCATCAGTGATGGTGTAAATAATAAAGCAGGTTCCTTTTTTGCTCCTTATGAATATTATTATGGTTGGAGGCGCATCGCGGGTTTAGCAAAGGATGTGGATGGAATTGACAGTATGTTTACACTGATTCAAGGGATGCTGCACCAAGACAGAATCAGAGATATTATTAGAAATTTTATCTATTTGCCCGATAGTTCAAAAAAGGACGAAAAAATATTATGCCGTTATCCCCAATATTATGCTGCCCGTGCATTATTCGACAGTATTAAAAAAGCAGAAAAACCGAATGGTGATGGCAAAGGCGGGACTTACTTCGGAGCCACAGGAAGTGGAAAAAGTTTTACCATGCTTTTCTTGACGCGATTACTCATGAAAAGTGCCCATTTTGGCAGTCCAACCATTGTTCTGATAACTGATCGTACCGATTTAGACAATCAACTTTCTCAACAGTTTACAAATGCAAAAAGTTTTATTGGCGATAATTTAGTAACAAGTGTGGAAAGCAGAGCAAAATTAAGAGAGTATTTACAAGGCAGACAAAGTGGCGGTGTATTTTTAACCACCATTCAAAAGTTTACAGAAGATATTCAATTATTGACGGACAGAAGCAATGTCATTTGTATTTCTGATGAAGCTCATCGCAGTCAAACCAATTTAGATCAAAAAATAAAAGTAACTGTAACGGGAGTTAAAAAGACATTCGGATTTGCAAAATATTTACACGATTCATTACCCAATGCCACTTTTGTCGGATTTACGGGAACGCCCATCGATGCAACTCTGGATGTATTTGGTAAAGTTGTTGATGCCTATACCATGACAGAGTCCGTAAAAGATGAAATTACTGTAAGAATCGTATATGAAGGGAGAGCTGCAAAAATAGTATTGCATAACCGTGAATTAGAAAAGATTGAAAAATATTACGAAGATGCGGCAGAAGAAGGCGCCAATGAATATCAAATAGAAGAAAGTAAAAAAGCAACGGCTACCATGAATTCAATTCTTGGCGATCCAGACAGATTGCAAGCATTGGCAGAAGATTTTGTTCAGCATTATGATAAAAGAGTTTCAGAAGGTGCTACCGTTAATGGGAAAGCAATGTTTGTGTGTAGTAGTCGAGAAATTGCTTACGAGTTGTATAAAAATATTATTGATTTACGCCCACAATGGAATGTCAAAGAAACGGCTATGGGATCATCTTTGACTGATAGGGAAAAAAGAGAAATAAAACCCATGGAGCGTATCAAAATGGTGACGACTCGGGGAAAAGATGATCCAAAAGAAATGTATGATTTATTAGGGACAAAAGAGCATAGAAAAGAATTGGACAGGCAGTTTAAAAATGAAAAATCCAATTTTAAAATTGCCATTGTTGTGGACATGTGGCTCACGGGTTTTGATGTACCATTTTTAGATTCTATTTACATTGATAAACCCATTAGGCAGCACAGCCTAATTCAGACTATTTCAAGGGTAAATAGAAAATATAAAGGAAAAAAGAAAGGATTGGTTGTTGATTATATTGGTATTAAAAAGCAAATGAATCTTGCTTTAGCCAAATATAATAAAGGTGAAGAAGACAATTTTGAAGACATTCAAGAATCTTTAATTGTGGTGAGAAACCATTTAGACTTGTTGACAAAAATCTTTCACAAATTTGATAGTTCAAAATATTTTAATGGGACAGCATTAGAGCAGTTGAATACGCTAAATATGGCTGCTGAATTTGTGCAAATAACCCAAGAAAATGAAACCCGTTTTATGGGTTTGGTTAAACGGCTCAAAGCCGCCTACGATATTTGTGCAGGGAGTGAACAATTAACTCAAAAGGAAAGAGATTATGTGCATTTTTATCTCGCTGTTCGGTCCATTGTATTTAAGCTGACCAAAGGAAATGCCCCTGACACTGCACAAATGAACGCTAAAGTCAGAGAAATGATCAAAGATGCTTTAGAGAGTGATGGCGTAGAGGAAATTTTCAAACTCGGTGACAATTCAGATGCAGAACAAGATATTTTTGACGAAGATTATTTGGCAAAAATTGATAAAATAAAATTGCCCAATACTAAAATAAAATTACTACTACATCTATTAGCCAAAGCAATCGATGAAATCAAAAAAGTCAATAAAGTAAAAGGAATTGATTTCACTAAAAAAATGCAATTCCTTGTGGAAAATTATAACGAACGAAATGAAGATGATGTATTGCAAAGTGAAGTCTATGAAGAAATGGCGGAACATTTAACCGATATGATTTGGGATGTACATAAAGAATTTTCCGCTGGTGAGGAACTTGGAATCGATTTTGAAGAAAAAGCCTTTTATGATATTCTCAAAGATCTATGTGTCAAGTATGATTTTAAATATCCAGAAGACAAACTCATTGAATTAGCAAAAGCAGTGAAAGAATTAGTAGATGAACAAGCTAAATTCCCGGATTGGAATAGGCGTAATGATATTAAATCTGCATTAAAAGTTGGATTAATATTATTGTTAGACGAACATGGTTATCCACCGGTTGAAAGAGATGAAGTCTATGAAGAAATATTTGACCAGGCAGAAAATTTTAAGAATTACAGTATAAAAAATGTATGACTTTTGGCTTTAAATCGTAGGAACTAATAGAACTATATTTGATTAAATAATAAAAATGAAAATTATAATATCCATATTATTTTTTGTTTTACTGAACGGAAATGCATTCAGCCAAAACTGGCTTCAGCAGCGGATTATTTCAGACCAGTTCGATAAAGCATTGC